>JAVRLX010000049.1:0-11101 GCA_031960985.1 Campylobacterales bacterium | reverse complement strand
TAGCTGATACCGTACTTGTAAGAGGTAAAAAAGGTCATATCGGTAATATGCCTTCATTTGAAAAATCTGGACTACTCAATAAAACTCAGTTTATGGCGGTTGCGACCTATATAAATTCTGAGATGAGTAATCCTAAGAAGTAATGAAAGGAGATAGGTAAATGTTTGGATTAAATGGAATTGGCGGTATGTTAATTGCTACAGCTTTGCTTCTTTCTATTTTAGGCTTCTTAGGGACAAATGCTGTGCTTACTCAGCAAAATAATGCTTCCAACTATTACAAAATAGATGGCGAAAAAGAGATCAAAATGATTGATGCGGCTGCTAAAGCTAGAGTTGTGGACGCCAAATAAAGGGGGATGGGTATATGGATAGGATTACAATTCTTACAGTCGGCCTTGTTATACTAGCGATACTTACAATTTGGTCTGTTGTCACACCAAACCATTTTTATGTGGGCTAAGTAAATTAATGGTAGACTTCTGCGGATGAAAAAAATAATTCGCAGAAGTCTGATAATATTTGCGCTTGTACATGTTTTTGCTTTTGCAAAACCTGAAATTATAAATCAAAATATCATTAAACAACATGCTTATGATAAGATAAGTGAAATATCGAGTGAGCTATATTCAAAAACTGGTGTGTCGATTGTTGCGCATCTTGTAGAGAGCACTGGTGTAAATATAGTTGAATATGAAAAAAATATTTCAAAAAATTTGAAACCCCCTTATGTTATTTTAGTTCTCTCTGTCAAAGATCAAAAAGTAGATTTGCTTGTGTCCCCTGATCTTAAAAGCGTTATTGATAAAAATGAAATACTCAATACTTTTATAATTCCTCTTTTGACATCTCAAGATCAAAACACCTTAGATACAAAATACTCAGCGGCGATTCTTAATGGTATTGCCGAGATAGCAGACGAGATAGCGAGTAGCAAAAATATAAAATTGGATTCTAGTATAGGTTCTGAAAGCAGAAATTTCATGCAGGGCTTGAGAGTTTTGTTTTATGGAATAATAGTTGTATCTCTCGGTATTTATTTTTACAGGATTTACCAACGAAGGAGCGCTAAATGAAACAGGGTAAAAACTATTACTTGATAGGACTTTTGGTATTTGGCGTAGCTTTGGTAGCGGCTCTTATGATAATAGTAGCTATAGCAATAAAAAATCCAGTTGAAATGGATAGTAGCCATATGATGGCATACAGAGAGCTTGACAAGAGTTATAATGAAATAGCAGAGTCTGAAAAAAAATTTGATGAAAGCTACACTGTAGGCATTACAAAAGTATCTCTTAATGAAGGTGCGCCTGCAAATCTTGAATTAAATATAACTGACAAAAACGGATCGTCGGTTGATGCAAATATAACCGCTCTCATAACAAGACCGGATACTTCAAAATATGACATAAAAATTACAGAATTTAGTAAAACATCCAATCAATATATATCAAAACCTTTTGTTGTCCCTCTAGAGGGTAGATGGAAAGTTGTTTATAAGATAGAGGTTGGCGGGATTCAAAAATTTTTGGATTTTGAAACCTTTGCGAATAAAGCAATAAAATAACAGAATAATGTCTCGTATTGAGCTTAATAAAGATGCGCTAAAGGCTAATATCAATCTTATCTCACAAAAAGCGCCTATAGAGAAGATATACGCTGTTCTTAAGGATAATGCTTATGGGCACGGCCTTGTAGAGTTTGGCTCTTTGTGTGCGACTAACGGCATTGAAAACATTATTGTAAGAGATAAAAGAGAGGCTAGCGTTCTTTTTGACAAATTTAAAAGCGTACTTTGCTTGGCTGAACAAAGCGATTTTGACGCTCCGGTTAATGTTTATTTTGCCGTCAATAGTTTTGAACTTCTAAAAACAATACCCTCAAAGACAAAAATACATCTCAAAGTAGATACCGGTATGCATAGAAATGGTATAGCAGAAGATGAGTTATTACCGGCTCTAGAGATGATAGTCTCAAGAGGACTTTTGCTTTGCGGTGTTTTTTCGCATCTTAGGAGTGCCGATGAGCTTTCATCTGAGAGTTTTTGGCAAGAAAAAAACTTTTTGGATATTAAAAAGAGAGTAACAGAGTTTTGCGCAGCTAGAGGAATGATGCGACCTTTATTTCATCTTCAAAATTCAGCGGGACTTTTTAGGAGTGGCGGACTTGGTGAATTCGATATGGCAAGAGTCGGAATTGCCCTATATGGCTATCTGGATATGCCAAAGGCTGTATTATCACCGTCATTTTATCCCGTAATGTCGCTTTGGGCTGATAAGATAGCATCAAGAAGGCTTAAGGCCGGGCAGGCTGTTGGTTATGGCGCAATGGGCAAAATATATTCGGATACCATAGTATCTACTTATGATGTTGGGTATGCTGATGGTTTTTTGCGTGTCAAAGCCGAGGGTGAATATGTGCTTCCAAACGGCTCAAAGCTTATAGGAAGAGTTTCTATGGATAATATTTGTGTAGAGTCAGAGGAGGCAAGCATTTGCGTGTTTGATAACGCCGCGCTGATAGCCGCAAGATATGGCACTATAAGCTATGAAATACTGACAAGGCTAAATCCTGCAATACCGAGGGTAATAGTGTAGTGAAAATATCTCTTTTGTCTCTTGACGCATCTTTATCTTATGAGCAAAGATTGATTGAGACGAAGACGCTTGTTGAAAAATCTGCCATAGAAGGCGCAAGGCTTGTTTTGCTCCCTGAGTTGTCATATTGCGGATACACTGTTGATGCAAAGATATTTGAGTTGCATAGTTTTGATGATGGATTGGAGTTTTTTTGTGCTCTTGCAAGAAAATATAACATATATATCGGTTTTGGCGCAGCAAGGAGAGTTGGCAAAAAATACAAAAACTCTTATGTTATCGTTTCAAATGACGGTAAGATAGTTTGTATCTACGATAAAATTCATTTATTCTCTTTTGCCTCTGAAAATACTGTATTTGATAGCGGTGAGAGACTCTCTATTTTTGAGCTTGATGGACTCAGTATTGGGATTAGTATCTGCTACGACCTCCGTTTTCCGGAAATTTTCTCTCTTTATGCTAACAAATGTGACATAGCGCTTTGCCCATCTGCCTGGCCGAAAAAAAGAGTACGAGATTTTAGGTTGCTACTAAAGGCAAGGGCTATTGAAAATAGGCTAAATATGCTCGGTATCAATTGGCTGGGCGGTGAATATATCAAATCCTCTCTTGCTATAAACGATAAGGGGCTGATTCAAAAATCCATTTTTTCTAGCCCTGGTCTCGATATTTATGAGATTTCAAAAAAAGATATAACAAAAAATACTCCCAATAGTGTTGCCGATAAACGCTTTGATTTGTATGCAAAACTTATAGCAGAGCAACTATGAATAAATTTTGTGATACGATTTTGGTTTTATAAAATCTCCAGCTTGATTTTTTGTACTATTTTGTAGCTCATATCTAGCGCTGCAACTATCGAGCCTCCATTTTTGAAAGCGATGTCGCCTGAAATAAACATCCCTTTTGTATCGGTTTCAAACTCACTTGATAATACTGGCTCACCATCTCTTAGTTCTACGCCGCATTTTTTCAAAAAATCAATTGGTGTTGAGCCCCCTATCGCAAATATTACTCTATCAAAACTTTCTGCCTCTATCTCTTCAAACATTACCTTTAGTTTCCCGTTTTTTTCATCTATCGCAGAGATGTTTGTGCCCATTAACATTCTTATCTTACCGTGCGAGCTTAATTTTTCTAAATTTAATAAATTGATAGCATTTAATCTGGTAAAACTTGGCTTTCTATATGATAATGCCACATCGTTTTTATCAGCCAAATCTATTGCATATTCTGCCGCTGAATTTCCGCCGCCTACTACTAAAATACTCTCATTTTCACTACAGGCATCAAGATTGTAGTGGATTCTTTTTTTTGCCTCTGGGGTTATTTGGCAAGTTGGCTTATTTGGCTTGCCCATCTTTCCAATGGCAAGGATTACACTTTTTGCGTGATAGTTTGATTTGCTCGTGGTTATGTCAAATAGCTCTTTATTTTTTACAACCTTTTCTGCCTCTTCGTTAAATACTACTTCAATGTTGTTTTTTGCTAACAAATTATCAAAAAATTCGATTGTGGACTCTTTTGAGCCTTCTAAAAAATTGATAGTACCGCTACTTTCCAATTTTTGCCCCATCCACTCTTTGTCTACGCGTTTGCCGTCTTTATAGAAATTTCTTATTGTAGCCGAGTGATTTGGGGCTTTTTCTATTAGAATTATATTTTTAATCCCCTCAGCATAAGCTTCCACAGCTGCAGCTATCCCTGCTGGTCCAGCGCCTATGATGGCTATGTCGTATATCTTCATAGCTCTTCTTCTTTGTCAAAAACTACGCCATCTATCTCGGATGCCGCCGCCCACTCTATCTCATCTTCTTCATATATAATTGCCAAAAGTTTAGTATCAAACATATACGAATCAACTATTTTTTGCATTATGGCGGCGTCTTCCTTGTTTGCTAATACATACTTTACCCCTATATTGCAAGCGTAAATTAGCTCTTTGATATCGCTAACGCCAATAGCTACATCGCACCCTTTTTGGACAAGCTCTTTATATGTCGCAAGAGAGTTTGCGTCAAATTTAAAGTATTTCAGGTCGCCGCTACCATCAAACGATAGCTTCTCCCCAGTGCTAACCTCGTCGCGCCCGCCTATTATTATCATTTATTTTACCTCCGCACACTCTTTTGAGCAGTAGAATTTGCCGTCTTTTACTATAGATTCTCCAGTTTCAACAAAAGTACCGCATTTATCACAGCTAACCATTATGGAGTTATCCATTTTTTTAAACTCCTCTTTTGGGGCTTTAGGTTTAGGATGCTTTTTGAAAAACTTTACATATATGATGTATCCAACTATTATAATTACGGCTAAATTAAATAAAAACTTAATCAAGACTCTTTCCTTATTAAGACGTAGTGTCGTCTATTTTTTGTGTAGATTTGTACATTTTTACCGTCGACTTCTGTAGCTGAGCGCTCACCCTTATAAAATAGCCACATTCCGCCATTTTTTAGTAGCTTGGAAGATAGCTCTATTAGGATTTGACTATTTGCTACAGCTCTTGAGCTAATTAGGTCAAATTCGCCCTCATCAAGCTCTTCAACTCTACTTTTTTTAACTGTTACATTACTAAGCTCCAATTCTAGTTTTGTAAACTGTAAAAAAGCATATTTTTTTGACAGCGGCTCACATAGGGTGAAGTTTGCATCACTTTTTAAGATTGCTAACGGCAGCGCTGGAAATCCAGCTCCGCTTCCTATATCCAAAGCCGATTTAAAATTATCTAAAAAAGTTAGTGGGTATACGCTATCTAGTATTGCATCATTAAACTCTTCATCTCGCCGCATTGATGTAAGGCTGTGTGTTTTATTCCACATTTTAAGTAATTCGCAAAATTTTAAAAGTTTCTCTGCCTCTTTATCTGTAATATAAATCCCATTTTGGGATAAAAGCTCTGCTAAAAGACTCAAAATAGATGTCCGCCGTGTTCTTGTTTTGCTTTGAGGTAGTTTTTGTTGTACTCGTGCGGCTCGCTGATTATTGGCACCCTCTCTACTATCTCAACACCTTTTATGCTTTTTAGTTTTTTTGGATTATTAGTAAGGAGTCTAATTTTTTTGATGCCGTAATATGAAAGCATATACTCCACTATGTCAAAGTTGCGCTCATCTGAATCAAAGCCTAATTGATGGTTGGCTTCGTAAGTGTTAAAGCCCTCGTCTTGAAGCTTATAGGCGTTTACTTTGTTTAAAAGCCCTATGCCGCGCCCCTCTTGTCTAAGATAAAGCACCATACCGCACCCCTCTTGATTTATTTGCTCCAAAGCAATTCCAAGCTGGTCCCTGCAGTCGCACCTGAGGCTTCCGAGCGCATCTCCCGTTAGACATTCGGAGTGCACTCTTACAAGCGGAGTGTCGCAATCTAAATTTTCGGTTCGTATAACTAGATGTTCTTTTTCGCCCTCTTTGAATGCTTGAATGAGGAAATTGCCAAACTTAGATGGCAGTTTGGCGGTCTCTGAAACTTCTATAGGTAAAATCTTAAATCCTTTATATGCGCTAATCGAAAATTATTTTATCTTACTATGTGTGATTTTCTGCTAAAATCGGTGTTAATTTCAATAAATAAGGCATGCATTGTGAGTTTTAAGAGATTTAGAAGGGTTCGTATCAACCCACAAATTAGGGAGATGTTAACTGAGACGAGGCTTTTTGTAACAGATTTTATCTATCCGCTCTTTGTAAGAGAAGGTAGGGGAATAAAAAATGAAGTAGGCTCTATGCCGGATGTTTATCAGATGAGCGTAGATGAGGCAATTAAAGAGATAAAATTTTGTCAAAGTATGGGGATTAACTCGTTTATATTGTTTGGTATTCCTAGCATAAAAGACTCTGTTGGTAGCGATGCCCTTTGTGAACACGGGATAATAGCCGAGGCGTTAAAAAAGATAAAAGATGCCTCTCCAGACGCTATGATTGCTACCGACCTTTGTTTTTGCGAATACACAGACCACGGACATTGCGGTATTTTAAATCCAAAACTCCAAACTGTAGATAATGATGCGACGCTCGAAATTTTAGCTCGTCAAGCCGTTATACATGCAAAATGTGGCACCGATATGATAGCTCCAAGCGGCATGATGGATGGCACAATCGAGGTAGTTAGGGCGGCGTTAGACGATGCTGGTTATTCCCATCTGCCAATTATGGCGTATTCGACTAAGTTTGCAAGCGCATTTTACGGCCCTTTTCGTGATGTGGCTGAATCTACTCCAAGTTTTGGCGACCGCAGAAGCTATCAGATGAATCCGGCAAACCGCCTAGAGGCAATAGATGAAAGCCTTGAAGATGAGGCGCAAGGGGCGGATATATTGATGGTTAAGCCCGCTTTAGCATATCTTGATATAATAAGAGATATTAGAGAGAGGACAAATCTTCCTCTAGCTGCCTATAATGTATCTGGCGAGTATTCGATGCTTAAAATGGCCGGCAAAATGGGGCTTATCGACTACGATAGGGCTATGATGGAGACCCTTCTCTCTATCAAAAGAGCGGGGGCTGGCATCATTATAACTTACCACGCAAAAGAAGCGGCCGCTATAATAAACAATTAAATATTTTCAAGGAATAGCTTGTGAGACATTTTCTGAGCCTGAGAGATTTTTCAAAAGAAGAAATTTTAGAAATTATAGACCTTTCTATTCGTATTAAATGCGATGCAAAAAAAGGGGAACATATCCCATATTTAGAGGGCAAAACACTTGCTATGATTTTTGAGAAGAACTCTACTAGGACTAGGGTAAGCTTCGAGGTTGGTATTTATCAGCTAGGGGGAGTGGGGCTCTTTTTGTCCAGTAAAGATCTTCAGCTTGGACGAGGTGAGCCTATCAAAGATACTGCGCGAGTTATTAGTTCTATGTGCGATATGGTAATGATAAGAACCTATGAGCAAGAAAAGATAGAGGAGTTTGCCAAATACTCGAAAGTACCTGTTATCAATGGGCTTACAGATTTGTATCATCCGGTGCAATTAATGGCCGATTATATGACAATGGTGGAGCTTGATAAAAGTAAAAACCCTATTGTTGCATATATTGGGGATGGTAACAATATGGCAAATAGCTGGCTAAACCTCGCCGCAAAACTAGGTTTTGAGATAAGAATAGCCGCTCCAAAAGGGTATGAGCCACTCGAATTTGTAGTAAATCAGGCAAAGGAGTTTGCTGCAAAAAGTGGAGCTAAAATTATTATTACAAACGACCCAAAAGAGGCGACAAAAGGGGCAGATGTCCTTACTACAGATGTTTGGACTAGTATGGGACAAGAAGAGGAGTATCAAAAAAGGCTCAACGATTTTGATGGTTTTATGATAGATGAAGCCCTAATGTCTCTTGCAAAACCTGATGCTATATTTTTACACTGTCTGCCTGCGCATAGAGGCGAAGAGGTTTCGGAAGCAGTTTTGGAAGGGCCTCAAAGTTTTGTATGGCAAGAGGCGGAAAATAGACTGCATGCCCAAAAAGGGATTATGGTTTGGCTATATAAGCACAAAAAATAGCATATCTTAACTTACCCTGACACGCCACTCCCACCAAAGGGGGTTGGGCGTCAAAAAAGCTATATATCTAACATTTTAAAATTGTTTTTGCTGTCAACTATCCACTGTCTTTTGTCGCCGGTGTCGAGATGTATAAAATTTTTCATTGGATAAAAACCCACACCGCCATTTGCCATTATCCTGCCCAGATACCCAACCAAACTAGCATCAAGCCCATCTATCGATATATCCATAGCCTTACCCCTCATATGAAACGAGTTTTTTGCGGCGCCCTCGGTGTTTGCATTTGTTTTTGGCGAACGGTAACCGCTATTGACATTTATTGGTTTACGGATATTGAAACTTAAAAGTGTATTTTGGATTTTATAGGCGATATTAAGCAGATTTGCATCTATTGCCACCGCCTCATCGCCACCCCTGAGATCTCTCATAAGCCAGCAGAATTTTTTGTATGCTTCAAAATTGTACTTCCCGTTGGCAAAAAATATCTCTTTAAATTGTTCTCCGCTGTCCCTTCTTGTTAGCCAGACAAATCTCTCTTCGGCATCATCTGTGAGAACTTCTGGAGCATTTGAGGCAGACTTTGGCTCTCCTTTTTCTAGCTTCGATAGTATCTTGGATATATCAAAAGCGTTCGCATACTCAGGCAATAGCGCAACTGATATGCCCATAGACGCTAATAAAAAATCTCTTCTATTCAACCTAAGCCCCTTTGCTATCGATTTCATATAACTAAGTGATGTTACGCACAAATACGAGCAAAGCCTGTATTTGTGGCAGGGACATAAATGTCCCTACAACCCCCTAAAGCTACCTGCTGACGCAGGAGAGATAGAGGTTCTTACGCACTTTTGGTGCGTAAGGTCAGCAACTAAAAAATCGGCAAAAGCAGAGTATATTTTATCTATGAAGTAAAGCAAAAAAAATTCCTACCGTCACTAAAAGCGGCTTAAATATCTTTTTGCTAGTTTGCTTCTGTATAAAATTAGCACTTAAAGGTTTACTCTGCTAAAATTTCATTATATTTTACACATATATTATCAACTTTAGGAGTTTAAAATGGCAAAACACGCATTCCAAACCGAAATCAAGCAACTACTCAACCTAATGATACACTCTCTCTATTCTGATAGAGACATATTTTTGCGAGAGCTAATCTCCAACGGCTCAGACGCTATGGATAAGCTCCAATATCTAGCATTAACAGATGAAAAATACAAAGAGTTTGGCGGTGGTGGCAAAATAGAAATTACCTACGATAAAGGCGCCAAAACTATTAAAATATCAGATACCGGTATCGGTATGAATGATGAAGATATGGTTGAATCACTTGGTACTATCGCAAAGAGCGGCACAAAATCGTTTATTGAGAAGCTAACTGGGGATGCCAAAAAAGATAGCAACCTTATCGGACAGTTTGGAGTTGGCTTTTATTCGGCGTTTATGGTAGCTTCCAAAATCTCTGTACTTAGCCGCAAAGCGGGCGAAGATAAGGCGTTTATCTGGGAAAGTGATGGAAGCGGCGAATACGAAATCAAAGAGGGCTCAAAAGATACTCACGGTACCGAAATCACGCTACACCTCAAAGATGATGCAGAGGAGTACCTAAGCCAATGGAAACTTGAAAGCATTGTCAAAAAATACTCAGACCATATTCCTTTCCCAATATTTATGCAAAAAGAGAAATACCTTGAAGATGGCAAAACAGAGACAAGGATAGAGCAAATCAACAAGGCAAGCGCGCTTTGGAGAAGGGCGAAAAACGAGATAACAGAAGATGAGTATAATGAATTTTACTCTGCTATTAGCCACGATAACGACAAGCCGCTACTGTACATCCACACAAAAGCTGAAGGTACGCACGAATATATAACGCTCTTTTACATTCCGCAAAAAGCCCCAATCGATATGTACAGGGTGGATTACGAGCCGGGTGTAAAACTCTATGTTAAAAGGGTATTTATAACCGATAATGATAAAGAGTTGATGCCAACATATTTAAGATTTGTGAGGGGTATTATTGATGCCGAAGATTTGCCGCTCAATGTTAGCCGTGAAATACTTCAACAAAACAGGCTACTAGCCACAATAAAAGCAGCTTCTACAAAGAAAATTTTGAGTGAGCTAAAAAAACTAGCCAAAGCCGATAAAGAAAAGTATGAGAAATTCTTTAAAGAGTTTGGTAGAGCATTAAAAGAGGGTCTATACTCTGACTATGCAAACAGAGATGACTTATTAGAGCTTATGAGGTTCAAATCCACGGCGGCTGAGGGCTTTGTGAGCCTAGAAGAGTATGAGACTAGAATGGTGGCTGGGCAAAAAGCGATTTATTACATAGTAGGCGAAGATGCCAATTTAGCCAAAAACTCCCCGATACTAGAGGGGTTTAAAGCCAAAAATATAGAAGTGCTTGTGCTAGATGATGAGATAGACAATATCGTAATGCCTTCAGTTCATAAATACAAAGATTTTGAAATCAAAAATGTCTCAAATTCCTTAAACGACGAAATACTAAAAGCCGAAGTTGACGAAGCGACCACAACAAGGCTAAAGCCGCTAATAGAAAAGCTTACAGCAGCTTTGGGGGATAAAGTCAAAGAGGTGAAGGTATCGGGAGGCCTCAAAGACTCTGCGGCGTGCGTGGTGTTTGACGATGCGCATATGACGGCACAACTCAAAGAGATGCTAAAAGCGATGGGTCAAGAAGCGCCAGAATCTAAGCCTATTTTTGAGATCAATCCAAATCACCCAATAATAAACAAACTAGAATTGGCAGATGATGCGAAAGTAGCAGAAATTGGGGAGCTACTATTTGACCTCTCTTTAATGCTATCAGGTGAAAGCGTTAAAGATCCGTCGGCATTTGCCAAAAAAGTATCCGCTGTTCTTGTAAACTCACTATAACCCTCAAACTCCCGCCAATTTGGGCGGGCGAAAAATAAGCGCAAATGTTGTTTAAGAGATATGGTAGCTTTTATAAAGTTTGAAGAAATGGAAAAATAG
>JAVRLX010000048.1:0-11185 GCA_031960985.1 Campylobacterales bacterium | reverse complement strand
CTCCAGAGGTGGTGGCGAAAACCTTTTCCTTTTTTGGCGCTTAAATAAAACTTCACATTATTCATATCAAAAAGCTCACTTTTTTTGGCAATATCGCAAATAGCATCAATCCCTCCACCCTCCCTTAGCCACTCCATAAAGGGATAGCTAAACCCTTTTTTAGGGCGCGCTATGATAGATGGATCGAGAATATCCGAAAAAGCTTCTTTAAGGAAGGATTTTGGAGCCAAAGGGTATTTAAGGTGGCTTGGCAGAGAAAATGAGTGCTTTACAAACTCTATATCCAAAAACGGCGCCCTTACTTCCACCCCGTTTGCCATCGATACCCTATCGACTTTGTGAAGTAGCGCTTCATCAAGCCAAGTGCGCAAATCGACAAAGGATGCCCACCTCCAATAATCTCCCTCGTCAAACTCTTTCATTACTGATGCCAAAAGCTCCATTGATGAAATCGCACTATCTCGAAGCAATCTCTGGCGTTGTGAATCGAGAAAGCTCTCACCATACCCACGGTAAATGGGCTCATCTTTTACCCCTCTAAGATACCACTCCCACTCTTTGTTGTAGGCTACATTTGACTTTAGATAATTTGCAAGCCACTTTTTGTGTGGGATTGCTTTAAGGGCTTCAAACTTTGCATATTCCACATATTTGTTGTATCCAAAGTACTGCTCATCGCTCCCCTCACCGCTTAGGACACACTTAATTCCTTCACTCCTAATGTGTCTCATCAAAAAATCAAGCGGCAACGCGGCAGGGTCTGAGAGCGGCTCGTCCATGTAGTCTAGGAATTTATCGAGAGAGTCAAAAAAATCATCTTTTGAAAATATAAACTCACGGTGCTTTGAGCCATAAATCTCGGCGCTTTTTTTAGCAAGCGCTCTCTCATCATACCTTTCAAATCCCTCATACCCAACTGTAAAAGTAGGGAGCGCTTTGCCGTGTATCCTTGTCGCGGCGGCAAGTACAAGGGCGCTATCTAACCCACCTGACAAAAGTGAGCCAATTTCCACATCTGCAACAAGCCTAAGTCCCACACTATCAAAAAACATCTCCCTTGTGCGCCTAATTGCCTCTTCATATGAGAGCTCACACACTGGGGCAAGAGGGGTATCAAACCGCTTTATTTTGTATTTTACCCCATCAAACTCAAGCATCTCACCAGCTCCAAGCCTATAGATGCCATCATATATCGTGTATGGCGCAATTGGAGATAAAAAGGCAAAAAAGCCATTTAGCCCCTCTTTTGAGATGGTTTTTGTCTTTAAGTGTGGAAGCAAAGCCTTAATTTCGCTTGCAAAGATGAATGAGCCGTTTTGAGGGGAGTAAAAAAGAGGTTTTTTGCCAATTGGGTCGCGGGCTAAAAGGAGTCTATTTCCATCCCAAAACGCAATGGCATACATTCCACGAAGCTTTGATAAAAAAGCCTTGCCAAGGCGCACAAGCCCACAAAGTATTACATCCCCTTCGCAATACGGGGGTTTTAACTTAAGTTCATCTGCTAATATGTGATAGTTGTAAATTTCGCCGTTAAAAACAAGCCTTGCCGCACTTTTTGCAAACACCCCACCGCTTTGGTCTATATCCATAATAGCAAGGCGGGTCTGCCCAAAAAAACAGCCATCACTCTCGTCGAAGTCTATCCCATCCACGCCACGAGAGGTTAGGGTATAAAGCGACTTTTTGGCGGTATTTGTATCATATCGCCCAACAATCCCAAATATTCCGCACACTTACCGTATAATTTCTTCTACGAGTTTGTCAAGCTCCAAATTCATAGCGCCAAACACTCTATCGGCATCGGTTCTAACGCCAAAATTATCGATAGACAACGCAATGAGCTCATCTACTGTATCGGCCTTTTTCATCAGCCCTTCATCAATCAAAAATTTGTCATAGTGACTCACAAACGAGCGGGTTGAAATAGTTGGCGTGCCAAAATAGCACGCTTCAGAGTTGAGTGTTCCACCACCACCGATAAATAGATCACAAAAGGCCAGCAGATGTTGGACTATCATTTTCTCTTTAAGCACAGTCGCAAACGGCAACAGTTCCGCAAGGGGTTCTGGCTCATATCTTGGTATTGCGATAATATTTGCATCTATTTTGTCTTTTAGTATTTTAAGACCCTCGTAAAGTATTGGGTATTTTTTCATTACATAGCTTGCCTTGTACTCCTCTTCTCTGACAACTATCGTAGGCTTATTAGGATCTAATCCATAACGCATAAGCACATCATTATAGTAATTCCTATCTGGTATAAACTCCGCAAGCCAAATCAGCACATCCAAAAAGTGGTATTCAATTATCTGATCTTTTTCCAAGCTAAATCTCTCAAAAATCTCGCCAGGCACCATATATGGACGAAATGCTTTTGTAGATAGCGGCAATGTTAGCCTCGCTTGAGGAAGGGCTTTTTTAAAATCAGAGCCATAATCGGAGAGTGGTATATCATAAAAGTTATAAATCGGGATACCAAGGCCAAAAGCAACACGATTTGCATCCACAGAACATAGACATACAAGTTTTTCGACACTTTTATTTCGTATAAACTCCATTAGCGCAAATTGCCTATCAATACTAGCTTTTAGCTTATCCTCTAACTTCGCCCCGCCAAATTCTCCAATAGTATAAAACGCTATATCATGAAGTCGCAAAAGCTCCACTATTTCACTGTATCCCGCGCCCTCTCTAGCTGTTACTAATACCTCTTTACCTTTTATCTCGAGCATTTTTATGATATTTTTAAAAAACATCACCGATTTTGGGGTAACAAGGTCAAACCAAATCATAAATTAGATAATTCCCTTAGCTTTATAATCTTCATACCACCAAGGACGAAGCGGTATAACATCTTTTTCGCTAAACATAAAGCCATATTTTCCGCCATCATACTCCATCATTCCAACTGCTTTGATGTTTGGACTTATCGTCTCACACTTATTGGCGCAAGTGTACAAACAATCTTTGTGGCATACTTTAGCCTCTATTGCATCTAACACACTCTTAGCTTGAGCACTCTCAAGCGCCGCATCAAAACTTCCAGCCTCTCTAATATTTCCTATCTTTAGATACGGAAGCCACATAAGGCACGGATATAGATTGCCATATGGGTCAATATCTATGCTTCTTGCCCCCATATAGCAGTTAAAATCTATATGTTCACCATCAAATACCGCTTTTTGCAGAATGTATTTACTTGCATATCTACCCTTGTCATAACCTATCGCACGAAGTTGTCTATCTATCTCGGCAAGCTCCTCTTCGGTATAGATAAAGTCATCTTTGGAGAGTGTTTTTTGGGTTACATTATCTTTTTGGTTTCTATATCTCTCAGGGTTGTATCTGCCATACCCCAAATAAAGACCCACACCCATCTCTTTTACAAAGTTGTACACCCACTCTATCAAATGGTAATTTTCTTTGTAAATCGTAAACTGAAACCTTACAAGCACACCCGGAATTTTTTTGAGCCTCTCGACAGTCTCCATTGACTTTTTCCAGCCATCTTTGTGGAGTCTTATCTTGGAGTGCGTCTCCTCATCTCCATCCAGCGAAATATCAAGCCTATAAAGTGGCGATTTTTTGAGAACATACCGCGCTATCTCTTCGTGTCTATCTGGAAACCAACCGGTAATTGGGGAGTCAATAATTACATCTGGATGATACTTTTGAAGGCTATCCACAACCTTTAGATATGTCGGCGACAAATGCGGCTCACCACCAGTTAAGTGCACTTTTTTGAGGTCAAGATATTTTGAACTAAATACGCTATCAAGCTCCTCGCTCGTTAACTCCTCTTTTTGACGATTTGGAAGCTCCCACATAGAGCAATATCTACAAGGTCCTGGGCAAAATTCGGTAATCGTATATGAAATATCTTCTATTTTAAATTGCATTTTTTCCCTTTATAAGCCGATCAAAATACTCAATAGTCTTTTTTAGCCCCTCTTCAAGCTGCACTTTTGGCTCCCAACCTAATTTTTCTTTGGCTAAGTCTATCACGGGTTTTCTTTGCATTGGGTCATCTTGTGGGAGTGGTTTGTAGACTATTTTTGATTTTGAGTTTGTAAGCTCTATTACTTTCTCGGCAAGCTCTAATATCGTAAACTCAGCTGGATTTCCAATATTAATAGGGCCTGTAATGTTTTTGTCTGAATTCATAAGTTTTATCATCCCATCTATAAGGTCATCTACATAACAAAAGCTCCTTGTTTGGTTGCCTTTGCCATATACTGTTATATCTTCATCCTTTAAAGCCTGCACGATGAAGTTACTTACCACTCTCCCATCATTTGGATGCATTCTTGGACCATAGGTATTAAATATGCGCATTACCTTAATTTGAACATTATGTTGCCTATGATAATCAAAAAAGAGTGTTTCAGCACATCTTTTGCCTTCATCATAACAAGCTCTAATACCAATAGGATTTACATTACCTCTGTAAGTTTCAGGTTGAGGGTGCACCTCTGGATCGCCGTAAACTTCACTCGTTGAGGCTTGAAGTACTTTTATCTTTAGTCTTTTGGCAAGCCCTAACATATTGATAGCCCCCATTACGCTTGTTTTTGTGGTTTGCACTGGGTCAAATTGGTAGTGGACAGGGGATGCTGGGCAGGCAAGATTGTATATTTCATCAACTTCTACATACAAAGGAAAAGTAATATCGTGTCGCATTAGCTCAAAGTTTTTATTATCCATCAGATGAGCTATGTTTTGACGACTTCCGGTAAAAAAGTTATCTACACATAAAACTTCGTTTCCTTCATTTAATAGTCTTTCACACAAATGAGAGCCAAGAAAGCCAGCTCCGCCTGTGACTAAGATTCGTTTTTTTAGCACTAATTCTTCCTAACTCCATATAAACTTATCAAATTATCTTTAAAAGCTTTTATTTTTAGATATCTATTTTGCAAAGCAAACCATCTAATTGCCCACTTTTTAATACTTATCTGCTCTTTTTTTTGTTTTTCTATACTCGGAGCCAACTTTTTTAGTGTATTTTTTAGCTCATCATCGACTGAGAAATTGGATAATACAAAAAAGAGTGGAGCAACAAAAAGTATTGTTTCAGCATACCTTCCAAGATTTGGAAAATAAGGCTCAAATTTTACTCTTTCATTTATAAGCTTATTTAAAATAGCTATTTGAAGTGAGCTTTGGGCAGGATGTGCATGAAATTTATCATGTCCCGTCGGGCGGTGTCCACCTATGACAAAGTTTTTTGAAAAATTATTTTTACCATGCCTTCTGTAATTTACCTTTGCCCTATCAAACAATAGACTCCCACCAAGCAAATTTGCAAAATGTACAAGGTAGTAATCTGCGCATACACGAAATTCATCTACCATATCGGTTTTAAGAAGTCTCACGAGATCGCTTCTAAACATCATAGCGCTAGTCGTACTCCAACTCCATGTAGGCGTGTGTATAACTCTTGGAGCTATATAAGCCAACTCTTTTCCATTATTTTGAAAATCAGGATGAAAGTCACTAATAATGGCTGAATTTTCAGATACTTGACGATTTCTAAGACAAGTAAAGCCAACTTGCGGTCTTTCAAAAAGATGCAAATATAAATGTGCAGATATGGCGTCATTATCCAAAAAATCATCTGCATCTACAAACACAATAAACTCTCCGCGAGCCACATCTAGTCCAGTAAAAAATGCAGCAAGCTGTCCACTATTTTTTTCATGTCTTAATACAGAAATTTTATCACCATAAGATTTGCATATATCCATTGAGCTATCAAAAGAGCAGTCGTCTACCAAAATTATCTCACACAATGGATAATCCTGAGCAAGACACGAATCTATACACTCTTTTAAATACGGCGCATAGTTGTAATTTGTAATAACTATAGACACAAGCGGCAACTTCGCCGCACCGATCGAACACGCTTTTTTATCAGCGTGTCTATTTATAGCCTCAAGTCCTTCAGTAAACAACTTTTTCTTGCTCTCTTATAAACTCTTTAGGGTCATCCACAAGCTCTCCCTCTACGGCAATAGCTTCATCTGTCCCAAAAATTGATGAATAATCAGAGTGAAAGCCGTCGCAAATTAAGCGTAAGGAGCACTTTGCACATGCTTCATTATATTCATATTTACAATGTTTTTCCGCCCTTAGCCTTGCGTTTTGGCGATATAAAATATCTTTTGGTATATCGGCGCTAAAAAGCTTTAGCAGATGCTCTTCAACATCAATCTCTCTCATATAATGCGCCTTTGTGCCATGCACAGCCGTATCACCAAACTTAATGCCGTTATATTCGTCTATACCATACAGTAAAATCGGAATTGGCTTGTCAAGCTCTGGAGAGTTTGAGCGTTGATTAAATCTCGTAGTCCATGTCCAAGAGTTAAAATCCCACTCGTGATGATCGTAACTTAATTGTTGAAAATTATAAAAATTTTTAAGATGCCTACGTTCTGCCATGCACATCGGAAGATAACGCACATTTGTCTCAATGCCAGCTTCCTCAAGCATATCGATAGCAACCGTCAAATGCTTTTTAATCTCCGTATATCTTGGCACATTCTCGCTATTTCTGCCGTTTTTGCTTTGTTGATCTGCAAATGGGTTAAATGCTATGAAGTTAACCACCAATGCGCCACACTCTATAGCAAAAGCCGCCACATCTTCAAGTTCATTTACGACATCTTTTGTCATCGTACAATTTAGTCTAAATGGAATAGATAGTTTGCGCAGATTTTCTATAGCCTTCATCTGTTTTTTACTGCCGTTTTCAAGGCCAACTACCTTATCGTATGTATCGCCAAAGCCGTGAATACTAACAAGAAAATCTTTTACGCCGGCATCTTTAAATTTTTGGCACATCTCTTCATTTGCAAGTACTATAGCATTAGTAATTAGCGTAGGAGCAAGTCCTATTTTGGCGCAGTAACTAATAAGCTCAAATATGTGCGGATATATTGTAGGCTCGCCACCCTGTATATCTACAGATGTATTTCCATAAACTGTTCGAAGCGTATGACATATTTTTTTTGCTTTTTCCAAACTCATAAACGGATGCTCTGGATGCTCTTTGTCCGCAATTTTATCTATAAAGTAACAAAAAAAGCATTTAAGATTGCAAGTTTGCCCAAGCCATAACACACCTCTTTTTGTAATTGTTCTATTTTTGGTTTTATTCATGCAACTTCCATTTTTAACTTATATATTTTTAGCAACTGATATGCAATTTCCACTTTTTTCAAAATCGGAATATTCATCTCAAAAATAAGGGTTTTAAGATATAGCATCATAAGCTCTCTATCAACTATATTGTGCGTTTTAAATTCTGCCACAAGATTATAACCATTTTGTAAAAAAGTTTTTGTGATATTGCTTCTCTCAAACACCTTCTCTTTTAACTTATTTCTTTTTTTTAGGAGCTCATAGATATAGTCGCTACTCCTTTTTTTGCCGTAATGACCATTTGTGCCGTGTATACGATAATAGGTTAGCTTTTTGTCAAGATATTTTGCCCTTGAGATCATAGCGGCCTGAAAAACTATTGCATCGTCTGCCTGTATGCGCCACTCATCCTCATAGGGAAGCGGAAAAATATTTTGCGCAAGCGCTCTCGATAATGAAAGGGTCGATGTTACATTTCCGGGATACTTGGACATATAATATACCAAAAAAGCGCACTGCCCATCATACCTAAAACGCTTAATAGTATCTTTTATGTTAAAATCACTACTATCTACGGCTTGGTGATCGGTATGTACATAATCATATCCACAGGCATGCAGAGCTGCTATTTCAGCAAGTTTCGTAGGCGCAAAATAATCATCAGAGTCTAAAAAACATATTATTTCTCCTTGGGAAGCGGCAAAACCTGCATTAAAAGCGCTAGCCTGTCCGCCATTTGGTTTAAAAATTGGTTTTATACGACTATCTTGCGCCGCATACTTCTCTATAATCTCTCTAGAGCCATCAGTCGAACCGTCATCAACGACAATTAGCTCAAAGTCAGTGTAGGTTTGGAATAAAACTGACTCTATTGCCTGCTTCAAATAAATGGCATAATTGTAATTGTCAAGAATAATGCTTAGCAATTATTTTTCACCGATTCAAAAGTTATCAAGACTGCTCCTTTGGTATTGCATACACAATAGTTTCTGTAAAATGATATGTGTAGTGTCCAATTTTAAATGTGTAGTTTGGGCATATTTCACTTAGAAGAATTGGCAGTTCTATCATTTCTTGTTTACTGTGATATATTGAAACAGCTAAAATTGGTCTGTCACTCTTTATGGTGCTAAGTGCGCCAAGTAAAGCATTTTTTTCTGAGCCTTCAACATCCAGCTTTATAAAATCTATCTTATCAATTTTGTATTGCTTCTTAAACTCGTCAATTGAAATTGCATCAACCTGAACTGAATCCTTGTCATTAAAGGGTCTAGAACCACAACCGGCATTAACAAAATTGAGCTGTTGCTGTTTGTCCCAAAGAGCTTTTGGAATAATTTCCGACTTATGAGAATTCTCAATAAATTCTCTACCCCAAAATTTATTGTAATGATCCAAAAAAGGCTCAAAAGAATAAATTTTTTCTACATTCGGGAAAAGTTTAATCATTTTCAAAACATCATAGCCGTCAAACATACCGCCTTCAACTACAGTTTTTATTTTCCTAAAATCATAAAATTCATAGTACTGCGTTGCTTTTTGAACCAGTTGATTGTTATCTAACAAATACCTACCATTTTTTAGGTTTGGTATTCTTCTTGCCTCTATCAACTCTAAATACTTATTTTTATTTTCTGTATCGAAGATTTCTGATGCTACCGTAATTTGATGTTTATATTTAGATAGCTCGTCATCAGTAAAACCTTGCATCTCAAAAAAACCGTTCCACATCCCGCCATCTAACATTAAGCAATTATGTTCATATCTCAAAATATCTGATAAAAAATAAGATGAGATACCAGCATCCGATAGCTTTTCAGATATTTTGTTCACAATCAAATCTCCATAAGCGCCTATTATAGTGAACAGCTCATCTTGCTTTACTAAACTGCAAAAATCTGTAAAGCTAACAATTTTTACTCCATCCACAACACTATTACCGAGATTATCATCACCAATACATTGAATTTTTATATCTTTTCTAAGTATTTCAATAGTCTTTTTTATTTTTTTACCAAATTCACCATAACCAAAAATTGCAACACTTGAGTTTTTTGGAATTTCTAAAATACTACTTAATTTATTAACTCTACTGCTATCCAAATTGATATCGTCTATATTTGCCATTACTTCAACTTCTCCAAACTTTTCACAACAAAATCCAAATAATTATTATCTTCTATAAATGAGTCAATCAACTCATCTTTCAACTCTGGCTTAATATTACCTATCAAGTTAACAATAACTTCCTCAAAAGACAATAAATCAACACGTATAATTGTCCACACTATATCTACACCTCTATCAACTTTATTTATATTAAACATAAATAAGGTCCTTTTTTATTCTATTTTTTATAAAAGTTTTCATAGAACTAAAAGTACCTATATCTACCTCTTTTCTAAATCTTAGTCAATTTTCTCTTTGGGCTTCATTCAGTATTTGTTGTTTTTTCATAACCGCCTGAATAATCTGGTAGTTAGAATATTTATCACTTGCATTCACTTAGCATAAGATCTATGACTGCTTTTAATTTTGGAAGATCCTCTTTGATGGTATTCCAAACAATTTCAAAGTCAACTCCAAAATATTCATGAACAAGAAGATTTCTGAAATCTTTGATATCTCTCCACTCGATCTCTTGGTAGCGATTGATGGTTTCTTCTGAGAGATGCTTTGTAGCTTCACCGATAATTTCAAATTCTCTAATAACTGCGCTATAGGTTTTTCTATCATTTTTAAATTCATCAAAATCGATTTTGTCAATATACGATAAAATTGCATCTACAGATTCTTTAATATCGTAAATAAAAAGCTTCTCATCTCTTTTAGACATAAATAATCTCTTTTTCGATATAACTTTTAGCTATTGGTTTTAAAGCGCTTTCAATTCCTAAATCGATTTTCTTTTTAAAAAGATTTTCAATTTCTCGTTTGATATTCAAAAATGTATGGATATTTTTTTTATCTTTTTCTATTTCAATAGCAATATCGATATCGCTATCTTCATTTTGTTCATCTCTTGCATACGAACCAAAAAGACCAATTTTAATTAGACCATATTTTCGATGCATTTCATCTTTGTGTAGTTTTAGAGATTCTAAAATTATCTCTTTTGTCATAATACAACTCCGCTGATACTCAATATAGTGCATTATAACAGCTTGTCAAATAAACTGTCCCCCCTCTGACCAATGCCAACTTAGAAATATTTTTCATTCCGACCAATTATGCCACACTCAGTATTAGTTTTGTTTGTGTAGTATCGCAATTACTCATCCAAAAGCAAAACTTCGACTTTATCGTTTTTAGTTTTACAATCTCTTTTGAAAAAAATCTCGTATCTTTTCTTTTGTAATTTTCTCTTTAGGTTCTAAAAAATCTATGTTATCATCCTCTATATCATCGATATACATTAACGAAACAGCAAATAATTTGTAGGTAATCCCCTCTACAATCTGCTCGCTTGCTTTAAAAATCTCTCTTAAGCTCATTTTTTCTTTTGCCAAAAAGTACAAATCATAATAATCTCTATATTTTGCTCTTAAAAAAAGGGTATTAACTTTCATTGCGGCAATTTGCTCCATAGAAGCAAGATTGAATCGATTGATTACAGATGGCTTCAAAAAGTCCCATTTTGCATTAAAAAAAGTGACTTTCACCCCATCTATCAGCAGATCCATTTGTTCATCGGTTTGATTTAAAATCTCTTTATTTTTAAAGTTTTTTAGATATTCGAGTATCTCTTGTTTATTGAAGCTATCTTCATAGGTAAAAAAATCCAAATCTTCGCTTTTTCTATGGCAAAGATGAAGCGTTAAAGCGCTTCCACCAACAAGCACATACTTATCCAAAAATGGGCAATTGTCTGTGAGCCTAAGTAATAGATTTTTTGTCTTAGGAAGCAAGCATTCTAAGTTTTTCGCTTCTATCATTTTTCATCTCTTTAAAATAATCACTCTCAACATCCATCCCAAAAAATACTCTTGCTAACATAAGGTTTGTTTTGATAAAGCTTTTGTCGCCAACAAGCCTCTCT
>JAVRLX010000047.1:8798-11346 GCA_031960985.1 Campylobacterales bacterium | reverse complement strand
CCTCTTATAGCCATCTACTTAACTAAAGCCTTTATCCAATCTATCATTTTTTGATTAATAGCCGGCACTGGAGCTTCCAAAAAGCTAATTACAAAATCATCTTGTCTCTCGCAAACTCCAATTGAGCGCGGTCTAATAGCTAACATTTGAGGATTTGGGAGTTTTGGTCCAAAGCAAAAAACTACCATTTTTGCATCCAGTATCTCGCTAGAGACCTCACCACCTTCAAGAGAGGTTGTATGCTTGTAATGGTCAAAGTCACCAATATATGCCGCCGTTTTATCTTGTTGTATCTTGTCTTTAAAGTACTCGATTATCTCATCTGTTGTTTTGTATATACACTCATTTTTGCCTATCTCGGTTGTTAAAATCGGATATTTATCGATAAATGTTGTTTGTTTCATTCTTTCCCTCCTAAAATCTTGTAAATTTAAACGCCATAAAGCCAAGTATCTCTTCGACCTCTCTTGAGACGTTTTCAATAATCTCTTCCGTTCTTCCACCGTAAATTTTGGATGTCATAACACCGTTATTAACAGACACCACGCACTCGCCGTTTGATTTTTCATACACGGCTATCGAAATTGGCATTGCCACAGCCATCTTTTTGCGCTCATCGGCGCTTAACATCTGACTCGCATATTTCGCGTTGCAATATTTGATAATAGCTACTTTGCCAACATCGCCACCGCCCCCTTTTCGTATCTCCTCAGCTTGGTCGATGACCGATATAACTTTCCAGCCATCTTTGCCGTTTATCCTACTAATTATCGTCTCAACCGTTTTGTTATAGTCATACGGGCTTTTGTGCTCGATTATCATTGCCTGTTTGGCAAAACTCTGAATAAAAAAAGCCCCAACAACCGCTCCAATAAAAAGCGACACAAATGCAGTTATTCCAAATAATACCTTATTCATCTCTTTACTCCTCTACACAAATCTCTTTTTTCTTAATATGTACGGCCGTAATAAACGCCACATATCCAACAACCAAAGTAGCAATAGCCAAAAACGCCCATCCAAGCAGAGCATAAATTATTGAGCCTCCAATTTGATAAGCGCTCATAAACGCAATAGCCACTGCATCAAGCGGGAAGGTAAAAGCCCACCATGAGATAAAAAACTTTAGCCCCACAAAACTGCGCCCCATAAAAAACAAAAGCGCGGTAAAAAACAGCGCCATATTAAGTAAAAACATCGCCGTAAAATCAAACGCCCCAAAGAGTCTCATATACGCCACAAAACCGACAGCCGGAGGGGCGATATAGATAAAAAGTGTTGGGATAAATTTTTGAGGGAGTTGATGATGAAAAACTATTCGATAAAAGATGATAGCGCCAAGAACTACCCAAAAAAACATCCCAACGCTAAAAAAATAAAGCGAAAACTCTTTTGGTAAAAAATCGACGCCGACCACGGGAACTAAGACATTACCTACTATCGGAATAAACCACGCCGGATTTGTATGCGCTATCTCGAAGTTGTGGCGAATCCAAAAGCTTACGACATAAAAAGTCATAAACAGATGAATAATAGTTCCAAATCCCCACAACACCATCGCAACAAGCGGATAGTAAAAATAAAAGCTGATTGAAAGAAGTAAAAGAGAGATTGAGATAGCCGCAAAAAAATTGATACGGATAGGGTGTAAAAAGTCAGCTTTCACCTCGTCGAAAAACAAAAACGCTTTCGCAAGATAAAAGATGGCTATAACAACAAACGCCACGGCCGCCGAAAACATCAGCATCTCATAAATAATCTTTGGCATCCCAAACAAATGATGCGCTTTTTGATAGGCTATGGCAAGCCCACTAAGCCCCATTACGACAGCAAAAAAAGGAATTGGGAAGTGTTTAATTCTATCCATTTTCCACTCCTATTATTATGTTTTTCTTATGATAGCATAATTTGATATAATAATTGCCAATTGTGACGATAAAATGTTAAAATAGTCTAAATTTTTTCGTCAGGGATGTGTCGTCAATGAACTATATAGTTATTAGAGTCAACCAAACAAATAAAAGTTCGATAAACGAAGAGCTGATGCTTAGAAGCTTTGCCACATCTAAAAATATCGATATTAACGCCGTATTTTATGATGAGAGTATGCAAAAAGATGAGCTTAGCGAGAGAAAGGCTTTCCTTGATTTTTTGCAAAATCTCAAAAACGGCGACAAACTACTAGTCTCATCTATAGAGACTTTAGGTTGGAGGGTCGGCGAGCTAGTGCAGATATTGGCAAAAATATTTGATAAAGAATGCGAAATACTAAGCGCCAAAGATGATGAGAGACTACATTCAAAAATGTCCGCAGGCGCCATCATCTCAAGGCTAGGAAAGGTAAGAGCACAAAACATTGCAATGGGTCGCTCCAAGCTAGGTCGCCCAAAGGGTAGCCGCTCAAAGTCCAAATATGATAAACATCTGCCGCAAATTATTGAGTTTTTAAAGACGAGTAGGAATATTAGCGCCTTAGCAAGAGAGCTAAATATTAGTCGTACATCACTAAAAGACTACATAGCCTCTCGTCAACTATAACTCTATTTTT
>JAVRLX010000047.1:0-8698 GCA_031960985.1 Campylobacterales bacterium | reverse complement strand
CATCTGCCGCAAATTATTGAGTTTTTAAAGACGAGTAGGAATATTAGCGCCTTAGCAAGAGAGCTAAATATTAGTCGTACATCACTAAAAGACTACATAGCCTCTCGTCAACTATAACTCTATTTTTACTGATGTTACGCACAAATACGAGCAAAGCCCGTATTAGTGGCTTAGGACTAATGTCCCTTGCAACCCCCATGTAGCGAAGCGGAATTGCGCAACGCAAGTGAGCACAAAAGCTACCTGCTGACGCAGGAGAGATAGAGGTTTTTACGCACTTTTGGTGCGTAAGGTCATTTTTTTATAGCCGCCACTATCTCGTCAGGACTAACGCCAAAGGGTAGCGTCGCTTCTAATTTGCCGCTTTTGGATATCACATATATATCTGCGCTATGTCCCACCGTATAGCCAATAGACGAGCCTGGTTGCGGTACTTTTTTGTAACTTACATTGTATCGTTTGGCCAAGTCGGCAATATACGCCTCATCTGCCGTAGCTCCTATGATATTTTGGTGAAAATACTTTGCAAAAGCGCCTAGTTGTTCAGGCTTATCTCTAGCGGGGTCTACGCTCACAAATACGACCCTTACATCTGCAAGTTCCGTCGGCGTTAGCTTATTTAGCGCATCGGCTATCGCATACAGCGTAGTCGGACATATATCTGGGCAAAGACCGTAGCCAAAATAGACAAGAGTTTTTTTGCCTCTAAAATCGGCTAAACGCACCTCGCCTTTGTCGCTTTGAAGGGTAAAATCATATTTTGAGACTTCAGCCGTATGCTTATAAAAAAGATAGCCGGCAAAACCCAAAATTGCAATTAGCGGCAATATAATTAAGATTAGTTTGTTTGTTTTTGTCATATTTTGTTTTTACTCCACAATATAAATCCACCGCCATACTCGCCGCTCTCTTTTGAAACAAATATATCCACTTGCCATTTCATATCGATAGAGCAGGATGGAAGCATAATAGATGAGCGAAATGTTCCGTCTTCTTGTTTTTGAAAACTGTGTTCGTGTACGCCCATCTCCATATTTATACCTCTAATTACCGCCTTTACCTCTTTTGCGCCTATATTTTTGACTATAAACTCAGCTTTTTGAAGCGGCAAAATAACTTTCGGCGATACCGAAACCTCTAAAATTGAGCCATCTTTTAGGGCCAAAGCGCAATCTTTTTGATTTAGTTCGCAATCAAGTGGCGGAGTGTAGCTAATATTTTGTTTTTTGTATGCGGCGTATATGTCGGATGAGAAGTAGCCAAGAATCACTAAGGCGATAAGGGCGATTTCAGCCCATAGCGCCTTAGCAAAAGAGAGTTGCATTATTTGTGCGTATCCAAATACGGTTTCATTTGTCCGCCTAGTTTTTTAACCGGAGCTGTCACTTTTACGCTCTCTCCATTGTCAAATTTTAGTTCCAAATCGACGTTATCACCCTCTTTTAGTTGCTTGTTTAGCCCAATTAGCATTACATGCAGTCCCATTGGTTTTAATAGCGCTTCGCCGTGTGCTGGAACATCTATCTTATCTACCTTATACATTACCATCATGCCATCTTTTTTGCCGTGTGTGTGAAGCTCTGTAATAGCTGAGGCGTTATTTGTGGCAGAGACCAAGCTTACAGCTTTGTCGCCATTATTTTTGATAGTCATAAAAGCGGCGCTATTTTTCATATTTGGCGCAACCTCTTTGACATACGGATTTTCAACGGTAATATTACCCGCCAAAAGCATTGTCGCGGTAGTTAGCATAGAAGCAACAAATTTAAACGAATTCATTTTGAACCCTCCTTAATAGAAATACCAAATTTTATCAATACTTTGTTAATTATCTCTTAAATCCAATCTAATTTATTTTTTAGAGTAGACCACACTTTTTCAAAATCTCTCTTTGAAGGCTCGCTCTTAAAATCCATTTGAGCTTTAGCGGCAAATTTTCCATCTTTATAAATCTCAAAGAGAATATACCCATCAAAATCAGACCCCAAAGAGCGGGCGCGCTCAGTGGAGCAAGAGGCTATTACTTTTTGGATACGCACTTCGATGTTTGATGTGGCATCGTTTTTTATCTGAACGACGCCATACTTATCTCCCGTAATTTTGACACTTGTTGGAGTTTTGCCGACAATAGAGCTATCCTCTACTTTTGAAAATACCTCTTTATCAAGGCAACCACCAAGCAGTAAAACAAAAAACAGCAGTAAAACTAAACTATTTCGCATCTGTTTTTGGCAAAGTCTCAAGCATATCTTTTTTAGGCGAGCTGGTATCAAAAAAGGCAAAAATTGCACCTATTAACAAAGTAACAATTACAACAAGCCAAATAGTCCGCCTCTTTTGCGACGACTCATTACCGTTGTAATCATCTATCTTTTCTAAGCTAGGTTCGTTATCTTCTCTCATTTGACTCATTTTATTCACCTTTTAGCGTAGTTTTTTGGATAAGTTTGTAACTTACAAATATTAGTATCGGCCAAGCGGCAAACCATATTAGCGATGTTGTATATTCCATTTTAAATCCTCAATATAGGTGTTCGTTTTTGATTGAATCTAATGAGAGCTTTTTACTATCCATCAATCTCCAAACATATACGATATATCCGAGCACGAAAGGTACAAGCAACGAGACATAGCTCATTACAGTTAGCGTATAAGGGCTACCTGAACTATTGTAAATACTTAAAGAGCTTTGCAAATCATAAATACTAGGATAGTATGGCGCCCCTCCGATACCTGCCGCAAATAACAATGAAAGCGTAGTTAGTACAGTCCCAAGCCCTGTGGCAAAAATCGCCCTTTTAGTTTTTGTAAATACAAGCATATAAATACCAGCCACAATAAGAGCTGCGCCAAGCGCTAAAAGTCCAATACCAAATACCCCAAGTCTCAAAAGAGCGTCCAGATAGGCATGCGGCGCCATAGAGACTCTCCTTTGTGCGTCAAGCGCAAAACCATCCATTGTAAGTAAACTCACAAGGAAAAATAATAAAAACGGCAGTGAGATAAGGGTGCATCTAAGGGCGCTTTTTCTAAGTCTCTCTTCAAGTCCCGCATGCTCTATGTGACTCACAAAATACGCCGCCGCATTGATACGGGTAAGGAAAAACACGGCAATTGCCATAGATAGATTGAACGGAACAAACGCCGCTTCAAGCCCATGCAAAGGGTTTTGCCAAGTTGAGAGATTGTAGCTATTGAGAGAAAAAGAGCTTCCGCTAAAAAATGTAGCAATGGCCGCCACAATAAGAATAGTTCCAACTAAGCCGTTGATAAACAAAAATGTTTCGTATGTTTTTGCGCCAAGAAAGTTGTTCTCTTTTTTTCTATACTCATAACTCACCGCTTGAAGCGTAAAGCTAAAGAGTATAGTCATCCAAACCACATACGCCCCGCCGAAACTAACCGAATAAAAGAGCGGAAACGCCGCAAACAGAGCGCCTCCGAAAAGAACTAGCGTCGTAAAGGTTAGCTCCCATTTTTTGCCTAGAGCGTTAATGAGAAGGGTCTTTTCATCTTCTGTTTTTGCAATAGAAAGCATCGTCTGCCCGCCTTGCACAAACATCATAAACACAAACAGCGAGCCAACAATTGAGACGATAACCCACCAATAAATCTGCAAAGCCTCATAACTTAAACTCTCAAACATGGCTCTCTCCTTTTGCCCTAATAAATATTTGTGTAGTCATAATCCTAAGCTCTGCGATAAGCAAAGTGGTAAAAAGGATCAAAAAAAGCCAAAAGGTAGCTTGAACCATTCCTGCATCGACATTTGATACCGCCACACCGACAGGCAAAAGTCCTTGTATCGCCCACGGCTGACGACCCACCTCGGCAACTATCCAGCCAGCTTCATCGGCTACAAACCCAAGAGGAATCGACCAAAGAGCGGCTTTTAGAAATAGTCTGCTTTTTGTAATTTCCCTTTTAAAGCTTACAAAAAGAGCAGTCGCAAAAAGCGCCATAAACCACACGCCAAGCCCCACCATCAAGTGGAAGCTATAAAATACAAGTCCGACGGGAGGAATGAGGTCTGTAGGCTTATCAATATAGCCATATCCGAGCTCTTTTTCATACATTCTAAAACTCTCTAAAGCTTTCGCCGCCGCCACTTCGTCTTTTTGGGCTTTTGCTTTTTTGTACTCAGCCAAAGCCTCTTTTGCTTTTTTGCCTCGCTCTATTTTTGCCGCCGCACTCTCTATACCCCTTGCCTCATCGCCGTAAACTAACTCTTTGATACCCGGCACAAAGGCGTTCATATCGTGATATCCCAAAATAGAGAGCATTTTTGGGGCGGTAATTTCAAATAGATACGACTCTTTTGAGTCATCTGCTTTTTTGTTTGGATTTAACGCCCCTATCATCACGATACCAGCGCCATCTTCGCCATTATACAACCCCTCCATTGCCGCAAGCTTCATCGGCTGTTTTTGCGCTACTTGATACGCCGCTTCATCGCCTGTCGCTACTACAAATAGTGACGCCAAAAGTCCAAAAATTGAAGCTATTACAACGCTTTTTTTCGCCATCCACTGCTCTTTGCCTTTGAGCAAAAACCAAGCGGATACGCCAAGAACAAAGAGAGAGCTTGTAATATAACCACTTGAAGCCGTATGCAAAAACTTCGAAACCGCCACGGGCGAGAGTATCACATCCCAGAAATTTACCATTTCGTTTCTAGCTGTATCAGGATTAAAACTCATACCCACGGGGTACTGCATCCAACCGTTTGCGACAAGTATCCAAAGAGCGGAAAGATTGGAGCCTATGGCGACTAACCAAGTTGAAAGGAGGTGAAATCTTTTTGATACCCTATCCCACCCAAAAAACATAACGGCAAAGAAAGTCGCCTCAAGGAAAAACGCCAAAATCCCCTCAATAGCGAGCGGCGCTCCAAATATATCGCCAACTATCCAAGAGTATGCCGCCCAATTGGTACCAAATTCAAACTCCATAATAAGACCAGTGGCAACACCTATTGCAAAGTTGATACCAAAAAGGGTCATCCAAAATTTTGTCATAGCTTTGTATCGCTCATCGTTTGTTTTTACATACAAAGTCTCCATAAAGGCGACAATAAAAGACAAACCAAGCGTTAACGGTACAAACAAAAAGTGATACATAGCAGTCAGGGCAAACTGCGCCCTCGACCAATCAATTAGAGTTTCCATTATTTTCCTTACTTTGAAAGTAGTTTTGAAATTGCTAAAGCCTCTTTTGTATCAGCGGATTTTGCCCCCATATGCAAAAGCGGCCAAATGATGGCAAAAAGTACAAAAAGCTTTATTAGCGCCACCTTCCACAAAGTCCGCCCAAGAGTCATATTCTTAAAGCCGTCTAAATAGAGATGGTAAGCCTCTTTTATCTGTTTTGGCAACATCTCCCTTTTCCTTCGCCTTTTTTATCGTGTCTATTGCCATCTTTTTCGCAACATCTCTGTCCATTTTCATGACCGTGCCCATGCCCACATTCGCCACCTTCGTGTTCGCCGTGATTGCAGCTACCTTCATTTCTGTGTTTTGATTCTTGGATATGTGATGCGTCAAAAGCTTTTAATGCTCCGGCTTTATATGCGTCTAAACAAGATAGCACAGAGTTTTCTTTGTCATTGTAAAGAATGTTTATACCATAAGAAGATAAAAGTTCGTATGCTTTTTGTCCTAGGTGGTTTGTGATGACGGTTTTGACACCTCTTCTTATAAGCTCGGCGGCAAGCTCTTTGCCGCTTGTAAACTCGTTTTGAAGTACCCCAGCGCTTCCGTCAGGAGAGATAAGTAACACATATGGCGCTTTGCCAAATAGTTTTGAGGTTTTGGTATCTACAGGATCGAGGGCTTTTAAAGGTATAGCTAACATTATAATTCTCCTAAATTTAATTTGTACGGATTATAGAACTATTGACGATAAAAGTCAAGATATTTTGTATTTTTTTCGTCATTTTATTTTTAATCGACAAAATCGGACTATGAAAAGCTATGGATGTAGATGTATAATAAATCCACACAAAAACGGAGGTGTAAAATGTTAAAAGATCTGATGTATTTAGGGTTTGGGAGCGCGCTACTGGCAAAAGAAAAAGTGGAAGAGGAGCTAAAAAAGTTAGAAGAGAGGGGTAAAATCTCCAAAGAGGAGGCAAAAAATTTTATAGAAAGCGCAAAAACAAAGGGTAAAGAGGAAGAGGAAAAAATCAAAGAGGAGATTAAGAGGCTTTTAAAAGAGGCGCTTAGCGAGTTGGGGGTTGCTACAAAAGCCGATATTGAAGAGCTAAAGCAAAAACTCTCTTGAGCTGGTACGGCTACTATTCGCCTCTGCGTATTTGGAGGGTATTTCGGTTTTTATTAACTGTTTTTTTGCTCATAAAAGGACAAAAAAGCGTATTTTTTATCCATCCTTTGTCGCCATATAAGTTAAAAGAGACGGTCACAAAGCTTGGAGCTAGCTTTATTAAGCTCTCACAAGTACTTGCTACTCGCGCAGATTTTTTTGAGCCGCCATATCTTGAAGAGCTAAAAAGTTTGCACGATGAGTTGCCGCCGATGGATAAAAAGGCTATGCAAAGGGTTTTTAAAAAAGCTGGGCTTGAGGGGGTATTTGACTCATTTAAGCAAAACCCAATAGCAAGCGCATCCATTGGCGAAGTGCATGTTGCATACAAAAACAATCAAAAATTTGCCGTAAAGCTTAGACGAGAGGGGATTAAAGAGCAAGTAGTCGCGGATGTAAAGATACTAAGAGCGATGAATACGCTCTTTCGCCCACTTTTTTCGCACTACACCAAAAACTCGATAGAGGCTGTAATAAACGAATTTAGTATAACGATACTAGAGGAGGTAAGCCTTGCAAAAGAGCTTGAAAACCTAAAAAAATTTAGCGCTATTTACAAAGATAGCGGTATCCGTTTTCCGCTTGGATATCCGGAGTATTCGAGCGATGATGCGATAGTGATGAGCTTTGAAGAGGGATGTAGATTTGATGATAAAGATGCCCTACTCTCTTTTAATATCGATTTTAGGCCACTTATTGATACCCTTGTTAAGTTTTATACAGAGCAGATGCTAATTCGAGGTTATTTTCACGCCGACCCGCACCCCGGAAATCTCCTTGTAAGCCCAAAGGGGGAGCTAATACTACTTGATTTTGGAATGATAAAAAGCGTCCCAAAGCACACAAGAATAGCGATAATTGAGCTAATCAAAGCGGCAAATGAGAGGGATTATGAAGGGTATGTAACCGCTTCAAAAAAGCTTGGGACAATAGCTTATGAAGCGCCAAAGGCTAAAGTGGCCGAGCTAACTGAGAGAATGTTTGATATATTTGGCAATGAGAGCCTAAGCGCAAAGAGTATGCAAACGCTAGCCTTTGGGGTGATGGAGTCAACCGCTAAACTTCCGTTTAAATTGCCGCAAGAGGCGATATACATCCTCAGAGTTAGCGCGATTATCGAGGGGCTTGGCACAACATATATAGAAAATTTTAACGGGATAAAAGATATTTTGCCAATACTTCAAAAAAACTTGCCAAGAGCGTTAGGGGACAATAAAACCCCGTTGGAGCTATTAAAAGAGGAGATACTCTCTATCCCGCTAGCCCTAAAAAACCTAAAAGAGGCGCTAAAAGCGGCAAATGATGGGGAGCTAAAAGTGGAGCTTAACCCATATCAATTAGAGTGGCTATCAAAAGAGTTAAATGAGGGGCTAAAGCCTATAATTGTCGGTTTTGTGCTTTTAATTAGTGGGATTTTTGTATTGGTTTTTGATCCAACCCTAAAATCACTTGCCCTTTTTATCTTTATCGTTGGAATTATCCGCCTTATTTATCGCTAATGCTCTTCTCCACCTCAAACCCAACTAACCCCTTAGCCTCTTTGCTAAACTCAACCCCAATTAGGTATATTGGTTGGTTGAGTGATTTGTATTTTTCGGCATAGTTGCGGGCTTTGATTTGCTCTAAGGCTTTACCTTCTGGCGCGCTTTCTACCACCTTAAATTCGATTATGTAGATGTTATTATTAAACAATACTGTCATATCAATCCGACCTTGATTGGTTGTATCCTCGCACCTTATATCAAGTCCAATACTTGCAAAGTAGCTATAAAAGACGCTGGCATAATACCCTTCGTATTGTGCAATTGGGTTACTTCGATACCAGTCGTTGGGAATGCTAGCGTAAAAGGAAGTAAAAAGTTGTTCTAACCCAACAAAGTCGTTTTTTTGTAAAAGTTGTATTAAACGAATGCGATTTTTAACTGGCGCTGGATTACTTGGCGCCATAATTCTAAGCAAACTGGCATGTAAACTCTGAAAGACTTCTCTGTTCGGATAGCGCATACGGTAAAAGAGATTGCCATCTAAACGCAGCGTTTCGTCGATAGTGAGATAACCAGCTTGAAACATCAAAGCTTCGGTAGCAATGTCATCAACATCAAAAGTGGAAAGTAATTCGGCATCGGTTTCCAGTTGGCTAAGTTCTGGAATCCATACATGTCTTTGACTAAGCAGGTCGATTAAAAATGTTGGCGTCCCCGTTTCAAACCAATAAGCGCGAAATTCACGGGTATCAAATAGCAGTAGTAAATCAAAAGGGTTATAGACAGACTCTCCTGTCCAGTTATACCCATTGTACCAAGTGCGAATCTCGTCTCTATCCAATCCTTCTAACTCAGGGGCAAAAACAGTATCCACATCATATTCAGTATACCCA
>JAVRLX010000046.1:0-11325 GCA_031960985.1 Campylobacterales bacterium | reverse complement strand
AGGACTTAAACTTGGAAAATCTAGAGGCCGTGCTCAAATCTCACAAATTAACCACCGAAGACTACGAACACATCAAAAAAATACTAAACAGAGAGCCAAACCTTGTTGAGATAGGGATATTTTCTGCTATGTGGTCAGAACACTGTAGCTATAAATCATCTAGAGTATATCTCAAAGGTTTTCCAACTGAGGCCCCTTGGGTGATACAAGGTCCTGGTGAAAATGCTGGCGTTATCGATATAGGTGATGGATATGCGGCGGTATTTAAGATGGAAAGCCACAACCATCCGAGCTTTATTGAGCCATTTCAAGGGGCCGCAACTGGTGTTGGCGGAATACTTAGAGATGTCTTTACAATGGGGGCAAGACCTGTTGCAAATATGAATTCTCTGAGATTTGGCGATATAGCTGACAAGGGTGAGCAAGGTAGGCTCCATAGACATCTATTAAGAGGCGTTGTCGAGGGGATAAGTAGCTATGGCAACTGCATGGGGGTGCCTATGCTTGCGGGTGAGACGACATTTGATGAGTGTTATTCGGGTAATATTCTTGTAAATGCGTTTACTTTAGGGCTTGTAAAAGCTGATGAAATATTTTACGGAAAAGCGCAAGGGATTGGCAATTCAGTCATATATGTAGGCTCAAAAACAGGCAGAGATGGTTTAGGTGGGGCGGTTATGAGCTCTGATAGCTTCGGAGCTGACGCAAAAACCAAAAGACCTACGGTGCAAGTTGGCGACCCATTTACCGAAAAACTACTGCTTGAGGCGTGCCTTGAGGCGTTTAAAACAGGCGCTGTTATTGGAATTCAAGATATGGGCGCCGCTGGGCTTACTAGCTCAAGCTTTGAGATGGCAAGTCGCGCGGGTAGCGGGATGGTAATGTGGCTCGATAAAGTCCCAATGAGAGAAGAGGGGATGACTCCGTATGAACTCATGCTAAGTGAATCACAGGAGAGGATGCTTATTTGTGTTCAAAAGGGCAGGGAAAAAGAGCTTGAAGAGATATTTAACAAGTGGGATTTGGACTTTGCGGTAATTGGTGAAGTAACCGACAGTGGCAAAATGACGCTAATGTGGCATAATGAGGTTATATCTGAAATCCCTATAGCTCCAATCACCGACGAGGCGCCTTGCTACACAAGGCCAATCGCCGAGCCAAAATACTTAGCTGAGATAGCAAATACAACCGTTGATGTTTGCAAAAAAGTTACCCCTCAAGAGGCGATTGAGACGCTACTTGCTCATCCAGAGGTTGCCGATAAAAGCTTTATTTACAATCAATATGACTCAACGGTGCAAACAAACTCTATGACAAAAATAGGTAGAAATGACGCTGGAGTTGTAAGGGTAAAAGGGACAAATAAAGCTATTGCTATGAGCGTTGATTGCAACCCAAGACAAGTCTATATAAATCCTAAGCTTGGGGCATCTGCGGCGGTAATGGAGGCTGGACGAAATGTAGCAACCTCAGGCGCTAGACCCCTTGCTATTACAGATTGTCTAAATTTTGGTAATCCTGAAAATCCAGAGGTTATGTGGCAGTTTAAAGAGGCTTGCGAGGGTATTAAAGAGGCTTGTCGTTCGCTTCATACGCCGGTTGTTAGCGGAAATGTATCGCTTTATAACGAAACCAATAAAGTAAGTGTATTTCCAACACCATCTATTGGGATGGTGGGTTTACTTGAAGATGCAAGTAAGCTACTTACAAATGAGTTTAAAGAGGTTGGAAGTAGTGTGTATCTAATAGGTGATACTATGAGTGAGTTTGGCGGCTCACTATATATGAAAGTATTTGGGGGCGTGGTAGCTGGCAAGCATCCAGAGGTTAACCTTTCAAGGGAGCTAATCCTTTGGGATATGATAATTGAAGCAAACAAAAAAGGGCTTTTAAAGGCGGCAAAAGATTTATCAGTTGGTGGCCTCTCTATTGCAATTGCCAAAATGTGCGCTCTTAGTGGTCTTGGCTTTGAGGGTAAAAGCGGTTTTGAAAACGAGCTTGATATTTTCTCGGAGAGCCTAAGCCGCGTGGTAGTTGAAGTATCAAAAGAAAAAGAGGAGGAATTTTTAAGATTTGCCCCTTCATATCCGCTAAAAGTAGTAAAAATCGGCGAAGTAACTAAGAAAGATATAAAACTTGATAGTATAAATTTATCAAGCGAAAAGTTGAAAGATCTCTATTTTGGGAGCTTCAAAAAAATTATTGAACAGGATTTGTAATGAGAGCTTTAATTTCTGTAAGTGATAAAACTGGGGTTGTAGAGTTTGCAAGAGGGCTAAAAGAGCTTGGATTTAAGATAGTAAGCACGGGCGGCACGCTAAAAAGTTTAACTGATAATGGAATAAAAGCCAAAGATATTAGCAAATTTACCGGTTTTCCAGAGATGTTTGACGGCAGGGTAAAGACGCTAAATCCGATGGTGCATGGGGCGATACTTCACAAGAGAAAAGATAAAGCGCATAAGAGTGCGGCAAAAGAGTTTGGGATAAAAAGAATTGATCTTGTATGCGTAAACCTATACCCATTTAAGGCAACTATTGAGAGGACAGATGATTTTGATGAGATAATAGAAAACATCGACATCGGCGGACCTGCAATGGTTAGAAGTGCTGCAAAAAACTTTGAAGATGTGCTTATCGTGACAGACCCTGCCGACTATCCAGTTGTTTTGGAGGCTATTAAAGAGGGCAAAGATGACTTCGAGTTTAGACGAGATCTGATGATAAAAGCGTATGAGCATACTGCGGCGTATGATAGTATGATAGCAAACTATATGAACAAGAGATTTAAGGGCGGTTTTGGCAATAAACTCTTTATCTCTGCTTCCAAAGTTTTTGATACAAGATATGGCGAAAACCCTCACCAAAAAGGGGCGCTTTATGAATTTGATAATTTTTGGTCAAAAAACCTAAAAGTTATTAAGGGTGAAGCCTCTTTTAATAACCTAACAGACATTAATGGGGCGGTAAAGTTAGCCGTAAACTTTGGCGCAAGACCCGCAGTATCAATCATTAAGCACGCCAATCCATGTGGTTTTGCACTGAGAGGCACTTTGCTTGAAAGCTACACCGAAGCCCTCAAATGCGACCCAGTGTCGGCATATGGTGGTGTCGTAGCGGTAAACGGCGTTGTTGATGGCGAATTAGCTAAAAAAATTAATGAAACATACATTGAGGTATTGGTAGCTCCAAAAATTACAAAAGAGGCAATTGAGGTATTTGAGGTTAAAAAAAGAATTAAACTCTTTGAGCTTCATGGCGGAGGCGAGTATCTACCAAAAATCAAAGATGCAAACGACTTTAGGCACATAATGGGCGGGGTAGTTGTGCAAAATGAGGATGAGGTTAGAGATGAAGAGCTAAAAAATGCAAAATTAGTAACATCAAGACCAGCTGATCCAAGAGAGTTAGCTGATATTGAGATTGCCTACAAAGTAGCGGCTCTAACTAAGTCAAATTGTGTCGTATATGTCAAAGATAGCGCTATGGTAGCAATAGGGATGGGTATGACGAGCCGCGTTGACGCCGCAAAAGCGGCAATTAGAAAAGCTTTAGATTTGGGGCTTGATTTAAAAGGGGCTGTCCTTGCATCTGAAGCATTTTTCCCTTTCCGTGACTCAATTGACGCCGCCGCTGCAGTTGGGGTATCTGCAATAGTTGAGCCAGGAGGCAGTATGAGGGATGATGAGGTTATTGCCGCCGCAAACGAGTATGGTATGGCAATGTACTTTACCGGCGTTAGACATTTTTTACATTAGGAAGTTACATTGTTTGATTTGAGGATTCTTTACGCCGAGGATGAGGATAGCATAAGAGAGCTCTTTGAGAGAATTTTAAAAAAATTTGTAAAAGAGCTTTTTGTCGCATCTAATGGGTTAGAGGCGTTAAATCTCTACAAAGAGCATCAGCCAGATATCATTATTACAGATATTAGAATGCCACAAATGAGCGGATTTGAAATGGCTGAGATTGTCCGCAAAGAAAATAAACTAATCCCAATTATCGTTCTTAGCGCCCATAACGATACTGAGTTTTTCTTGGAGGCTATTAAACTTGGCGTTGTAAGTTTTCTTGTAAAACCAATAGATACAAATGAGCTAATTAAAGCCCTTGAAAATGTAAACGAGATAGTAAAACTCCAAAAAGAAAACAAACAAAAAACAAAAGAGCTAGAGGAGGCTCTCATAAAGGCAAAGCTCGCCGAAAAAGCAAAAGGCGACTTTTTGGCCGCTATGAGCCATGAAATACGCACCCCACTTAATGCAATTTTAGGCTTTACCGAGCTACTTAGAGATGTCGAAAATAAAGATCTTAGAGATGAGTATATTTCGATAATAGAGTCAAGCGGTAAAAATCTGTTGTCGATTATTAACGATATTTTGGATTATTCAAAGATAGAGAGCGGCTCTTTTGATATAGAGCCTCACCCTTTTGAGGCATTAGAGGAGTTTGAATCTGTCGTTGAGCTTTTTGCGATGAAGGCGTATGAAAAGAGGATAAAGCTTCTAAGCTTTATAGACCCTCGTATCCCAAAAAAAATAGTCGGGGATTCGCTTAGAATTAAGCAAATACTCTCAAATCTAATCTCAAATGCAATTAAATTTACCCCTGAGGGTAAAAATATATTTATAAATATTACTCCGACACATATTGCAGAAAATAGAGTAAATATTTTATTCGAAGTAAGAGATGAGGGGATAGGGATTGCGGCAGATAAGCTTGAGACAATTTTTGCCCCTTTTGCGCAAGCGGACGCTGGCATATCTAGAAAATTTGGCGGTACAGGCCTAGGACTTTCTATATCATCCAATTTAGCCTCAATGATGGGCGGCAAGCTATCCGCTCAGAGTAAAGAGGGGGAGGGGAGTAGGTTTTGGTTTGAACTTGCCTTTGATATTCTAGATCCATCAGTAGAAAAAATCGATAACAAAACTATTTATATAGCAAATCTTGAGAGTTGTGGCGCAACATGTTTAGTTTTTGCAAAGTATTTTGAAGCGCTTGGTATAAAGTGGGTAGAAACCCCAAAAGAGGCTGATATTATTGTCTATTATGAAAAAATTGAGGATGGGTTTGAAGATAAAAAGAAAATACTTCTTACAAGCGACCCTTTTTATAGTGGGAAAAATGTCATTAGACTCCCTTTTTCTGCGACAAAACTAAAAAAAGCTTTACTGAATAGCTCAGATGATGAGGATAAAGAGGTAAAACCAATCGATAAAATTTGCGCCGAAGATAGTTTTGAAATACTTGTTGCAGAGGATAACAAAACAAATCAAAAGCTTATAGATGCGCTTTTTAAAAAGCATGGTTACAAAGCGATAATAGCAAATAATGGCGAGGAGGCTGTGGAGCAATTTTTGTTAAAGCGCTACCCAATAGTTCTTTTGGATATACAGATGCCAAAAATGAACGGCATTGAGGCTATGAGGGCGATAAAACAGATAGATGAAAAGGCGCAAGTAATAGCTCTAACCGCAAATGCAAACATTGGAGATAAAGAGAGATTTATTAGCGAGGGGTTTGATGGATATTTGCAAAAACCGATTAATGAAAAAGAGCTCTTTGGTCTGCTTGGTAGCTATAATGAAACAAATCGATATTTTAAAGAGCTACAAGAGTCTTTGGGATTGGATAAAAGTGAGATAATCCTGCTCCTTGAAGATTTTGTTTTTGATGCGGCTAGCGAAATAGCTTTAATAAAAGAGGCTATCGCTTCAAATGAGCTTGAAACTGTTTTTGAATTGTCCCATAAAATCAAAGGGGCGGCTGGGAATTTGCGTCTTGAAGCGGTTAGAAAAATAGCCGCCACTCTTGAAAAGAGCGCTAAAAAGGGTGAAAATACTAACTACATGGAGCTTTTACATTTACTTGAAAAAGAGATTGCCAAAATAAATTACAAGGAGTTTTAAGATGCATGTAAAAATTACCCACATAGGTGATAAGTCTTTTGATGCTAAAAGCGCTAATGGCTCTTTTGTTATTAATCCCGCAGAAGTTTCACCACTTGAGTATTTTGCGATTGGGCTTATAGCTTGCTCAGGGGTTGATATTGTAAGTATGGCTGAAAAAAACGGGGTGGAGCTAAAAAGCTTTTCGATGAGTGGAGATTATGTAAGAAACGAAGATTTTCCAAAAAAATTTAACTCTGCGCATTTTATCTACGACATAGCTTGTGACGCCGATGAAACAATGGTTAAAAGATGGGTAATGGCAAGCATTGAGACCTATTGCTCTACGATGAATACGATTAGAAATTGTGTAGAGATGAGCTATAGTGTGCTATTGAATGGTGTAACGATAGCAGATAAAGTAGCAATAGCAAAAGTGGGTAGCGAGTATCTAACCGAAGATATTGGGGGTTGTTGCAACGGCTAAGTAAAAAGCCGTTGCTGTTTTATAGCGCTTTGTGGCTCTCCATCTCATCCACAAGGTGGGTCCATTTGAGTTTTTTGCCGCCAAGTACATGAAAGTGAATATAAGGCACCTCTTGCCCGCCATCTTTGCCAATATTTGTAATGAGTCTATAACCACTCTCGTTTAACCCCATTATTTTTGCCACCTCTCTAACCGCTTTTGCCATATGTACTAGCGACTCATCATCTACATCTTCAAAATCTTTTGAAAATTTTTTTGGTATTACCAAAATGTGTACGGGGGCTTTTGGATTAATATCGTGAAATGCAAGCGTGTGCTCATCCTCATATACCTTTGAGCAGGGAATCTCACCGTTTAAAATTTTATGAAATACCGTCATTATTGAAGCTCCTCTCTTTTGTGTTTGCGATTATTATAATGAACTCTATTGTAAAATAAGCTAAACAAAGAGATAAAACAAGGAAACATAATTTGCAGGATTGGCTAAAAAAAGTTGAAGGGGCAAAAAGCCTAGAAGAGTTAGAAGAGATAAGAATAGAAATTTTCGGTAAAAAAGGGTTTTTGGCCACTGAGTTTCTAAGAATGAAAGAGCTTGATAGTGAGGCCAAAAAAGAGCTTGCCAAAAAGCTAAACGAGATTAAAGAAGGTGTCGGCGCCGCTCTTGAGGCAAAAAAAGAGAAGCTAGCCGCAATTGCTCTAAAAAAACAACTTGAAAAAGAAAAAATAGACATTGCGCTTATAGATACAAAATCGTCTGCCGGCGCTTTGCACCCAGCGCTTGCAACGATGGATAAGATGATAGAGTATTTTATCTCTATGAATTTTTCTATAGAGACAGGACCTATCGTTGAAAACGACTTTAACAACTTTGAAGCCCTCAACCTACCAAAACACCATCCAGCAAGGGATATGCAAGATACCTTTTATATGAAAGACTCAATGCTTCTTCGTACCCACACCTCAAGTGTACAGATACGAACGATGCTAGCTCAAAAACCACCTATTCGAATGATAGCTCCCGGAGCCGTATGCAGAAGGGATTATGACCTTACGCATGTGCCAATGTTTCATCAGGTGGAGGGTCTTGTCGTAGAAGAGGGGGATAGAGTATCGTTTGCCAATCTAAAATCGCTACTTGAAGACTTTTTAAGGCATATGTTTGGCGATGTAAAAGTTAGATTCCGTCCAAGCTTTTTTCCTTTTACGGAGCCATCCGCCGAGGTGGATATATCTTGCGTATTCTGCGGTGGGGATGGATGTAGAGTATGTAAGCATACAGGTTGGCTAGAAGTGCTTGGATGCGGCATCGTAGATCCAAATGTATTTGAGGCGGTAGGATATAAAAATGTGAGTGGATATGCATTTGGACTAGGCGTGGAGAGGTTTTCTATGCTACTTAATAACACGTCGGATATGAGGTCTCTTTTTGAGGGAGATTTGCGACTTATGGAGCAATTTGTATGATTTTTACTAGAAGTTGGCTAAGCGAATTTATAGATATTTCAAATATAAAAGATAGCGATATTGTTGATACGCTAAATAAAATAGGGCTTGAAGTAGCTGGATATAAAAAAATAGAGCTACCAAAAGGGGTTGTTATTGGCAAGATAATAGACCTTGAAAAACATCCAAATGCCGATAAACTCTCAGTTTGCAAAGTTGATAATGGTAAAACCATACTCGATGTTGTTTGTGGTGCAAAAAATGTAAAAAAAGGGGCGCACACAGCCCTTGCCACTATAGGGACCCATTTACCTGGCGGTATCATTATAAAGCAAGCCGAACTTAGAGGCGTGCAAAGTTATGGGATGCTCTGTTCTGCAACAGAGCTTGGGCTCCCAAAATTAAACGATGGAATTATGATACTTGATCATAGTATCGACAAAATAAAGATAGGCGAAGAGCTGTCAAAAGTGGCTCAAATAGTCGATTCTGTATTTGAAATAGAAATTACTCCAAATAGGGGCGATTGCTTAAGCGTGCGCGGCGTAGCTAGAGAGATAGCCGCTTATTATGGGCTGGAGCTAAAAGAGTTTGACGGCAAAAAAGTAAAAGAGAATGAAAAAGGGATAGGTAGAATAATATCCTTGCACTCACATTCAAAAACAACTGCAAATGTGGCATTTAGAGTCTTTGAGCGCTCAAGTGATTTTAGCGAAGAGACTTTCCTTATAGATTACAGGCTTTCTCTTGTAGGCGAAAGTGGTAGCGGCGATAAATTAAAAAATCTAACCACCTATGTGGCTCATGCAGTAGGAGTTAACCTCTCTTTTTTCGGCGAAAGCGCATTTAACAAAACAGATGAAAAAATAGATATTCATCTTGACAGTGTTGAAAATGGCGCAGAGGAGATAAGAGGCAAAAAAACAGCTCTTTCGATAGGTATTAAACAGGAAAAAGATTCAGAACCTACAGAGGAAGATAAAAATATAATATTAGCCGCCTCCTATATCTCTCCATCGGTTGTTTTGGAAATTCAAAGCAGGCTAAAAGAGAGAGATGACGCCCTGTTTTATAGAAGCTCAAGGGGAAGCGAGCCGGATTTGCTTATGGGGCTAAACTATGCCTCCGAGATTATGTCGGCATATTACGGGTTTGTTTTTTATGCTGGATATGCAGAGGATTTTAAACCGCTAAATAGGGAGCCGATAAAAGTAGATATTAACAAAATCAATACGATAATAGGCTCTGCATTAGATAAAAACCTTATAGTAAATCTTTTGAGAAAACTATATTTTGATGTTACCGTCAATGCAGAGTTTGATAGCTGTTCTGTTAAAACACCAAACTTTAGACATGATATATTCAATGTTTACGACCTAGCAGAGGAGATAGTTCGCATAAGGGGTATAGATACGATAGAGTCTGTACCTCTAAATTTTACAGAGGCTCCTAGATTTAATGACTCCGTTAGAAATTATAAATTTTTGAAAAATATTAGACAAAATGCAGTCTCTCTTGGATTTTTTGAGACGGTACATTTTATTTTTGCAGATAGAGGGTTGCAGGAGAAATTCGGCTTTGCTTGTCTAAAAGAGGAGTTAGATATAGTAAATCCGATAACGTCAGAGCTAAATACCCTAAGAACTACGCTTCTTTTGAATCTTCTAAGTTCAGCGTCAAAAAATGCAAAAAATTCACAACGCAAAATTGCGCTTTTTGAGTCTGGCGTAGTGTTTGACGAAAAAAGAGAGGAGAGAACGCTAATTTCGTTTGTTTGGGCAAATGAGCTAGAAAACGACTCAATCAAAAACGCAGGTAAACCGCAAATCATCAATTTTCAATCTTTTGTGTCAAAACTAGCGGATATATTTGGCGGTTTTGAACTTGTGCCATATGAGACAAAAGGGGAATTTTTGCATCCATACCAAAGCGCACATATTATAAAAGAGGGGATAAATATAGGTTTTGTGGCAAAACTTCATCCAAATGCCGAAGAGTTTTTCTCTCTAAAAAGCTGTTTTGTGTGCGAAATAGATGTGTCAAAGCTTCCGCAAAATAGTAAAAAAGCCGCTGAGTTCTCAAAATTTCAAAAAAGCGTTCGAGATTTGAGCCTTGAGGTCCCTTGCAATCTCTCCTATGCAACTATTAAAAAATGTTTAGAGTCGGTGCAAAATCCGCTTCTAAAAAATATTTACCCGATAGATACCTACAAAGAAAAACCGAATGCAAAAGAGATGAGCCTCACGGTAAGGTTGGAACTTCAAGCCGACGATAGAACGCTAGAGGAAAAAGATATCATAGCAGTAACAACCGAAGTTTTGGCGGCGCTTGAAAATGAGCTTCACATAGGACTTAAGCAGTGAGTGGTGAATTTACAAAAGGGTTGGAGGTAGCGGCGGCGTCAAAATTTGATATAACGATAGACTCCATAGCCGCCGACAAGTCTATTTCACACAGATGCGCTATTTTTTCGCTTTTGTCAGATAAACCCTCAAAGATAAAAAATTTTTTAAAAGCGGAAGATACGCTAAATTCACTCGGTATCGCCGTGGCTCTTGGCGCAAAAGCGGAGTGGGATGGCGATGTGCTAATAATTACGCCACCAAATAAGCTAAGTGAGCCAGATGATGTGTTAGATTGCGGCAACTCTGGTACTACTATACGCCTTATGTCTGGTTTTTTATCTTCAATTGATGGTTTTTTTGTCCTTACAGGGGATAAGTATCTCAGACGCAGACCGATGAAAAGGGTTGCAGAGCCGCTTAGAAGCGTTGGGGCAAAGATAGATGGAAGAGATGGCGGCAATTTGGCTCCGCTTGCCATAAGGGGCGGCAAGCTTGATGGGATAATTTATGATAGTAAGATTTCATCTGCACAGGTAAAAAGCGCCCTTATTTTGGCCGCTCTAAACGCCAAAGCCCCTTCTGTTATTAGTGAACCAGAGCTTAGCCGTGACCATACGGAGAGGATGCTTGCTGGTATGGGCGCAGATATTAAAGTAAGCGACAAAATATATATATCCCCGATGAATGCGCCGCTAAAACCGCTTGATATGAGTGTTCCATCTGATCCGTCAAGCGCATTTTTTTTTGCGGTGGCCGCCGCTATTACGGAGGGGGCTAAAATAACCCTCAAAAATCTAACCCTTAATCCAACTCGAATCGAAGCTTTTTTAACTTTGCAAAAAATGGGGGCAAAAGTTGAGTTTATAGAAAAAGAAAATGTGTATGAACCAATAGGCGACATCGTAGTGGAGGGGGCAAAGCTAAAAGCCGTTGAGGTAAGCGAGAATATATCATGGCTAATAGATGAGCTTCCAGCCCTCTCAATTGCTATGGCAGTGGCTGAAGGGACAAGCGTGGTTAGAAACGCTAAGGAGCTACGGGTAAAAGAATCGGATAGAATAACGACCGTTATAACAAACTTAAGGGCTTTTGGCATTGAGTGTGAAGAGTTTGAAGATGGGTATAAAATAAAAGGGGGCGAATTTAAAAAAGCGCATGTA
>JAVRLX010000045.1:0-11638 GCA_031960985.1 Campylobacterales bacterium | reverse complement strand
TCCCGTAATCACTAAGCCAAAGCAGGCGATAAATGCTCTGGCGAATATGGTGCTTGAGATGGAGAGAAGATACCTTCTTATGAGCAAGACAAAAACCAAAAATATTGAAAACTTTAACGAAAAAGCGCCATTGGTTGGAGAGGCAAAACTCCCATATATTGTGGTTATTATAGATGAGCTGGCTGATCTTATGATGACTAGCGGCAAAGAGGTGGAGCTAAGTATCGCCCGCCTAGCGCAGATGGCAAGAGCTTCGGGGATACACCTCATAGTCGCCACACAACGCCCAAGCGTCGATGTTGTCACAGGGCTTATTAAGGCAAATTTACCATCCAGAGTTAGCTTTAAAGTTGGTCAAAAAATAGATTCCAAAGTAATACTAGACCAAATGGGGGCTGAGAGTCTATTAGGTAGAGGCGATATGCTCTTTACCCCTCCAGGAGCAAGCGGTGTTGTTAGATTGCATGCCCCTTGGAGCTCTGAGGCTGAGATAGAAAAAGTGGTAGAGTTTTTAAAAAGCCAAAGGGCTCCTGAATATGATGAGAGCTTTTTGATGGAGGCTACGCAAAAAGGCGAGAGTGGCGGCGGAGATTATGACTCCGGCGAACTAGATGAACTATATGACGAAGCTAAAAATATAGTATTAACGGAGCGCAAAAGCTCAATTAGCTATATTCAAAGACGACTTCAAATAGGTTATAATAGAGCGGCAAGAATAGTTGAACAGCTAGAAGCTATGGGAGTTTTATCTCAGGCAAACAACAAGGGAAATAGAGATATATTAAATTAATTTTTTTTGGGAGATACAGATATGCCCACCCCTAACAATACGGAAAAAACATTTGCCGAAGACGAGATTATAGTATCAAAGACCGATACAAAAGGGATTATTACCTACGGCAATGAGCTTTTTATTAAAATGAGCGGCTATACAGAAGAGGAGCTTCTAGGCGCCAACCACAACATAATAAGACATCCAGATATGCCAAAAATAGTTTTTAAACTTTTATGGGATACGGTGCAGGCAAAAAAAGAGATATTTGCGTATGTCAAAAACATGGCAAAAGATGGAAGCTATTATTGGGTGCTTGCAAATGTTACCCCTAGTTACGACCTTCAAGGCAACATAATAGGATACTACTCCGTTAGGCGTGTTCCGTCTCGTGAAGCAATTAATAAAATAGCGCCCGTATATGAGGCTTTAGTAAAAGCTGAAAAAAATGGCGGAATGAACGAGAGCCTAAAGCTTTTAGATTCAACTCTAAGCTCTGTCGGTATGAGCTATGAAGAGTTTGTATTGTCACTCTAAAACATACATTAAATTAAGTAGGAATTGTTTTTGAAAGGTTTTAATACAAAAGCTGTTCATGTAGCATACAACCAAAAAGACCCATACGGCTCTCTGAATTTTCCAGTTTATGACAGCGCTGCATTTGAATTTGAAGATTCAAAAGAGATAGAGGCTGTTTTTTGTGGACAAAAACCGGGCTTTGCATATACGAGAACGGCAAATCCGACGGTGGATTTTTTTGAGAGAAAACTAAAAAGCGTATCAAAAGCAAAATACGCCGTAGCTTTAGCTAGCGGTATGGCCGCAATTTCCAATACGGTACTGACGATATGCGCTTCAGGCGACAATATAGTATCGTCAAAATATCTATTTGGGCATACATATTCGCTTTTTGCAAAAACTTTTGCAGGATTTGGCATAGATGTGCGTATGGCAGATTTTTGCGACTTAGAATCGGTAGAGAGCTTAATAGACAAAAATACAAGAGCGTTGTTTTTTGAAACTGTTACAAACCCACAACTTGAAGTTGCCGACATAGCCGCATTAAGAGAGATAGCCGATAGGCATGGAATACTGCTAATAGCCGATAGTACGATGACCCCGCCGTATCTCAGCGACGGTGAGGCGCTTGGCTTTGACATAGAGGTTATCTCTACTACCAAATTTTTTTCAGGTGGAGCGACAAGCGTAGGTGGAGTGATACTAGATTATGGCGTTTACGAGTGGGGTAAAAATCCATCCCTTAAAGAGTGGGCGCACAAGTTTGGTTCCGGAGCGTTTTTTAATCGTCTAAAAAAAGAGGTGTTTAGAAACTTCGGAGCGGCTATGAGCCCGCATAACGCTTATTTGCAAAGCCTTGGACTTGAAACGATGGCCTTAAGGGCTGATAAAGCTTGTATTAATGCTTTGTTGCTTGCCAAATGGCTCAAAAATAGGCCCGATATTAAAAGCGTAAATTACCCTGGACTTGAAGATAGTAGCTTTTATAAGCTCTCTTCGATACAGTTTCGCTATCCCGGTTCGGCGCTTACGTTTGAGCTTGGAAGCAAAAAAGAGTGTTATGCTTTTATGGATGCCCTCAAAATTGCAAGACGTTCGACAAATCTATGTGACAACAAAACACTAGTAATACACCCGTATTCTACAATTTATGCAGAGTATAGTGAAGAGCAAAAAGCAGATATGGGCATAAGCCCTTTTATGCTTAGAATATCCCTTGGAATAGAGGATTTTGAAGATATTGCAGATGATTTTTCACAGGCGCTAGGCGCAAACTTTATACAAAAATGGAGCATTCTAATATGAGTTATTTCCCCGATTTCCCAACCGATTTAGAGGCGTTAAAAGAAAAAAGCATACAGCAAATAGAAAAAAATAGAAAAAAAATAAAAAAACTACTCAAAGAGTCAGATAAAAACTTTATTTCGTTTTTTTTACCGCTTATAGAGCTGGATGAAAAACTCTCATTTTATACTCAGCCTATATTTCATCTCAATGGGGTTAAAAATTCCAAAAAAACCCAAAAAATTGTAAAAGAGCTTTTGCCAATTCTGAGTGAATATAGTACAGAGATCTCCCAAAATGAAGAGCTTTATTTGGCTTTAAAATTGGTTTATGAAGCCGAGGCAGAAAAGTTGACAAAGGAGCAAAAAACAGCGCTTACGCTTGAGATAAAAAGCTTTGAACTTGAAGGGGTAGGGCTAGATGACGCCAAAAAAAAACGGATAGGCGAAATAAACGAAGAGCTTAGCCGCTACGAAAACGAATTTAGCCAAAATGTCCTCGATGATACGAATGCTTTTGAAATGATAGTGGATGAAGAAGCGGTATCTGAAATGCCTGAATTTGAAAAAAATAGCGCAAAAATCGAAAAAGATGGCAAAACACTTTATAAATTTACCCTTCAAGGACCGAGCTTTACGGCTTTTATGACATACGGTTCCGATAGAGCAAAAAGGGAGGAGTTATACCGTGCATATGTAACAAGGGGGGCAAAAAATGGGGAGCTTATTACAAAGATTTTAGCTCATAGGGATGAAAAGGCAAAAATTCTTGGCTTTGACTCGTTCGCTTCACTCTCGCTTGCTACAAAGATGGCTTCATCGCACAATGAAGTGCTCTCTTTTTTGGAATCCCTTGCGCTAAAATCAAAGCCGGCTGGAGAAAAAGAGATAAACGAGCTTAGAGAGTTTGCAAAAAAATATGGTGTAGATGATCTTCAAAGCTATGACGTCGCATATTTTTCAGAAAAACTTAGAAAAGAGGCTTTTGGGATTGATGAGGAGTATTTTAAAGAGTATTTTGAACTAAACTCTGTGTTAAGAGGGATGTTTGAGTTTTTGAAAAATATGTTTGGGATAGAGTTTATAGAGGTCAAAGCAAAACTATGGGATAAAAGCGCCTTAGCCTTTGATATATATGAGCAAAACAGACTAATCGGTAGACTTTATATGGATCTCTGCGCTAGAAAAGACAAAAAAGGGGGCGCATGGATGGATAACTGGAAAAATGCTCATATCGACCATAAAGGAAGAAAGAGTATGCCGATTGCATTTATCGTCTGCAACTTTCCTAGTCCGACAAAAAAAGAGCCGTCTCTTTTAAAACACTCTGACATTGAAACGCTTTTCCATGAGATGGGTCACGCTCTGCATCATTTGCTGGCTAAGAATACAGTAGCTTCGGTATCGGGCGTAAATGGTGTAATGTGGGACGTGGTTGAATTTCCATCGCAATTTTTGGAAAACTTTGCTTATGAAAAAGAGGTGTTAAAACTATTTTCTTTTCACTACAAAACAAAAGAACCGTTACCTGAAAATGATATAGATAAGCTTAAAGAGGCTCGAAATTTTCAATCTGCGCTAGGTATGTTAAGACAACTTGAATTTGGTATTTTTGATATGAAGATACACGCAAACAAAACGGATGAGAGTGGAGCTGAGAGAATACTTGAAGAGGTAAGAAAAGATGTTGCCGTAATAATGCCGCCAAAGTATAACAAATTCAAAAACTCTTTTTCGCATATTTTCGCCGGGGGATATGCTGCGGGGTATTATAGTTACAAATGGGCGGAAGTACTGAGCGCTGATGCGTTTTTTGCTTTTACTGATGAGAGCGGTAAGCTTGATTACTCAAAAGGCGCAAAAATAAGAGAGAGTGTTTTTGCCAAAGGGGGAGCGGAAGATATGAGAGATATTTTTAGAGAGTTTATGGGTAGAGACGCCGACAGTTCGGCGCTACTGCGACTAAGCGGTATTATATAGGCAGACAAAGATGCAAAAAATCGAAGAGATAAAAAAAAGATATACAAAGCTCAAAAGATACATAGATGAGGCGGGTTCCTTTTTTCGTCAAAAGGGGCACTACTCAGAGGATGAGCAGATAGCTTTTATTGTCGATTTTTATACCAACTTTATGAGTCTTACACGTATATTTGAGGAAAATGAAAATCCAGATGACGAAAAACCTTTAGCAGTCAATATTGGCAAAACTACTCTAACAAAAAAACTTGCCGAACAAGAGTTTGATGCGGCGATAAGCGTCATATATTTTAACTTATCAAAAGAGGAGATACTTGCCCTTGAAAACAGAGCAAAAGCCAACGGTAGCCCAAAAGACGGATTAATACTAAGACGACTTTTTGAAAAATTTTTAAATAACTAGCGGCGCTTTAGCCTTTATTCTTCGCTAATTAATACATATTGCTTGTAATATTTTAATGCTTCAATATGAAAATTTGCTAAAAAATGTATGCTTTGACACTATTTTATAATTTTATTTTAAGCTTAATTATACAATTATAATCCAACTGGATTATTGCAAAAAATTATAATAATCACAGTAAATAGTAATCTTTAGTACAATAAATGAAGATTACTGTTGTTTGCTTTGATTTAGCTTTTTTCTGTAATTTTTGTGAAGCTTAATAAAAAGGATACACATTGGCAAGAGTTGTTGTTTTAGGAGGTGGTGTTGCGGGACATACCGCCGCTACATTTGCCGCTAAATGGCTTGGAAGTAAGCATGAAGTGGTTGTGGTAACACCAAATTCAAAATGGAATTGGATTCCATCAAATATTTGGGTCGGCGTAGGACAAATGAGTAAAAAGGATGTTACATTTGATTTACAGCCTGTATATGATAAAGCTGGAATTATTTACAAACAGGCCAAAGCTGTAAGTATCCATCCTGAAGGTAAAGAGGGTACAGATAAGCCGTTTGTAACGATAGAATACACGGGGCAAAACAAAAATGGACAAGTTGAGGAAGTCACTTTTGACTATCTAATCAATGCTACCGGTCCAAAACTAAACTTTGGCGCAACGCCTGGTTTGGGTGAAGGCTCTCAAATAGGTAAACATACGGTATCGGTTTGTACTGCAGACCATGCAGAACATGCGTTTCATGAACTTAAAAAATGTATGGAGAAGATGAAAAAAGGGGAGCGGCAAAAAATTCTTGTCGGTACTGGGCATGGTATGTGTACCTGCCAAGGGGCGGCGTTTGAATATATTTTTAATATTGAACACGAACTAAGAAAAGCTGGCCTTCGCGATATGGCAGATATTAAATGGATTTCAAATGAATCATTTTTAGGTGACTTTGGTATGGGTGGGCTTCATATGAAAGTCGGCGGTTATGTTGTAAGCTCTAGAATATTCACAGAATCTCTTTTTGCGGAAAGAGGCGTCGATTATATTATTGGTGCTCATGTAAGCAAAGTTGAAGAGGGAAAAGTTGAGTATGAGTTACTTGACGGTTCAAAAGGTGAAGAAACATTTGATTTTGCTATGCTAATACCACCTTTTGCCGGCGTAGGTCTAAAAGCTTATAACAAAGTGGGCGAAGATATTACAGATGAGCTTTTTGCGCCAAATGGCTTTATGAAAGTTGATGCTGACTATACGCCAAAACCATATAATGAATGGAAAGCTAGCGATTGGCCTCGCAAATATCAAAACCCTAAATATAAAAATATTTTTGCGGCGGGTATAGCGTTTGCGCCTCCTCATATCATTTCAAAACCAATGAAATCCCCAAATGGTACAGTAATCAATCCAACGCCTCCAAGAACTGGTATGCCAAGCGGTATAATGGGCAAAACGGTAGCTCATAGTGTTTGCGATTTGATACTTAAAGGTCCAAATGCCACTCTTCATGAAGCGTCTATGGCCGAGATGGGCGCTGCGTGTGTCGCTTCTGCTGGTAAAGGTTGGCTTGATGGACAAGCGGCCGCTATGACAGTATATCCAGTTGTACCAGATTTTGATAAATATCCTGGAACAGGAAGAGATACAGATTATACATTTGGTGAAATAGGGTTAGCTGGGCACTGGATTAAACACATCCTGCATTACATGTTTATTTATAAAGCCAAATTAAATCCGGGTTGGACATTAATTCCAGAATAAAACAAAATACAAAATAGGAGTAAAACTATGGCTAAAATTGAGGAAATTAACTTTGCTAAAAACGAAAAGTTTAATACCACAATGCTTCCATCAAAAACTGCCAAAAAGCTTAGAACAAATGTTATTTGGCAGTTTATACGATTTGTGTTTATTAATCTTAAAATGTTAGTAGTGGTTAGCAAAAGTCACCACTAATTAATCCCTCTCATTAATCTGGATAGTTAGCGTTATCTGGATTAATTTTGAATAAATAAGGTTTTTGATGGTAAAAGAGTTGGTAAAATATCCAGATCCATCTATTCGGCGCATATCTGGCAATGTCCGTTTTTTTGACGATAATTTGCGCGCTGTGGTATCTGATATGATAGATACGATGAAAGCCAATAATCTAAAAGCTTTAAGCGCTATATTGATAGGCATAGATTTGAATATAATAGCGCTTAATAGAGGAAATGGATACGAACCATATATTAATAGTCGCATTATCAAACATTCTAAAAAAACTACAGCAACTGAGCGAAGCATATACTACGATGGAATTAGTGTAGATGTAGAGCGGTATGAAAAAATAACTGTTGTATATGAAGATTTGGATGCAAATGTCCATAATTGTGACTTTGAAGGGGAAGAGGCTCGTATTTTTCAACAACATTTAGATCACTGTTTTGGTAGTACCTTTGTAGATAGAGTTGATAAAGAGGTAAAACAAAGAATTAACGATTATTTAGAGTTTGGACTCGTAAAAGATAGCAGTAATGGCTCTTGTCCTACCGTATTTTATAGAGATTACATCAAAAGAGCCGCAAAATATACTATGTTAGCAATTTTTTTGACATTTATTGTGCCGTTTTTTACAAAAGGCGCTTTATTAGAATACATCTATGCGATTGAAAAATATATAGTTTGGCTTGTTCCTGCTCTTATAATAGGATATTTTTTCTATGCACAGTACGAATCTCAAAAATATAAACAATGCACCAGTTGTCAAATAGGCAATATATTAGGCTCTGTTTTTATTATGTTTTTACAGTTACTTATTATATTGCTTGGAGTGTTTATATGGATGCAACCGAAGTTATGACTTTTGTGTAAAATTCATTTTTTTGTTTTTAATATTATTAGTACCGCTATAGCGGTTATTGCAAAAATAGCGAGTTGGTAACCATCCATCCCTTCTAAACCCTGAAGTGGCACATTGGACTCCTTGTCGTTTAATAAGGCAATTGTACAATTATTTTCCAAAATCCTTAGGGTGAATAATTTTGAGTTATGGTATAATTTTCGTTTGATTATAACAATATTTTAGGAGTGGTAGTTGAAACGGATATTGTTAGCTTTTTTCGTACCGCTTGCGCTGTTTGGCAAAGAGTGTGATTTTGATGAAATACTAACCAAAACACTTGAAAATAATAAAGAGTTAAAAGCAAAAAAGCTCAGCCTTGATATAGCAAAGGCAAGGGTAAAAGAGATTAGTTCAAAAAAATTTGGGGAAATTACCCTAAATGAAAATTTTTATAGAACCGATAGTGCTGGATATGTATTTAACTCTAAGTTATCAAGTCGGGAGGTAACGCCAAACGATATGATGATATCAGAGATGAATGAACCAAAAGCTAGAAATAATTTTGAAACAACTGCAGAATATAAAGTCCCAATTTTTACCGGTTTTATGCTAAGTCGCGAAGAGGATGCGGCCAAAAATATGGAAAAAGCGGCAGAGTTTATTGCTAAAAAAGATGAAAAACGGATGGCAATAGAGGCTTTAAAGGCTTATAACTACGCTGTTGCGGCAAAAAGATATTTAGAGGCGGCTAAAGTCTCTCACAGAAGTGTAGAGATGATACTCTCCAACGTAAACGAGATGTACAAGCAAAAATTAGCCTCAAAAACTGATGTTATGGAGGCAGAGGTTGCAAAGACAACCGCTGATGCTAGACTGTTTGAGGCCGAAAAACAATACCAAACGGCACTGGAGTATCTCAAATTTTTAACAGATGATGATAGTGTTGATGGTGTGTCTGGCTTTTATGAGGTTCGTGTGTCAAATGGTAGCTATGAGAATAGAGATGAGCTAAAAGCTAGTGAATTTATGAAAGAGGCGAGCAAAAAAAAGAGCGATGCTACCATCTCTGAATATTTACCAAAGATATTTGCATTTGCTAAATATGGATATAACGATAATGTTTTGACACTATCTAGTTCAAAAGATTTTTATATGGTTGGTGTGGGCTTATCTTATAGCTTGACTGATTTTGGAGGGGGTACTGCAAAAAGGGAGGCTGCAAGGGCTGAGTTTTTAAAATCCTCGTTTGAGGCCGCCTCTATGAAAGGATATGCCAAATTTGACGCAAAACAAAAAGAGCTTGATATGAAACAAAAAGAAAAGCTTGTATTGCAAACCGCTTCTAAGAGGGAGCTTGCAAACCAAATATTTGAAAACTACAAAATCAAATATCAAAACGGGCTAACTAATATCACAGAGCTAATCAAAAAGGAGGCTGAAGCGCTTGTTGCTAAGGCTGAAGAGATAGAGGCAAAAGCTATGTATCTAAATGCAAAAGCAGAATACAAATACGCCATAGGTTTAGGAGTAAAGGATTAAAAAGATGAAAAAAACAATTTTTATGATTGCAGTTTGTTCTATGTCGCTTGTTGCGACGCCAAAGCTTTATACCGTTGGCAGTGGAGGGGTGTCGACTGAATTGTCTGCTACCGTATATTCAAAAAATGAGAGCGTCGTGAGCTCGAAAATGAGTGGTTATGTGAAAAGAATATATGTAGAAGAGGGGGATAGCGTTAAAAAAGGAGATCCTCTTTTTGAAATTGATGCAACCGGCACCGAGGCGGCGGCAATAAGCGCAAATGCAAACTACCTTAGCGCCAAAGCTATGGCCGAAGATGCAAAAAAAGACCTTGAGAGATATAAAATTTTATTTGAAAAAGGAGTTGTTAGCGAAAAAGAGTTTGAGCGTATGAAGCTAAACTATGAGACAAAATCGCAAATGCTCTCTGCATCACTTGCTATGCTCAAACAAGCCAAAAACGATCAAAGCTACTCCCTTGTTCGTTCACCAATAGATGGAGTGGTTTTAAAAAAATACCTAACAATCGCCTCTTTAGCTATGCCTGGTCAGCCAGTTATTCTTTTGAGCGGGAAAAATGACCTTAGGATAAAGGCTGATGTTTATGAGGGTGAGGTTCAAAATTTTAGCGTTGGTCAGATTGTAAAATTTAAAAGTGGAGCAAAAACTATAGAGGCAAAAGTTATATCACTATCGCCAACTGGCGCAAATGGGAGAAACTTTTTACTTAGAGCTGAACCTTTAAGTCAAGAGGGGCTCTATAGTGGCATGTTTGTTAAGTTACTTTTGGCTTCCGATCAAGGGCAGATAGTTCTTCCTGTTAATACAATTGCAAAAAGGGGCGGCGCTGTTGGCGTATTTGAATATGTAAATGGAGTCGCTAAATTTAGACCACTAAAAATAAAAAGACAAAATGGCGAAAGCGTGGTTGCCGAAGGGGTAAATATTGGGGCAAAACTTATAGAAAATCCACGAGATAGCTTACAAGATGGCCAAAAGGTGGAGTAGGGTATGCCGTTAAAGCTTAATGAAAATTTAAACGACAAAGAGTTGTCCAAAGAGCTTGAAAAAACTGAACATGAGCTCGAAAAAACAGAGCGCGAACTAAAAGAGACTGAAGAAGAGCTCAAAGAGTTAGAGGAGGAGGTTCGCCTAAACTTTGCTGGAAGGTTGGCAAAAACCTTTTTACGAAGCCCTCTAACCCCGATACTTGCAACTTTTGTGCTTATACTTGGAATTTTTGCTTTTATTTTAACGCCAAAAGAGGAGAATCCTCAAATAGATGTTCCATCGGCCAGCGTTATAGTTGCATATCCAGGCGCAAGTTCGGCAGATGTACAAAAGGTAATAGTTGAGCCATTATCAAAAAAATTAAATGAACTAACCGGAGTTGACCATGTATTTGGGATGGCTCAAAATGGTTTTGGTGTTGTAACGGTTCAATTTAAGGTTGGGCAAAACAAAGAGATTTCGCTGTTAAAACTCTATGATAGAGTTATGCAAAATATGGATTTAATGCCAAAAAATGCCTTGCCGCCATTAATAAAACCAATGGATATCGATGAAGTCCCTATCTATACAATAGCTGTTGGCTCAAAAACCCTTGATAATGGGGCGCTTTTTAATATTGCAAGAGAGATAACCGATGAGCTTGCTAGAATTGAAAATGTTTCAGTAGTTGGGATTAAGCCAGAAAACAAAAGGCAATTTAATGTATGGCTCGATTCTGCAAAACTCTCCGCATACAATTTGAGTGTATTTGATATTCAAAAAGCGATATCTTCCGCCGCTTTTGCGTTGCCAGCTGGAAAAGTAGAGGGTGATAAACTAAGTGTTGAGATAGGGTTTGAGGGGTATTTAAAAAACTATGCCGATTTGGGCGAGATAATAGTTTCATCAAGAGGTGGAAGACTTGTTTATCTCAAAGAAGTTGCAAGAATAGAGGATGCTCTCACTTCTAACATAAAACAAAACGCCTATGTCACAAAAGGGCAGGCGTATGATGGTGGGGCAGGGGAGAAAAAAGAGCAACTTACTGTATTTGTGGCAAAAAAACGGGGCTCTAATGCTGTTGTTGTTGGTGAAGCCATAGATAAAAAACTCAAGGAGATAAAGGCTGGGCTACCTAAAGATGTTGAACTTATAGTTACAAGGGATGATGGTTATAAGGCCGGACATGTTGTTGGAGAGCTAACTTTCCACCTTGCAATATCAATCGGTATTATTGTCTTACTCCTTTATTTTATGCTTGGTCTTAGAGAGGCGGCTATAGTATCTATAACTATTCCTCTAGTATTTGCTTTGACTCTTTTTGCTGGACTTTTGATAGGTCAAACTATCAATAGAATTACACT
>JAVRLX010000044.1:0-12152 GCA_031960985.1 Campylobacterales bacterium | reverse complement strand
ATGGTATAATTTTAGTGAGAAAAAACCCATAAACACTAAATCAAAAAGGCTTTAGAGTGAGTATCATACCAAATCTTTCTTTTAAGAATGTTCCTTGCGGATTATCAAAAATGTGGCGTAAAATTATAAACCAAGAAAGCTCCTTATTTCCTATATCCTACCACAACCAACTAGGGCAAATTTTAACTTTTTACTCATTCGATACTGCCATTCAATGATATCAGACTTAAAACCTGCTCATCAAAAATACGAAATAATTCAGCCTTATCACTCATTCCAATTCCATAATACTTCAGCTCCGCAATATCTTCTTGCGTTAATGCAACATCATTACTTTGAATATCATAAATACTATTTGTATATTTTAACCAAGGCAAAGAACATTCAATATATGAACCATATACAAATGGCTTAATCCCACAATTAAAGCAGTCTAACACTGTAGTACTCCAAGCAAGTGCGAATACTTTAGAAGCATTTCTAATTAAAAGTTCCAATCCATCTGTTAAAATAAATGCTTTAACACCGTATGATAAACATAAAGTTCGGTACATATCGGCTTTTTTTGACAATGGATGCAATTTAATCACAAAATCATTTTCTTGCAGATTGTAATTTTGCAAGACAAACTCAATATTCTCCACATCAAAAACATCAGATGACAAAAACAACAGATACTTTCTTTTTAAACCAAATGACAATAAAAGATCTTTATCGTCAAGATTGTTTTCTTTTTCAAGCTTTGCTATTTTCATCCAATTTGGCAATACAACAACATCGTCAACTTTATGCGAACCAAAAGTACTTAATACATGTCTGAAGTATTCACCAAACACAAATGTCTTGAATGGAACAAAAAAAGACATATCAAACCTATCAACACAAATTGAATTACTTGTATTTCCATCCAGATAATTTGCGTGCTCCGGACAAATAATGCCATGAGTCACACCAATCGTCTTTATGCCTTGCCTATGAGCTTCTATAATTATGGCTCTAGAATAAAAACAAGTTTCATTTGTCAAAAAAATTATTTTTGGCGACAATTGCTGTAAGATTTTCCTTGCCACAATAAGTGAACTTATAGCTTGATAAGGTAAAACAAAGGATATAATATCAAGAAAAAAGCTTCTAAGGGCTTCAAAGAAGTAAATTCCTTCCCAGCTAAAATAATTTTTAAAGTTATTGTTATTACAAATAAAGTCTGCTAGTTTTGTAAAATATTCGATATTTCTTTCCGCATTCAGTCGTGTTATATCATCATAAAATTCATCAAAAAATAGTGTACGATATTTTTTTGAAGACAAAACATATTCTATAAACGATTTTTTACTACCATTTATATTGCTGTATATCGGCAACAGCATCCTATATGAAACAATACCCATATTTGCAAAGTATTCATTAAAACACTCGAAGCTTTGATCAAAAATATCTTCTCCTTCTCGATATTCTGAAATTATAGTATTTACAAATAATGGCTTATATTTTTCATATACTCTTTTATGTTGCAAAACAAAATCCCTAATATGCCTTCTGGAGCCAGCTTCAATTGCCATATCTGCACTCTGCTGAATAATATCTTCCTGTTGAGTACAAAAAATATTTTTTTTTCTACTGACTATTGTTAGATTTATATTTTTTTGTTTGCAAAAAGCTTCAACTGTCAAATCTAGCAAATCCATTTCTTTATTGCAAGCAAAAACCATGTCAGAAAAGCAGAATTGTTCAAAAAGTCTATTCAGATAAAAAATTGCTTTTACTGGCAATCTAACATTCCAAGCCAATGCTTCTTTTGCAAATTGCCAAAGTGAAATATTTTCATATGCCAAAATTTCTGAAATATTTTTATTGTCTAATTTTACGGAATTAATATTGTCTAGCCAAATATTTATGCTTCGATTCAAGTTTGCATGGTTATCATAGTCAACTTCTGTAAATCCAAAATCAAATAAGCTTTTTGAGCTTGACAAGTCTAACAACAATTTTTCCGAGTTAAAACCAAAGTGATAAAATATTCTAGGATACATTGAGAATTGCTCAATTAAAAAAAATAATGTAATTTTTTTAGTATGCTTCATTCTATTACTCCCTCACCAAACAATCTAAATCTACTAACCTAGCATACCCTACACTCTGATGCCTAAAAAAGCTAACTACCAATCCTGGATTTGTTAGATATATCTTTGATGTATTTCTCTGTATTAGCTCTAAGCTCTTTTTGCCTTATATTTAGTTAGGTGCAAAAACTACCCTACCCAATTCAAACCAACTTTTTTTGCTGTTTGTGGATCTACAACTAACAGTCCAGAAACATCAAAAATAATTTTATAAGGCTGTAGTAAACTGTTTAGCACATCATGAATGATAGATAAATAGCTCAAAAGATGTCCCGGAAGCGTTACCAAGAAAACAAGTTTTATTTTTGTAGCTTTTTGTAGCTTTTTACTTGCACAAGACGCTGTATTTCTTCGCATAGAGGCAAGCATACATAGCGAATGTATTGCTTTTGCACAAAGTTCATCTATTTTGTTTTTCAATACTTCCTTCGATGAAAGATCGGGAATGATATGTTTTGGATTGTCTGGATTAAAAAATCCTTTCAATTCGACAAGCCACATTGTTTTAGTTTTTGTTTCATACCATCCGAAGTCCATTTCTTTAACACCTTGATTTTTTATATCAATATATGCTTGGCAAGATTCAAACTGAAAATACTTGCTATCCGGAAAATTAATAGTAATGCCATTTTCCGTGTGTGGCATAGAATTTGCTACACTCACCTGATTACCTCATTTTGGACCTCTTCGACAAACATCGCTAACGCTTCATCGATAATAGGATTTGTCGGAAGGCCATCTTTTAAATTTGACTCTGTCTTTTCGATCTTGCCATCTTTGCGAATAAGCGAATAGCACATGATTTCGACTTTGTCTCTTGAAGCAATGATAGACAATTGCTTTATTAAAAAATAACTATGTGAAGTGACAAAAACCTGAATCCCATTTCTGCTGAGCGCTACAAGCATTAATGCTAACTTTCTGATTGCCTTTGGATGTAATGCGGTTTCCGGTTCATCCATAAAAAGCACAGTCCCCCTATGAAGCTGCCTATTTCGAATCAGGGTCGATAGTATGCCTATTTTTTTAACACCCTCTGCGGTTAGCGACATTGAAAATTCATTTTTTTGTTTTTTAAAAACAAATGGCAAATCCTTGTTACCATGAGAAAGCACACCATCAAACAGCTCTTCCATTGTCTTGTTTATATCTGTTAACTCCTTGGCAATATTGCCTCTTTGCTGCTTGAGCCGGAGTGAGCGAATCAAGTCGAGGTAAGTATCGTCAAAACCATCCATAAAAAGATTTTCCCTTGTAGCCGCTATAGCGTCGAAAGCTGTAAGCACTTCTTTTGCAGGAATAAAAATCGTGTTAAAACCATTGATAGGCTCTATATGCTCGCTACAATCCAAGATAGAATTTGTCGTAGATGACCCAAACGAAAAATAAAGATTCTGAGCCTTCTCACCACCCATTGTGGCCTCGACCGTTAATTTTTCAGCTTGGCTTTTGCTGACAAGCTCTCCCAGATTTCCTTTGCGAGGCTGAAAAGTCCCTATAAGCTTGTCTGACAATATCTTTTTATACGACACTCCATTTTTTAGAGCTAATTCTTCCAATGATTTTAAAGCACCATACAAAAGCTTTAATAAAGCAGTTTTGCCTGTGTCATTTTCACCTATTATCACATTTAACATAGACGGAGAATCAAGCACAAAAGACTTGTAAGATATGAAGTTTTTTATCGAAATTTTTTTTAGCATTCCCAGCCTCCTTGAATTGTGGTATTTTTGAACTAAATCCCAAAAGCAGTCCGCAGCACTCGCATTTTGATTACTTTTAAAACGATGTCAGATCTACAAACTCCACCCATCATCAACTACAATATTTTGACCATTTACATATTTGCTCATGTCACTTAATAGATAAACTAACGTGCCTTTTAGATCGCTTTTGTCAAGCATGCCTTTACTTATTGCGTATGAGTTGTATTTATCCAAAAAACAGTGTGGCTGGTTGTTTAGTATACCACCTGGGCTGATAGCGTTTACTCTTATATTCATACCTTTAAACCTTTTTGTCATATATTTAGTTAAATGGAATAACACCGATTTTATAATTCACTTGAAATTAGTATTTCTGCTAATTTAAAATCAATTTCGTCATCAATATCTACGGAGCTTTTTCTATCCATAATGTATGCAAAAATGTTATCTTTAAGAAAAAAAGTTTTTTCCTCTAAAAGCTTATCAATTTCGCAAATATATATAGCACCGTTTAACCTATAGTATTTATCCAAATCCTGACTTCGTTTATTTAAAACTTCATCTCTTAAAAAACCGCTCATAGATAAACTATCATCCAATCTATTTGACCACAAAGGACTATGCTCCATCTCGCATACACTAATAACCGCATCTGCATTTTTTTTATCGAGCAACTCTATCGCTTCATCAATATGTTTTTCATTTCTAAGCGGACTCGTAGGCTGAAGTAATACAACATAATCGCATTTTTCTACACTATCTATCGTATGTTTTATGGCATCAAATGTAGTAGCAGTATCACTTGCCAACTCATCTGGTCTTTTGATAGTTTTAACACTATACTGTTTTGAAATTTTCAATATAGCCTCATCATCACTTGTAACTACTATTGAGTCTATATAATTACTCTTTAACGCCGCTTCTATCGTCCATGCAATAAGCGGCTTGCCACACAACTCTTTTATATTTTTACCAGGAAGCCTCTTATTCCCACCTCTTGCGGGAATAATTGCCAAAAAGGTCTTGCTTTTATACATCAGCTACCTGGGCTATATAAAAAATTGTATCTGTTTTTTTAATACTCTTTAATTTATCTTTATATTCATTATTAGAACTAAACAACTCGGTCAATTCACTATCGCCACCAGGTTTTTTATTTTTAAACCATGATAGATGATTTTCCAAACCATACCTTTGATGATATATCACTTCATATTTTTTAAAACCAGATTTTTCAAATACATAATCCAAAGATGTTTCATTGTAAACAAAGGGATGCATTGGTTGAAATACAAAATCTTTAAACTCTTCACAATTATATAATGTTATTAAAGGATCCGCAGAACATGGGACTTCAATCACAATATACCCCCCCTATTAAGTAGTGACTTACATTTGTTTAAAAAATCAATTGGTTTTCTTATATGTTCAAATACATGATACAAACAAATAACATCAAAACTATTATCTTTAATTTCATCTATAGAACTATATGCTGTTCCATTTATAAATTGTTTTGAGTATTCTAAGTTATCAGTTGCTAGTTCGCAGGCATTTGTATTACAATTCTCAAGTAAAGATAAAAATGCCCCGGTTGAAGATCCAACCTCTAATACTTTTTTATTTTTAAAAAATTTATCTACTACTTTCAATCTTTCACTTGCAATCAATTTACTTTTTTTATGAAACTCTTCTATGGAGAATTCAACTATTCCATCCCTTTTCTTAACATATTCATTGTAGTTTTTATAAAATTCTCTCTCTTGTTCTTCGTTCATCATAGGATCTATAAAAATCAATTCACAATCACTACATCTATAAACTTTTCCATTATCTACCGACCACACTTTAGTGTGAAATAAATTTACATTTTTGCTATTGCAGATTTTGCAATTCATTAATACATACCTCTTAAAATATTTCTAATCTCGCCCATGCTTTTCAAACTCTCATAGGTAGGTAGGTTCAGTCCAACCTTGGAAAGTTTATGAGTCACAGGGGTTTCCACTTTGCAATAAGGCCTATATATCTCCATATCGCTCAGAGGATAAAAAAATGGTCGTGCATCTATCCCTTGATTTTTTAGCTTTTGTATATATTCTTCTCTATCGATGCTCTCATTGAGAAGAACACTCACAAGCCAAGTAACTCTTGTCCTATTTTCGCAATCACTTTGAAAAGCAAATTTATCATTTGGTAATATCTCTTTGTAGTTTTCTTCGTATTTTCGTCTATTTTTATGTATCTCTTCGATTCGTTCAAGCTGGGCTAGTCCGATAGCCGCTTGAAGGTTTGTCATACGATAGTTGTAGCCTATTACATCGTGCCAATATCGTTTTGTCTTACTCATGCCATGGTCTCGTAAAATTCTCATTTTGTCATTGAGTTCTTCACTATTTGTGGTGCACATGCCCCCTTCGCCAGTAGTAATGATTTTGTTACCATAGAATGAAAAACACCCTATATCGCCAAAACTTCCAACTTTTTGTCCGCCATACATCGCACCATGAGCTTCTGCGCAATCTTCGATTACTTTTAGATTATGCTTTTTGGCTATCTCCATTATCGCACCCATATCACACGGCTGTCCATACAGGTGAACTGGTATTATTGCTTTCGTTTTTGATGTAATAGCCTTTTCTATCTCTTTTGGGTCAATGCACCAGCTATCCTCTTCAACATCGACAATCACAGGAGTGGCAAATGAATGAAGTACTGCATTGATAGTAGCGGCAAACGTAAGGTCTGGCACTATCACCTCATCGCCTTCGCCAATACCAAGCGCTACTAAAGCCAAATGAATAGCAACCGTACCATTAGAGCAAGCCACGCCATATTTTGCATCAGAGTACTTTGCAAATTCACTTTCAAACTTACCGATATATTCACCACTACTTGAAATCCAAGTACTCATAAAAGCATCGGTGAGGTACTTAAACTCATTTCCATTAAGATTGGGTATCGCCACAGGAAAATAGACATTTTGTCGGTATTCAAAAAAGTCAACTACTTCGTTTGAGTCGTTTACGAGCGGAATTATTTTGACTTTATGAGTTATCTTTGACATAAGACTCTCATAAGATTCGCCAACTCTTCCAAAAGTAAACTCTTTTGAAATGATATTTTTTACCTTTTCCTGAAGCCCAATATCTTTTAGCAAAGCTCTTCGTATATCACCATCCGTCACCGTTCCACAAAGCTTATTGTCTTCATCAACGACAAAAACTATCCCCATGGCATTTTCATTGATTATTTTCATCGCTTCAATCAAGCTATCGCTTGCATTACATGTCATTTTGTTTGTCATTTCTACAGTTCTAAATCTTTTATAATACTATTAGTAATCATTATCTGTCTTTTTTCTATATATGCACTATCTATACTTTGAATGTTCCCAAGTTCAGCTGTAAGTTTTAACTTTGCTTTTTTATATTCAGGCTGTTTTTTTGTCTTAAAGTCACCATTTTTTATAGTTACATTTACTTTATGCGTCAATAATGTCATATTGCCAAGTCTGTAAGTAAAATCTTCAATAAATTTTTTTGAAAAAACTTTTTTATTTGACCAATTTGTCCCACCAGTAGGGGTTTGTGGAAAAATATGTTCCAATGTAGCTTTATCAAAATCCAAATTTGATTCTATGACATCATCTATCTTACATTCTTCAATCCAAAAATACTTAGACACAAGAAGTTTTGCAACATAATTATCAAATATTTTTCCATTAATTAATTCTTTCAACTCGTCTTTTTCAGCATTTTGAAGAGCAAAAACCTTTTTTGCATCAGAGAGTTTTGATTCATTCAAGCATTTAATCGACTCGTAAACAGTGCTTGCTGAAAATCTCTTATTGGGCTTCAAAAGAATATATAAAACAAATCTCTCATAGTCTTTTAATAAATCATAAAAATCCTGATTGTATTTCCCGTCAAATTTAAAATATCTCATGGCTGCTAAAATAAAATTAGTTGTATATCTTATATTATTTGTTTTCTTCAAGAACTCTATTAAAAATGATAAACATTTATGCTCCACCTTGGAGGTGTCTTCAAAAAAATCAAAACACGACAAGTCTGTTTTGAAATCATCATAGAAAATATCTATAGCTTTTTTAGCTATGGTATCTCTATATTTATCTTTATATAGTTTTTCAAGATCATTAAATGCGGAGTATTGTTGCTGTGCTGCTTTTTTACTCTCAACCCACCTTCCTATGAAGTCTTTCGGAAACGAGTATGTATCCTCTAAAGAATACCATTTTTTTGCGGCTTCCACTTCACCTAGACCAGCTTTGATGAACTCTGATATAAGAAAGTTTCTTGTCAAATCTTTGTTGTTTAATGGCAATCCTCTGTTATTTAAAACTTCAAAAATAAAATATGCAGAATTAAAAGATGGGGTTGTTATCACAATCATGGCAACTCTTATTCTCAAAAACTGTGCAAACTCTGAAAATACCTGAGCTTTTTGTTCAGTGAAAACTCCGTTATCGCAAAACATTTCCTCTATTCTTGATAAAAAATACCTATAGTTCGATTCATATCTTGAAATTATTTCTTTATTTTCATCCAAGACACTACTGTCAACCGCAACAGCTTTGCAGTCAATCAAATTTTTAAAATACTCATTATAGTTATAGCCATAATCTCTATTTATCTTAAGTTTTAAATCTGGAATAAAAGATATTCCATGCGTTTTTTTGTTATAAATGAGTATTTCAAACTCTTTTATAGCGTTCTCTATGAATTCTATAAAATTTTTAGATTTACCCGTAGCCGATTCTTTTTGACCAATCAAAAAACATCTCATGGCTCCAAATAACAAAATCAATGTTGTTATTCTCTGCTGCCCATCTACAACTTCATAATATCTACCGTCATCATCACTTTTTGATATTGCCACCATAGACCCTATGAAGTACTCATCAGCCTTATTTTTATTTGCATAAAAAAACTCCACCAAATCATCCCACAGACTATTGACTTGACTATCTTTGTCACTTTTACCAAGTGAGCCCCACGAGTAAGGTCTTTGATATGATGGAATAACATATCTAGTTCCTTCTCCAAAAATACTGCTAAGCTGTTTGTGCTCTGGTGTAAATGTTATATTTTGGCTCATTGTATTATCTCCTCCAAAATCTCATAAGTCCTTTTTATTTCTTCCATGCTGTCATATATCTCTAATGTAAAATCTTTATTTTTTAAATCATTCTTCTTTAGCATATTTACCAACTCAGAATCTCTTTGCAGTTTGTGATTTAGATCATGCAACGCATCATTATCGCTAATGTGAACATAGTCACTCTGCTTTATCATATAGCTTAATTCGTCTTCAAAGTTCAACCCAAATGTTTTGGAGCTAACTTTCAAATGTGCAACATCAAGCAAAAGATGAAAATCAATTATATTTTTTAATTCTTTATACTCCGCAGAAGTTGTCAGCATAAATGGCTTTTCATTTTCATAAGTCGTAGCATTTGTGGATGAAAAAACATTGTTCTCGATATACAATATCAGTTCTCCGGCTATCTGTTGCAACTCTTTGAAACCGTCACAAAACCTTTTAACAGACTTTTCCTTGTCAAAAAGAGTATCTTTGGTGATTTTTTTGCCTATTTCATCCACTCTTATGTCTATAAAAAATCCAGCATGAAAACCAAATCTTTTGGCACTGAGTCTCTTGGATAACTCAATTGCACTTTTTAAATGTTCAAAAGTTTTATGATAAACATCATCGTCAAGGGAGGCAAGATTTAGTACAAAATGCTCTTTTGGTGGTGGAAAATAGTTGTGGCAAAGATAGCTTAAGTCATACTTGTCTTTTAACTCCAATAGCTCGCTCTCAAAACCATCATAATACTCTGTACCGCCAGACAACTCAATATTTTTAAATCCATTATCCACAAGCTCCTGTACTGAATCTTTAATTTTGTTGTGTTTGACGCAAGAAGATGAAATATAAATCATTTTTTAAAAAGCCTTCCAAGTCTTTCATTGTCAGGGGTTGCTAAAAATTCTTCAAATGATTTTAATATACCATCCCTATCTCTTTCACCAACTCTACGATTACCCACATAAACACCCCAAGGCTGCAAAGATTTTGTAACAATCGAACCAGCACTTATAGCACATCCCTCTGGAATTTCTACATCTGGCAAAATGATACTATTAGTACCAATAATTGAGTATTTACCTATATGAATAGCTCCAGATTTTATATTTCTAAATTTAGCATCTATGGATGGATTACCAAAACCAAAGCCACTAAAATCATCTGTTGAAGTTATTAGACGGACACCAAAAGCTAACCCAGAAAAATCATCCATTGTTATTGTTCCTTCGCTCGCCATTAATGATGAATATGAACCAATATGGATATAGTTACCAAATTTTATTTTTGCTTTTGCATGAATTTTAACAAAATCATCGATAATAATATACTCACCAAATTCTATATTGTCTTTTTCAAGAATGTTAGATGGTTCAAAAATTTTTATATTCATACACTACTCCTCAAAATCATTTATATCAAAAATATGGTCCGCAATAATATCTTTATTAAGTCTCTTGCCTATAATATCAGTATAATATATTGGGGACAAGCCCAATCCATTTGTTCTCTTTGCAATAATATTATCTTCATTAAGTATCTCGCCTTTTGCCATACTACTCAATGCAACCATGCATCGTTGCATTGTTTTTCGAGTATAAATTTCACTCAAATTCGGCTTTTTTATACTACTTCCCATAAAAGTATCTACTTTTCGCACAAGCTGAACAAACTCTCGCAACTCTTCTGGCGAAAGTGAAGCCTTATGGTCTGGTCCCTCTTGTGACTTATCCAGCGTAAAATGTTTTTCAACAACTTTTGCCCCCATAGGTATAGCAAAAGCTGCTGCTCCAAGGCCTACCGTGTGGTCACTATAGCCTACAAGCACATCAAAATGCTTTTTAAAAGTATTTATCACGGCTAAGTTTGCTTCATCATCTCGTATAGGATAATTCGCAGTACATTGAAGCAGTACGACATCTTTGTTGTATTGATAGATTGTCTCCAATGCCATCTCGACTTCTGCTAAATAACTCATACCAGTTGAAAGAAAGATAGGTTTATTTTTCTTTGCCAATTTTTTTAAAAAAGGTAAATTAGTTAAATCCGTAGAGGCAACTTTATATGCGGGCAAATCAAGAATATCCATTTCATCAATACTAAAAATATCTCCAGGTGTAGCTAAAAATATTATATTTTTTTCTTCGCAATATTTTTTAAGTTCTATATTTTGCTCTTTAGAAACTTCAAGTCGTTTAAGCATATCAAATTGTGATTCTACGGAATCCGTAGTTTTTTGTTGATATGGCGCTTTTTGAGCATTTTTCAACACAACATGCTCTGATTTAAAGTATTGAAACTTGACAGCATCCGCACCAGCTTCACTTGCTAAATCAATAAGTTTTTTAGCAATATTCATATCGCCATTATGATTCACGCCCGCTTCAGCAATAATAAATGTGGGAGAATTATGTGATATGACTTTATCACAAATACAAATTGTCTTGCAAAATACCATAGACATACTCACAACTTCCTAACCTTAGCAAACTGTGCTCTTATTTCATTCAACTTATAATTAAATAGTTCATTCTTTAAAATATAATTTACTATTAAAATAGCCCAATACTCGTTAACCATTATATTTTTATCTATAACAAAGGGTGTTTCACCACTTACTTTACATAAATGATTTAGCAACATCTGATTTACACTTTCGCCACTTCTGGCAAAATCTTCATTATCAAAACCAAACAACTCCGGTTTTGATATATATGCACTTTTTGATGCTAATGCAATAGCATCAGCATCAGCTATGCTCATACTATCGTATACATCATTATATTCAAATAGACAGATATTTTTTTTGTAATGCTCAAAAATAGCCTTTGAAATAGCAGGTAGTGACCCGCCTTTACAAATATAAACCCTAATATTTGAAACAATATCGTGGAATGTATTTGGAATAATAATTTTCATTTTTTCATTTTGACCAAAGGTTTTAATTGTAGAGTCTTTATCCTCATTAGAAAAACAAAAGGCCAAAAAGCCATTTGTATCAGATTTTTTGATCAAGTTCTTTATATAGTTGACATATCCTTGTTCCAATAGAGACTCTTTTACAGACAAAAACCCTATATTTAAATTATTTTTTTCATATTTAATTTCACGCTGTAACGACTGTGTAATAGTTTGCAATAATGGTTTTGCATGAATGACAGTTTTTGCTTCTTCGATATACCTTATTATAGCCCTTTGCAATATTAATACCTCT
>JAVRLX010000043.1:3084-12681 GCA_031960985.1 Campylobacterales bacterium | reverse complement strand
TTTCATTAGTTTTAAAGAGGCATATCCCTCTTGGACGGTATACTGTCCAGAGCCGAATATAGCGACGCTTGTAGGACCATTTTTGGCGTATGTCTCTTTGAATTTTGCGGCCATTACGTCAAATGCTTTTTGCCAAGACACAGGCTTAAATTTACCTTTTTTGTCAAACTCCCCTTTTTCATTTACCCGTAAAAGCGGCTCTGTTAGTCTATCAGCGCCGTACATTATTTTTGCAAGGAAATAACCCTTGATGCAGTTTAGACCCCTATTGACAGGCGCGGCAGGGTCACCTTTTACCGCTATTATCTTGTCGTCTTTGGTAGCCACCATAACTCCACACCCTGTACCGCAAAATCTGCAGACGGCTTTATCCCATCTCCATCCTTTTTCGGCGCCTTGAGCCGCCTCGGCGTCTTGCGGGGTTATTGTCATTCCGATTGCTGTTGCCGCGGCGGCTCCAGAGCTCTTTTTGAGAAACTCTCTTCTTGAAGTATCCATTATCGCACTCCTTTTTTTGGATTACAGCAGAGAGTGTAGCCCAAAATAAAAGACAAAAAGTTGACCTATGTCAAAATATGATGAATATTTTTAGAAAAATGAATGAATTATTTATCGCTGCTTGTTTGCTATTTTTAGTTTTTTTAATTCATAATTAATAAACATCAAAAAAGGAAATTATATGAGTAAATTAAAAGCGACTTTATCTTCTATTGCGGCGGCGGCTTTGCTTGCGGGTAGCGTAAGTATGTTTACTGTAAACGCTTCGGCCATAACATTTAAAAGCTCAAATTCACAAGACTTAAGACGCCAAATGCCTCAAAATGAAGGCGTCCTTTTGTCATATCACGATGCAGTCAAAGATGCCAAAAAAAGCGTTGTAAATATCTTTACTCAAAAAACTGTAAAACAAAGTGAACAGTTAAATCCTTTTATGAACGATCCGTTTTTTAGGGAGTTTTTCGGTAGAAACTTTGGAAATATAGTACCGAAAGATAGAGTGGAAAAATCCCTAGGCTCTGGGGTTATTATAAGTGAAGATGGATATATTATTACAAACAATCATGTTATTGCAAATGCCGATACGGTAATGGTGCTCTTAAACGATGAAACAAAAGAGTACAAAGCCAAGGTGATAGGCGCAGATCCCAAAACAGACCTTGCGGTTATTAAAATAGAGGCAAAAAATCTACCGGCGATAGCCTTTTCTGATTCGTCAAAAGTACAAGAGGGGGATGTGGTCTTTGCCATAGGAAACCCTTTTGGTGTTGGTGAGACGATTACGCACGGAATCGTATCGGCGCTAAACAAAAACGGCATAGGGCTAAATGAATACGAAAACTTTATCCAAACAGACGCCCCAATAAATCCTGGAAATTCAGGGGGTGCGCTGATAGATAGCAGAGGTGGATTGATTGGCATCAACGCCGCTATCATCTCGCCGACGGGACAAAACAACGGCATAGGCTTTGCGATACCCTCCAATATGGCAAAAAACATAGCAAAAACCCTAATCGAAAAAGGTAAAGTAGAGAGAGGTTTTATTGGCGTATCGATGCGAGACCTTGACGCTAAAGGTAAAAAGTTTTACGGCAGAGAAAAAGGGGCTGTAATAATCGATGTCATGAGTGACTCTCCGGCGCAAAAAGGTGGACTAAAAAGAGGTGATTTAATAATCTCCGCAAACGGCAAAGAGATAGCAAATTCAAGCGAACTTAAAAATATAGTAGGCTTTTTAGAGCCAGGAAGCGAAGTGAAGCTAGGCATTATTAGGGATAAAAAACCTCTTGAGTTAAAAATAAAAATAGAAAAAATGGACGCAAAAATAGCTAAAGGTGGTGAAGTAGAGTTGCTAGATGGGCTTTTTGCGTCAACAATAACTGAGGAGATAAGAAAAAAGCAAAATATTCCATCTTCACTCAAAGGGGTAGTCATTGTGAGCGTCAAAGATGGCTCTCTTGCTTCAAGGCTTGGCTTTTTGCCGGGTGATATTATTGTGCAGATAGAAGATAAGGAGATATCATCCATAGAAGAGGCCAAAGCTTTTGGAACTCTTGAGGGCAGAAGAGTGTTTATAAACCGCAAAGGCACGATATATATGATGATTGCAAGCGAAAACTAAAAAAGCATACAAAATATATAAATTTACTTGACATTAAAAAATTTATCTGCTATACTTTTCGAAATCTTTAAAAAGGTGGAAATGGTGGCAGGTATATCTACAAAGTCTATCTACGGTCTTGCCGCTATGTTTGAGCTAGCTCAAAACTACGGTAAGACGCATATCCAAATCAAAGAGATAAGCACAAAACTAGGAATTCCGCAAAATTATCTGGAGCAGCTTTTGGCTACCTTGCGAAAGACTGGTATGATAGAGAGTGTTAGAGGCGCAGGAGGGGGCTACAAACTGGTTCGTGATCCATCTGAGGTGTGTTGTTGCGAGATTATAGAGGCGCTAGATGGAGAGGTGTGGCGGATAGAAAATCCGCTCCAAAACGAAGCGTTAAAGCTTTTTTGGGAAGATAAAAGCAAAGAGAGTAGGGACATATACAATGTAAGCCTTAAAGAGCTTCTTGCCTACAGAGAAAAAGCGGCGTCAAACATAGTCTATTATATATAGGAGCAAAAGATGAGAGTGGCACAAAATATAGAGGAGTTAATCGGCAAAACGCCGCTGTTACGGCTAAATAAATTATCGGATGCGAGCGGGGCGGAGATTTATGGTAAATGCGAATTTATGAATCCAAACGGCTCCGTCAAAGATAGAATAGGGGTAAACCTTATAAATACGGCGATTAAAGAGGGAAAAATAAAAGAAGATACTGTCATTATCGAGCCTACTAGCGGCAATACGGGAATTGCGCTAGCAAGCATCTGCGCGGTGAAGGGGTTAAAGCTCATCCTTACTATGCCATCTTCAATGAGCATAGAAAGACAAAAGTTACTTAAGGCGTATGGAGCCGAGATAGTTCTTACTCCTGCTGAAAAAGGGATGCGCGGCGCCGTGGAGGCGGCGAAAGACCTGGCGACACAGCATCAAAATAGTTTTATTCCAGGGCAGTTTGATAATCAGGCAAACCCAGATGCACATAAATGCTCTACCGCCCTTGAGATAATAGAAGATATGGACGGCAAAGTGGATATTTTCATAGCGGCGATAGGCACGGGCGGTACTATTACAGGTGTTGGCGAAATACTAAAAGCAAAAATTCCAGGCGTAAGGGTAGTCGCTGTAGAACCAAAAGACTCTCCAGTTCTCTCCGGTGGGGCGCCTGGCGCGCATAAGATACAAGGTATCGGAGCTGGATTTGTGCCAAGCGTGCTTAATAAAAGCGTGTATGACGAAATAATCACGGTCTCCAATGAGGATGCTTTTGCGACGGCTAGAAGTATCGCTAGAAATGAAGGGGTGCTGGTTGGCATATCGGCTGGAGCAAACGCCTATGCGGCAAGCATTGTGGCGGCAAGAGATGAGAATAAGGGCAAAAACATAGTAACAATACTATGCGATACTGGGGAGAGATACCTCTCTACACCACTATTTGATTTTTAAAAGGAAAGTATAATGAACAACGAAACAATTTCAATTCACGCCGGATACGACAAACATGCGGGCGAAAAGACTATGGCTGTCCCTATTTACCAAAGTACGGCGTACGCCTTTGACGGAGCGGAGCATGCAGCAAACTTATTTAGTCTAAAAGAACTAGGCAATATTTATACGAGATTGATGAATCCAACAAGCACAGTGCTTGAGACAAGATTTGCGGCGTTAGAGGGTGGCTCAAGCGCGGCGGCTACAGCTAGCGGCTCATCGGCGATATTTTATGCGATTATCAATTTAGTAGCGGCGGGGGAGAATTTTATAGCGGCAAACAACTTATATGGCGGCTCAATGACCCTTTTTGCCCATACGCTAAAAAGATTTGGTATTGAGGTGCGTTTTTTTGACCCGAAAAACCCTGAGAGTATTGAGGCTTTGGTGGATGACAAAAGTAGGGCGATATTTTTTGAGAGCCTCTCAAATCCGGGGATAGATATAGTTGATTTTGAAAAAATTGTTGCCATTGCCGATAAGCACGGCATAGTCACAATTTGCGACAATACGGTAGCGACTCCCGTGCTATTTAAGCCTTTATCGGTAGGTATAGATGTCTCTGTGTACAGCACGAGCAAGTACATAACGGGGCAGGGGCTAGGAATAGGGGGTATGATAGTAGATAGCGTCAAAGCGACTGCAAAGATAAAAGACAATCCGAGATATGCGCATTTCAACGAGCCTGACGCAAGCTATCACGGACTTGTGTATTCGTCTTTACCGTTTCCTCCGTTTGTGCTTAGAGTTAGGCTTTCGCTTTTAAGAGATATTGGCGCGGCTCCTAGCCCGTTTAATAGTTGGCTTTTTATCCAAGGATTGGAGACTTTGACTATTAGAATGAAAGCGCATAGCGAGAAGGCTTTTGCGGTTGCAAAATTTTTGGAGTCGCATCCAAAGGTCAAATCTGTCAAGTATCCAGGCCTTGCAAGCCACAAAGACCATGCGCTTTTAAATAAATATTTTACAGACGGGCTTGCTAGCGGACTTCTTAGCTTTGAGGCTGAGAGTTTTGAGGCTGCAAAATCGATAGTCGATAGCGTAAAAATATTTACGCCGGTCGTAAATATCGGCGATAGCAAGTCTCTTGTGACGCACCCTGCAAGTACGACGCATTCGCAGATGACAAAAGAGGAGCTAAGAGAAGCTGGAATTAGCGATACGCTGGTGCGCCTAAGTATTGGGCTTGAGGATGAGAGAGATTTGATTGCCGATTTGGCGGCGGCTCTAAATAGATAACTAACCTTACGCACCAAAAGTGCGTAAGAACCTCATCTCTCCTGCGTTAACAGGTAGCTTTAGGGGGTTGCAAGGGACATTAGTCCTAAGCCACTAATACGGGCTTTGCTCGTATTTGTGCGTAACATCAGTAGATAAATATCGGGCGTTAACAAACCATTTGGTTTAATGTGCAATAATAACCGCAAAGAAAATTTTAATGAGAGTGCGGTTGATATGTCCAAAAAATGCTCAAAAGTAGCGTTGCGTTTGTCTCTTGTATGTTTAATTCCTATTTATCTATATGCGTTTGATTTGGCTGATCCCTTTTCTGTATCGGAGAGTACCAAAAAGTCTGTACTCTCCTGTGCGCAGCTTGATTTGTCAAAGGAGATGGGGCTTACTGAGCTTGTTAACTACGCTCTTTGCAACAATCCAGACACTAAGTTGGCATGGATTGGGGCGCTATATCAAGCAGAGCAGCTAGGAGCCGCAAAATCTGCATATCTGCCGACTATAAGCGCTAGCGCATCGGTTAATGGCGCAAAACAACACTCAAAAAATGTAGATACTTTTACAAATACCAATAATGCTTCTATTAATTTCTCATATCTTTTGTACGACTTTGGCGCAAGGGGCGCAAGCATCGAAAATGCAAAAAAACTTCTCGACGCCGCAAACGCCACGCAAAGCGCAAAAGTGCAGTCGTTGTTTGGTTTGGTCATACAATCTTACTACAATCTATTTGCAGCCAAAGCCTCTTTGGAGGCTTATAAAGAGGCGCAAAAGCTTGCAAAAGAGAGTTATGAGGCGGCGTTGGCTAAATATCAAGTCGGCATGGCCACTCCGGCAGACAAATTGCAAGCCCTTACGGCATACTCTCAGGCGACGCTAAACACTGTAAGAGCTGAAGGAAACCTCAGAAATGCACAGGCTATTTTGTCTAATACTCTTGGGCTTGATGCAAATGTCGTTTTGAATATAAGGATGCCTTCTGTAGATGTGGTGGATGAAGATTTTTCGCGCAATATAGAAGAGATGATAAAAGAGGCAAAAAAGAGCCGTCCAGATTTGGCGGCGGCGCAGGCTCAAATAGAAGCTGCTAAAGCTTTGCAGGAGGCGGCAAAAGCTAGCGGAAAACCTACTATCTCGCTATCCTCATCGGTTGGATATGCGGATTCTAGCGCATACGACTCTTCAAAAAATTCATCCATCGGAATTTTCGTCAACATTCCGATATTTACCGGTTTTAATACTACATACAAGGTGAGAGCGGCAGAAGCTCAAACTAAAATAAAAGAGCTGGAATTTGCAAAGCTTGAGAAACAGGTCGCTTTGGATGTTTACAAATCTTATAATAATTTAGTGACCGAGACAGCTTCTATTAAGGCCAGTAAAGACCTATTAAGAAGCGCCGAGCAATCTATGAAAATGGCGAGCGGTAGATATAAAGCGGGAGTTGGAAGTATTATAGACCTACTTAGCGCTCAAAGCGCTCTTGCCAGCGCACAACAACAGAGTGTTGAAGCCCTTTATAATTGGTATATTGCCAAGGCGACGCTAGCGCAAAGTATGGGAAAACTAAATTTTACGGAAATAGAAAATATAAGCGGCAGGAAATAAGATGGGATTTAAAAATATGATAACGATTAGGAAAATAGCGGCGGCAGTGGCGATCTTATCCGTTTTGGGTGGGGCTGGTTGGTATTTTATCGGCAGTAATTCAAAAGATGCACAAACATACAAAACCGCAAAAATAGAGCAGGGCGACCTAATTCAGACAGTATCGGCAAATGGCACACTAAACCCTGTTGTACTAGTGAATGTTGGCACACAAGTATCAGGAACCGTCAAAAAGTTGCTTGTGGATTATAATGACAAGGTAAAACAAGGTCAGGTGCTTGCCGTGCTTGACCCATCGCTTTATGATGCGCAGATGGCGCAAAGTGAAGCTAGCGTAAAATCTGCGGAGGCCTCTTTGGAGCTTGCCGTCGCAAATGAAAAAAGGATGCGAGAGTTGTACGCAAAAGAGTTTGTATCAAAACAGGAGCTAGACCAGAGCGTGCAAGCCCTCAAAAGCGCAAGAGCTCAACTTGCCTTGGCAAAGGCGGCGCACAAAAAAGATGTTACAAACAAAGAATATTCAATAATCAAATCGCCTGTATCTGGAGTTGTTATTGATAGACAAGTAGATGTTGGACAAACAGTAGCGGCTAGCTTTCAGACTCCCACGCTTTTTAAGATTGCGCAGGATTTGAGGAAAATGCAGATAGATTCGAGCTTTGCGGAGGCCGATATAGGTAAAATAAAGGTCGGACAAGATGTCACTTTTAATGTTGACGCTTTCCCTAATAGGTTATTTAAAGGCGTAGTAAGACAGATAAGACTCAATGCTACCACGCAATCAAATGTTGTTACATATAATGTCGTGGTTTCGGTCGATAATCCAGAGGAGATACTAATGCCGGGGATGACGGCGTATGTTAATATTAAAACGGCAGAACGCAAAAATACGCTTTTGGTACCCAATGCCGCCTTAAGATACAAGCCGTCAAATATTGAAAAACAGCCTACAAAAACAGAGCCTAAAGCAAAGAAAAAAGAGGGTGGAGAAGGGCGAAACGCTACTGTATATATATTAGAAAATGGCGCTCCAAAAGCTGTAAAAATAGTAGTTGGCATCACAGATAATAAACAAACAGAGGTTATATCGGGACCTTTAAAGGTTGGAGATAGTGTAATAATAGATGAAAACAGCAAAAGTGAAGTCAAAAAACAATCTACCAATATGAGATTGTTTTAATGCAGAACAAAACACCTGTTATAGAGGTAAAAAACCTTGTTAAAAACTACAAAACAGATGCAGGCGAACTAGAGGTCTTAAAAAATCTGAATATCGAAATAAACGAAGGGGAGTTTGTAGCTCTTATGGGACCATCTGGCTCTGGTAAATCTACTTTTATGAATATATTAGGATGCTTAGATAAGCCAACAGCTGGAAAATATATACTTAATGGCGTAGATGTATCATCTCTTGAAAAAGATGAACTTGCTAAACTTAGAAACAAAGTTATAGGTTTTGTTTTTCAAGGTTTCAATCTATTGCCAAGGATAAATCTAATAGAAAATGTAGCTCTGCCCCTTGTATATGCTGGAGTTGATAATGCGGTAAGAGCGCAAAAAGCGCTAGATATGCTAAAGAGTGTAGGGCTAGAAAAGTACGCTACGCATTTGCCAAGCCAAATATCTGGGGGGCAGCAGCAAAGAGTGGCGATAGCAAGGGCGCTTGTCAATTCTCCAAAACTACTATTAGCCGATGAGCCAACTGGAAATTTGGATACAAAAACTAGTATTGAGATTATGGATATTTTTGGCGCTCTCAATAAGCAAAATGGCATTACGATAGTGCTTGTAACACATGAGCCAGATATTGCAAAGTTTGCAAATAGACAGATACACTTTAGAGATGGGAGAATTGAGTTAGATACTAAAGGATATAGCAAATGATACTTCAGATGCTAAATGAGGCTTTTAGAGCGCTTTGGGCAAACAGGCTTAGGTCTTTTTTGACGATGCTTGGGATGATGATAGGGGTTGGAGCGGTGATACTTATGTCGGCTATAGGGGAGGGGAGTAAGCAAAGTATCAATGAAACGATAGCGGCAATGGGTAGCAACTTACTAATGGTTTTATCTGGCTCTACAACATCTGGTGGGGCTCGTGCTGGGTTTGGCTCATCTCCCACTTTAACGCTCAAAGATGCATCGGCAATTGAAGAGCTCTCTGGCGTTGTAGCTGTAGCTCCAATAAATACTGGAGTTGCACAGATGATTTATAGCTCTAATAATTGGAGCACAAGAGTAGTGGGATCTACAACAGGTTTTTTTGAGGTAAGAGAGTGGAGCGTAGAAAAAGGGTATCCATTTAGCGATGCAGATGTAAGAAACGGTTCAAGAGTTGTGGTTTTGGGTCAAACGGTAGCCGAAAATCTATTTGGGGATGAAGATCCAATTGGTAAAACAATAAGAATCAAACAAAGTCCGTATACAGTCGTGGGCGTATTAGCCAAAAAAGGGCAAAGCGTTATGGGCGATGATCAAGATGATACAGCCATAATTCCGATTACAACAGGGCAAAGAAGCCTTTTTGGATCTGCGTTTAGAGATAGTGTTCGACTCATTATGGTAAAAGCCCAAGATGAAGAGATAATGCCCAAGGTTGAAAATTCAATAACCGAACTCTTAAGAGAAAGGCATAGAATAAGAAGTGGAGCCGATGATGATTTTAGCGTTAGAAACTTATCGGCAATCCTTGAAACATCGGCAAAAGCGGCTGATGTAATGTCAATGTTGCTTGGCGCCATAGCATCTATATCGCTTCTTGTGGGCGGTATTGGAATTATGAATATTATGCTTGTATCAGTGACGGAGAGAACTAGGGAGATAGGTATCCGTATAGCTATAGGCGCTAGAGAAAGAGATATTTTGATGCAGTTTTTGATGGAGGCTGTTATGATATCTCTCATAGGATGCCTAATAGGTGTCGGTATCGGCGTTGGCGGAGCCATTTTGGTTCAAAAGCTATTTTCTACGGTTATAGCGATTACACAAAGCTCTATCGTTGTCGCCTTTTTGGTGGCTGCGGGAGTCGGTGTATTTTTTGGCTTTTACCCGGCCAGAAAAGCGGCCAAATTGGAGCCAATAGAGGCTTTGCGGTACCAGTAAAAGTGCAATAATGAAGAGTTCATTTTTCAAGAGAATACACATTATGTTAACCAAATAATTAAA
>JAVRLX010000043.1:0-2984 GCA_031960985.1 Campylobacterales bacterium | reverse complement strand
AAGGTATCGGATAATTTTCTATTACATAATCTATATCTTTATCGCCTCTACCACTTAAGTTTACGAGGATTGCTTTATCTGGATTTTGTTTTGCATATTTCATCGCATATGCTACGGCGTGGGCAGATTCTAACGCAGGGATTATCCCTTCCTGTTGGGAGAGCTTATAAAAAGCATCTATTGCCTCCATATCGCTACAAAGCTCAACTTTGGTTCTTTTTATGCTATGTAGATATGCATGCTCTGGGCCAACCGATGGATAGTCTATACCGCTACCGACAGAGTGGACAGGGGCTGGATTGCCACTTTCATCTTTTAGCATAATGGAGTTAAATCCGTGCATAATCCCCTCACTTCCATATGTCAAACTTGCGGCGTGCTCGCCTAACTTTTCCCCTTTGCCAGCAGGCTCTACCGCTATTAGCTCTACAGGATCCTCAATAAATGCGCTAAATATCCCCATCGCATTACTACCCCCGCCTACGCAAGCGGTTACAGCGTCTGGGAGTTTATTTGTCATCTCAAAAAATTGCTCTTTTGCCTCAAAACCAACTACACTTTGAAAATCTCGAACCATTTTTGGAAATGGATGTGGACCAACTACCGAGCCAATCGCAAATAGCTGATTTTTTGTATCTTTCAAATACGCCTCAAAAGCGCTATCTACAGCCTCTTTAAGCGTTTTTAGCCCATGTGTTGCGGGAACAACTTTTGCTCCAAGTATCTTCATTCTGACAACATTTGGGCGCTCTTTTTTGATATCCACCTCCCCCATATGTATCTCACACTCAAGCTTAAAATATGCCGCCGCAGTAGCCAAAGCGACACCGTGTTGCCCTGCCCCAGTTTCCGCAATTAACTTCTTTTTCCCAAGATGTTTTGCCAGCAAAGCCTCAGCCATACAGTGATTTAGCTTATGCGCCCCAGTGTGATTAAGATCTTCCCTTTTAAGATATATCTGCCCTCCCCCAACAAATTTACTTAGATTTTTGCAATAATAAACTGGGGTTGGCCTACCCTGATAGTGTTTTCTAATTGACTTTAGCTCATTTAAAAACTCGTGCGATTTTGAGAGCCTCATATATGCTTCATTTATCTCTCGAAATGGCTCTTCAAGCTCTGGGGGTATAAACGCCCCGCCAAATTTGCCGAAAAATCCTTTATCGTCTGGCATCGATTCTAAGTAGGGTTTTGTTTAATTCATTTGAAAACTCTTTACTTTTTGGAATAAAACCCGCCTTAGTACTAGCGGGTGTTGAGTTTTGATGTGGAGCGTTATTTGACTTTGTCTAAGTATTCACCGGTTTTTGTATCAACCCTTACTTTATCGCCTTCAAGAACATGGTAAGGCACTTGAATAGTCAGCCCAGTTTCAAGTTTTGCAGGTTTTCTGCTGCCGCTTGTCGTATCACCTTTGAAGTTTGGCGGAGTCTCCACAACAACCAATTCAACTATAGCCGGAACATCTACCGCAATAGGTTTGCCGTTGTGAAACAAAACCTCCACTTCAGTGTTATCAATAATATAATCCTTTGCATCGCCAACTTGATCGTGAGTAAGCGGATACATCTCGTATGTTTCTTGCTCTATAAAGTGCATATAGTCATCATCTGCATAAGAGAAGTTCATGACCCTCTGTTCCAAATTTGGCTCATCTGCCTTATCCCCTGCATGAAAAGTTTTTTCAAGGACCCTTCCATCAATTAGAGATTTTATTTTTGCCCTAACAAACGCCGCACCTTTACCAGGTTTGACATGTTGATATTCCACAATTCTATATGGAATCCCTTCAAGTTCTATTCTGAGACCTTTTTTAAGATCTCCCATTGAGTATGCCATCAATTCTCCTAGGATTATTTTTTAGATGTCTCCAATACATAAGCGGCGTAACCACTAGCGTTAAAATTGTAGCAATCATTACCCCAAAAATCAATGAAACGGCAAGACCATTCCAAACTGGGTCAAGTACAATAACAAATGATGCAAGCGCTATAGCAAGTGCGGTTAGAAGTATTGGTCTAAACCTAATTGCCGCCGCCTCAAGGACTGCATCTTCCAAGCTTTTACCATTTGCAATTAACTCATCGGTAAAATCTATTAGCATAATAGCGTTTCTTACAACAATGCCAGCAAGCGCTATAAAGCCTATCATACTCGTAGCCGTAAAGTAGGTAGGAACAACCACATTCATAACAGCATGTCCAAACATAATACCAATAAGCGTTAGCGGAATTGTACTTGTAACAATGCCAGGCACTCTAAAGCTTTTATAGTATGCAACCATCAAAAGGTAAATCATAAGCACAGCCACACCAAATGCGCCACCAAGATCACGGAAAGTATCAAATGTTATTTTCCACTCCCCATCCATTACAATGTGGTATTTTTTACCAGTAGCTTTCTCTGTCAAGTCAATATTAAACCTTGGACTACCATCCCATTTGGCTTCAAACCCCTCTAATTCAAATAGCTTATTGCGTATCTCAAATTGCGCATATACACTACCTCTTCTATCCATCTCACCAGTAACAATTGTAGTCTCTCTAAGATCTTTGGATGTTATAGCCCTATCTTTTGAAACAAGCTCTACAGTCGCAAGCTCTTTTAGACTTACAAGCTCTCCTGTGGTTCTAGATGGTACTTTAAGCTCCATAATCTCATCTACACTCTCTCTTTTATCCAGCCTTACAAATATATCCACCGGTGTCTTATCAGCTTCGGTTAGTACTACTGCAGGCTTAATACCTTCATTTGCGGCCATAATAGCTGCAGCCATATCTTCCACAGTTACTCCAAGAGCCGCCGCTTTTTGAAAATCTGGCTTTAGTACATATTTCATCATTGGCTTTTCGCCAAGCACATCGGTATCTACAACACCCTCTGTATTTTTCATAATATTTTGAATCTTATCGGCTAATATTTGACGAGATTGCCTATCTCCTCCATATATCTCAAATGCAAGAGTTGCAAGGACAGGTGGTCCT
>JAVRLX010000042.1:0-13086 GCA_031960985.1 Campylobacterales bacterium | reverse complement strand
CTTTTGCAGTATGAGAGGAAAAAGTCTAATGTTGAAAATAAAAAAAGAGCCCATTACACTTATATTTTTATAGGCAGACATAAATGGCGAGCCTATAAGAGCCAAAAGAGCTTCAACAGACAAATCGAATCTCCCCATCTTTAAAAGTATGAGTTACGGCCCCTTTTAGCTCTACAGCGAGATATGGAGAGTGTTCATGCGGCATATTTGCAACTCCATGTGGATCAAATAAAAACATATCGGCATCAAATCCCTCTTTAATAAGCCCCTTGCCATCAAGTCTAAGTATTTGTGAGGGATTAAAACTAGTAAGTTCGCTAATTTTTGAGAGCGGTATATTTTTTTCAATCGATAATGCATACAACGCCGATATAAAAAACCCCAAAGACTCTATCCCAAAGGAAGCCTCCTCAAATGACAAATCTTTGGTAAGCCTAGTGACGTGGGTATGCCCTGAACTTATTGTATCGATTGAGCCGCTAATAATAGCGTCTATTAAGGCCTCCTTGTCTCTTGTCTCTCTGAGCGGCGGAAGGTTCTTTGCGTAGCTATTATATCCGTTGCAGCTCTCATCGGTAAGCATTAAATGGTGCAGTGAGACATCAAAAAATATCTCTTTGTATCGTTTTTTTGCATCTTTGGCAATAGCTACCGACTTTTCGCTAGAGAGCGATCTAACTAGCAATTTTGCGCCTACATACGAGGCTATATCTACGACTTTCGCCATTTCGCTACTTTCTGATACAACACTAAAACCGCTGAGCCCCATCGCAAAAGAAATAGCTCCTTCGTGCATGACGGCGCCCTTGTCGAGATGCGGATTTGAACACGCTATAAAAAGCGGCTTATCGTACATTTTGGCGTATTCGAGCGAGCGTTTGAGTATATTGGAGTTGGCAAATGACGGCACAAATGCGCCTATAGCGCCGTTTTTGTACATAATAGCTAAGTTATTAAGTTTTTCACAGCCGTTATTTTCGGTTGCAGAGACTACCGGAGTAAGAGAACAAAGAGAGAGCTCTTTTGATTTTGAGAAGAAATAATCAAGTCCTATCTCGGTATTTATTGCGGTATCAGGCTGTACCGCCACCGTTGTGACTCCACTTTTAATTGCAAAATTAGAGAGTTTTTTGAGAGCTTTGTAAATATCTTGCACACCCTCGCCGATACTAGCGCCTATATCGATAATACCGGGCATAAGATATAGCCCATCTGCTTCAATTATCTGTTCGTTTCTTTTTGGCTCTAATTGTGCGGCTATCTTTTTTATTTTGCCATCTTCTACTCTAACATCGGCTCTTCGTTCACCTTTTTTGTCGCAGATTGTCGCATTTTTGATAAGCATTTGCCAATTTACCTCTGCTTTTGTATCTCTTTTAGTATTTTCAAAAATTCAGCTCCATCAGCCCCGCCGACAAACTGCCTCCCAATTTTATTCTCATTTTTATCCAAAAAATAAAATGTAGGGGTTGCATAAGCTCTAAATTTTTTGTTCCAATCATCTTTTAAAATATTTACGTCAACTGCGACAAAATTTGTATTTATCTCATTGATTAGCAACTCGTCTTTTTTGAAAACTACCTCTTTCATCTGAATGCAAGCAGGGCAACCCGGTTGTGAAAGCATTAATATTATAGGTTTATTCTCTTTTTTGGCTTTTTCCACCGCACTTTTATAGTTTGCCGCCCACTCTATCTGCGCCGCAAAAAGAGCAGAGGCCAATACTGCTATTAAAATTAGTTTTTTAAACATCTCTCAACCTCCCGTAAAAAATGCTACTATTTTGCCAATACCGCCGGTAGCAATACCAACCCCTAAGATAATTAGGAACAAACCAGCTACTATTTCAATAACCCTAAAATATCTTTTGATTTTTGTCAAAAATTTGAGCATAAATCCTGTAAGTACAGCCGTAAGGAGAAACGGTACGGCAAGACCTGCCGCATATACGATAAGTAGCCAAACAGAAGTGGCAGGATTTTGCGCCGCTTTGAATACTATGGCGGCAAATATTGGTCCTACGCACGGCGTCCAGCCAAGCGCAAAAGAGAGTCCAAGTACAAACGGAGCAAAAAATGACTTGCTTGTTGTGCTGCCAAAATTTGCCCTCTGCTCAAAATTTAGGAATCTAATATTGATAAACCCTGCCATATGCAAACCGAAAAGTATAATAATACCGCCGGCTATCCACCCAATCCACACATGGTTGAATATATCGCCGATAAGTTCCGCCATAGCCGCCCCAAGAAGCACAAACACAAGGCTAAACCCAAGCACAAACATCAAAGCCGCATTAAATATACGCATCCTTTCAGCGCTTGTTACCTCGCCTGTAGATGAAAGCTGTTTTACGGACATACCCGAAATATACGAAATATATGCCGGAATAAGCGGTAATACGCAAGGGCTGATAAAGGTCAAAATTCCAGCCAAAAAACTAACTAAAAACGGCGCTGACACAAAAAATCCGCTTAATGCCTCTTCCATTTAACCACCTTTTTATTTTTTTTAAAAAGATAACTCAAAAGGGCTTTAATTTGCTACTAAATTTTTTGATAGTAAACAATGCCGTTTTGGACAACTTTGTTAAACCCTACATTATTTGGAATTAAATCTGCATGACCCAAAAACAAAACGCCTTTTGGCTTTATAAGCGAATAAAGTGCTTTTTCTGCCTTAAACCTACTCTCTTTGTCAAAATATATAATCATATTTCTTGAAAAGACAAAATCAAACTCTCCAAGGGATTTAATATGTGGATCAAAAATGTTAAAAACCCTAAAATCTACATACCGCTTAATTTCTTCGGCTATTTCGTAACTCTCTTTGTCGTTTTTGCGGAAATATTTTACTGCTACATCGGTTGCAGTTCGATGGAGGCTTCTTTTGGAGTAAAGACCCTTTTTTGCAAGTTCTATAACAGAGCTGTTTATATCGATACCAACGAGTTTTGTAAGCTTTGCTAATAATTTAGCTTCGGCTAAACTCATCAAAATAGTATAAGGCTCTTCGCCGCTAGAGCTGGGGGCGCAAAGAATATTAAAACTACTCATTTGTCTTGCCATCTCCACCATTATCTCTATCTGTTTTGTCTCTCTAAAAAAATAGGTCTCGTTAACCGTCAAAAGATTTATAAACTCTTGCCACAAAGCCCCCTCTTTTTTTATCTCAGTCAAAAAAGCTTTAGTATCGCTAAAACCTTTTGACTCGTAAAATGTATCTATCTTGTGTGCAACTATCTCTTTTTTTTCGTTAAAACAAATCCCTGTTTTGCTATAAAAAAAGTCTAAAATTTCACCATGCGCCAAACTATACATTATCTGCCAAACTCCAAAATTTTATCAACTATTCTCTCTAAACTTAATACCTCTCTCGCTCCGCCAAGCTCATAAGCGGCTCTTGGCATTCCATATACAACAGCGCTCTCTTCGCTTTCAGTAATTGTGTGCACTCCAATTTTTTTAAGCTCCAAAAGCCCCCTTGCGCCATCGTCGCCTATGCCAGTTAACACAATAGCTAATTTATTGGATGGATTTGGCAGATTAACCATAGATAAAAAGAGGTTATTAATCGATGGGGAGTAATCATCTGAGAGCGTATCCAAAATTTTTAACTTATAAGTATTAGACTCATACACAATCTGATTTATATTGGGCCCTTTGGCAAATACAACCGATGGAGTATTTAAAATCATTCCATCTTTGGCGACAAACACAGGTAGGTGGCAAAGGGCATTGAAGCTACCAACCATGCTATCCAAAAACGATGAATTTATGTGTTGCGCCACTATAATGGTTGCATTAAAATCAGCAGGAATAGACGATAATATTTTTTGTAAATGGCCAGGCCCCCCTGTGGATGAGCCTATCGCTATTAGCTTATGCTCCAACTTTAAAACCAAGCGCTTTTAATCTATCCTCCAAACTTGGGTGGGTCGAAAACAAAGAGGCAAACGATTTTGGTTCAAATATATAAGCCGCCCTTCTAAACTCCGCCCCCTCATCTTCGATATTTGGCTGGGCAGTGTAGCTATTGTGGATCTTGATAAGCGCATTCGCCATCGCCTGCCTATTTCCGGTAATTTCCACAGAGCCCGCATCCGCCATATACTCACGGCTTCGACTAAGAAACATAGAAAGTACCCCTGTAATTAGCGGCAATATAAACTGCAACACAAAAAGTATCATCTTAGCCGCCCTCGCGCCCCCAGAGTCCCTAGAGCCACCAAAAAACATAACACCCATGTTGACTACAAAAAGCATCACATTCGCAAGTACCGAAATCAGAAGGGTAAGCTTTATATCGCCGTGCTTAATGTGGCTAATTTCATGCGCCATGACCGCCTCTATCTCTTCTTCGTTTAGCCTATTTATAAGAGCTGTTGTTATCGCAACCATCGCCGACTGTTGGCTAAAGCCGCTTGCAAAAGCATTCATATAATCAGCCTCTATGATGTAAACTCTAGGCATATACCCAAGTCCGGCTTTTGCGGCTAGTGAGTCTATCATATTATAAAGCCGTCTCTCAAAACCAACCGCATTTTCGGGTGTTATCTCTTTGTATTCGTGCCCATAAAGCATTATTTTGTCGTACATTGAGTATGTAACCATAATGGAGACTACTCCAAATAACGCCATACCAACTGTCGCCATCGGAAATACTTTAAGGGTAAGAAGCATATAAAATCCGTAGGAAAGGGAAGGCATATTATAAATGATGGTATCAAGTAAAAGCCCGATAATGCAGTAAATCACAAAAAATGCCGCAAGGGCCGCTTTGCTTTTTAGCTCGTTAAGTGCAAGAATAGCTTTTGAATCTCCCATTGCAAAGTACTCCTACGCTAAAATTTTTATAAAATTATACCAAAAGAGCGCTCCTTAGAAGGAAAGTCCATTGCAAGACGATATTTTTACAAAGCCAATTGAAAAACAGTTTGAATTTGACGAGGAGGTGGCTGGCGTATTTGACGATATGATATCGCGCTCCATTCCAGGCTATGAAAATATTTTGGAACTCACGGAAGCGGCGCTAGCAGAGTATGTTGATAGCGGCACGATAACCGACATAGGGTGCTCTACAGCAAATCTACTAATTAGACTTTCACAGCGTTTTAAAGGCAAGGAAGTGGAGCTCATTGGGATAGACGACTCGGAGCATATGCTAGAGGTAGCGGCTAAAAAAGCGGTCGCCTATGAGGCAAATATTAGGCTTTTAAAGCTAGACGCCGTAAATTCCGAGCTTCCAAAGTCAAACGCTTTTGTGGCTAACTTCACATTGCAATTTATCCGCCCTATCATAAGAGAGCAACTCGTTCAAAAAATATTCGACTCTTTGACGGAGGGTGGAATATTTTTGTTTGCCGAAAAACTCATTAGCGAGGATAAAAAACTAAATAAATTCCTCATAGACTCATATCACGGATACAAAAAAAAGCAAGGATATTCAGAGCTTGAGATAATGCGCAAAAGAGAGGCGCTCGAAAATGTCCTCGTCCCATATACAGAGACTGAAAACGAAACTCTTTGCAAAAAAGCTGGATTTGGGCATGTAGAGACGCTTTACAAATGGTGCAACTTTGCCCTTTTTATCGCTATAAAAAAATAATCAAAAAATTTATTTTTCAAGTTGTGTTATTGACAATCTTTTTATGCTCTATCATTCCAAGCCTATTGATAATGTAAGGCTGAACGTTAAGCGGAATTTCAAACATCAAATGATGGGTTTCATTGTTAAAATCCCCTTCTTCTTTCAGTTTTTTCTTTATCTCGACGATCTTTTGTATACTATAGGCCGCAAGCTCTCTCGATATTTCAACATACTTCTCAAAAAATTCAATGCTCCATCCGGCGGCGCAAAGTCTGTCGTATATGACAACCATTTGGGCGTCTTTTTCGTCAAATAAGCCGTCAACGAGCGGAATAATTATATTTTTTTCTACAAGAGTATTGATAAATGACTCTTTTACGCCTGTTTTTTTTGATAGCTCTTTAATGTTCATTTTCTGTGAGTTGGCCGGCGTCCCTGAGAGTTTTTCCAAAAACTCTATCAATATATCAGATCCTTGCGAAAAATCATATCCATGTGAACATACGGCGGCCTTTAACTCTGTGATAGTCTTGCTGTAGGTATTTTGAAGATACTTAATGAATTTTATACGCTCTATAAAATCGCTATCATAAAGACAAACATTTTGTTTTATCCGTTCTGGTTGTGGAAGCAAGCCCTCTTTTATGTAATAAAGAATCGTAGATTTGGGAACGCCGGTACGCTCTACAAGTTCCGCCATTTTTATCTTCATCTATTACCCTTAAGCAAAATTTACACTCACGCTTCCAAGCACCTCAAACTTGGCCGTAGGCTCTATTTCAGCGTGACTCAAAACTACAATATCAAGTCCAAACCTTTCAAATATCTCAGAAAGCGACTTTCTTATCATTGGCTCGACCACTATAATTACAGGGGCTATGCCTTTTTCCAAAACCACTTTTGCGGCGTCGCTTACATCGCGCACTAGCGCATTTATCTCCCCTACATTCAAAAGAAAACTTTTAGTTCCACCTTGATCTCTGGTTTTATCCATAAGCCGTTGTTCTGTTTCATTATTAAATGTTAGCAGTTTTAGCGTACCGTCTTCGGACTTATAAAGACTCGTAATAACTCTTGCCAGTCTTGCCCTCACTTGCTCCACAAGCACATCTATACTCTTCGTATACTCCGCTGTATCTGATATACTCTCCATAATGGTAAGCATATCTCTGATTGGAATTTTTTCATGGAGGAGTTGCTTAAGCGCTCTTTGTATCGTGCCGATAGATGCAACCTTGAGGCAGTCGTCCACAACCGCTGGATAATCTTTTTTGAGTTTTTCTATCAGGTTTAGGACATCTTGACGGGTAAGGAGCTCTTCTGCATGCTTTTTGACCAGTTCAGACATATGCGTGGCAATTACAGTAGATGGGTCAACTACAGTATAACCTTTCATTAAAGCATCTTCTTTTTCCTCTGGATCTATCCAAATTGCATCAAGTCCAAAAGCTGGCTCTTTAGTATTAATCCCCTCTATTTCCTCAGTTACAAGCCCACTGTTCATAGCAAGAAATTTATCTGGATATATCTCGCCTGACCCTATAGGGACCCCTTTTAACATAACTTCATAGCTATTGGATGGAAGTTGCAAATTATCCCTAATACGCACTTGAGGCATTACAAATCCATAATCAAGGGCAATTTTTCGCCTCATCCCCCGTATTCTCTCCAATAAATCGCCGCCTTGATTTGTATCGGCAAGACGGATAAGCCCATATCCTACATTTAGCTCCAAAAGCTCAACTTTTAAAATATCCTCCAAGGCCTCCTCTTCCTCTTTTTTTATCTCTTCGGCGCTTTTTTGAGGTTTTGCTGATGGAGCTGCCTTGTGCGCCTCTGCGGCGGCGGCCAAATCAAGCTCTTTTTCATCTTTAGGTTTTGTTTTTTTGGCGCTTTGTTTAATTTTTTCAAGTACTTCGGGGTGTTTTTCTCTTAACATCAAATATCCAAGCCCCAAAAAGCACAGTCCAACAAATCCAAGAGAAAATGTCGGAAGACCTGGAATCAAAGCGAACATTATCAAAATTCCACCAACTATCAAAAGCACTTTATAATCTTGTATCAGCTGATCAACGATATTTTCGGTAAATATAGAGCTCTCACTATCCGCTTTTGTTGCCCTGGTAATAATAATACCAACCGATGTCGATACAATCAATGCTGGAAGTTGCGCAACAAGACCATCGCCTATCGTTAAAATCGTATATGTAGAGGCGCTTGTAGATACGCTTAAATCATGCTGGAACACCCCTATCAAAAAACCACCAATAATGTTTACAACAGTGATAATAATACCAGCAACGGCGTCGCCGCTTATAAATTTACTAGCGCCATCCATAGCTCCGTAAAAGTTGGCCTCGGCTACTATCTCTTGACGTCTCCTTTTGGCCTCCGATTCATCTATCATACCAGCGTTCAAGTCGGCATCTATAGCCATTTGCTTTCCGGGCATAGCATCAAGTGTAAATCTTGCCGCAACTTCCGCAACCCTGCCTGAGCCTTTTGTGATAACCATAAAATTTATAAGGACTAAAATTGTAAATATGATTGTCCCTATAACAAAATTACCGCCAACAACGAACTGCCCAAATGCCGCAACTATATGACTAACAGCCTCTGGACCGTTATGTCCACTCGATAAAATCATCCTAGTTGTGGCGACATTGAGGGCAAGCCTATAAAGTGTAACTATAAGCAGTAATGTTGGATAAGTAGTAAGATCGGTTGGTTTTGGGGCGTAAAAAGCTATAAGTATCATAAGTACCGCAATAGCTATCGATATCGTCAAAAAAAAGTCCAAAACCATCGTTGGTAAAGGGACGATAATAATCGCCATAATAGCGACTACCATGAGAATCATGGTAAACTGTTTTGCTTTACCGAATACTTTTAATATTGGTATCGCTTTGTTTATAAGGTTTTTTCGCGTCGCCTCAGCCAACTTTGAACCCTATGTTCATTTTGAAAAAATATCTTGAAGAGTTATTTGAGACAAAAAATCGTCTATTTTGAGTTGTAATCTATTTAACGTAGGCCAGATGCCACAAGTCGTCACTCTATTGCTAGGGCACACTCCGCTATCGCTAGTGCATTCAAAAACGGTAGCAGGATTATCCTCAACCGCCCTTATAATGTCCAATATGCTGACTTCTTGCATCTCTTTGGCAAGAATAAATCCACCTTTAACCCCCTTAAATGACTTTAAAATCCCAGCTTTTGTAAGTTTTTGGAGTATTTTTGCCAAAAAACTTCTAGATATTGCCAACGAAACTGATAAGTTTTCTACATCTATAGGCTCTTTGCGATCACTAATACACAGTATCGATAAAAGCGCATATTCGCTCGCTTTGGTTAGTAGCATAATTATTATTCCATAACTATAAAATTTGTGTTAGACTAATGCGCCATTATAATTACATTAGGTTTAAATCACACAGTTTTTGTGTTATTTTGGCGGTTAATAAGAATTAAACTGCTAAAATCTCCTTTTTAAAAAAAATTAAACCAATCAGGAGGTCTCACATGGCTTTGGATTCGGCGAAAAAAAGCGAACTTATCGCTAAATTTCAAAATTCCGAAAAAGACACTGGTTCGCCAGCTGTTCAAATAGCTCTTCTAACAGAGAGAATCGCATATCTTACGGAGCATCTTAAGGCTAACGCAAAAGATCACTCTTCAAGACTTGGACTACTAAAACTAGTCGGTCAAAGAAGAAGGCTTATGAGATATCTAAAAAGAAAAGATGCAAAAAAATACGCTGAAGTTATATCTGCCCTTAACATAAGAGACAGAGTCTAATTTTCAAATCCGCCCCCTACTGGGCGGCTCTCCCCTTAATAAAATCTTTCTAAAATAAATTTAAGACAAAAATAATCCTAATTAAAGTTTTTAGCTGTATAATCCTTCAAAATTAATTTTGAAAGGAATTTTTATGGCAACTATAGATGATATTCGCTCCGCACTTTCGCAGGTAGCATATCCTGGTTTTACAAAAGACATCGTAAGCTTCGGTTTTGTTAAAGATATAAAGGCAGACGCAAAACCATACATAGAGTTAGAAATTACGGCAAGCAGTGAAGAGATTGCATCTATTCTTAGAGATGAAATTAAAAATAAATTAGGAGTTATCGGCATATCCGATTTTGATCTAAAAATAATCCAACCCTCAGCCCCAAAAGAGACCTCTTCAAGGGGTAAAAATATCGCCCCTTACATTAAAAATTTCATAATGGTAAGCTCTGGTAAAGGTGGGGTTGGCAAATCTACAACTACAACCAATCTTGCCATAGCCCTAGCGATGCAAGGCAAAAAAATAGGGGTGCTTGACGCCGACATATATGGCCCAAATATCCCTCGAATGTTCGGTGTAGTTGGCGCACAACCAGAGGTAGTAGCAAACAGGGTTAAGCCAATCCACGCTTTGGGGTGCGAAGTGATGAGTATGGGTATGTTAATGGAAGAGGGGCAGTCTCTTATTTGGAGAGGCGCTATGATTATGAAGGTTATCCAACAACTTTTAACAGATATCGATTGGGGTGAGCTTGATGCGCTTATTATAGATATGCCTCCAGGTACAGGTGATGCGCAACTAACATTAGCACAAAGTGTCCCTGTTACATGCGGCGTAGTTGTTACAACCCCTCAAACAGTAGCCCTTGACGATGCAAAAAGAAGCTTAGATATGTTTGAAAAACTCCACATACCAGTAGGTGGTATAATTGAGAATATGAGTGGCTTTATATGTCCTGAGAGTGGCAAGGAGTACGATATATTTGGCAAAGGAACCGCAGCAGAGCTTGCCAAAGAGTACAAAACCAATGTTATCGCTCAAATACCGATAGAGGTTGATACGAGAAAAGGTGGGGATGAGGGCAAACCTATAACATATTATGCACCTACTTCTGAGAGCGCTAAGAGATTTTTGTCTGCGGCGGCGATGCTTTGGGCAAAAATTGAGGAGATTAATAAAGATGGTGGTGTGTCAAATGAAGCAATACAGCCGACCATAGGACTGGACGGCAAATCAAGCGCTTGTAGTTCAGGCGGCGAACATAAAGGGGGCGGCTGCGGCTGCCACTAACACAAAAGGGGTGCGCCCCCTTAGCTTTTAGTAACCAGTGCCGTCATCTACCCACATATTTTCCTCAAACTTAACAACCCTATCTCTTCCATCTGTTTTTGCTTTATATAGCGCAACATCTGCAAATTTGATACACTTCCACACGCTATCGGTATGATCTGGAAATAGTGATGCGCCGATACTGATTGTTTTTTGTAATATTTCATTACCAGCTTTGACTTTCATCTCTTTTACCCGCAGTCGTAATTTTTCAGCTACCGCTACCATCTCCTCTTCACCGCCGACGTCATACAGTAAAACCAAAAACTCTTCTCCTCCATATCTAACCACCAAATCTGATTCTCTAACATTATCGCGTAACGTTTTTGCAAGTTTTTTAAGTATTGCATCGCCTATATCGTGACCATAGGTGTCGTTTACCATCTTAAAATGATCCATATCTATCATCAAAATCCCAACTTTTTTGTTGTTTCTAATAGCTTGCGGCATAGCTTTTGTAAGATACTCTTCCAAAAATCTTCTATTATAAAGCCCTGTCATCGCATCTCTTAGAGAAGATTCTCTCAAAATTTCCATTAGTTTTTTGGACTCTATAACTGAGGTCGCTTCATTAAGGAAATTATGGAGTTTAGGTATTAACTCTTTTATCCTCTCTTTATCTGCTTCATCCTCGGCAATAATATTTATAACCAAACTAACCTTCCCACCAATCATAATAGGCATACAGATATAAGGGCGCCCATTGCATTCGGTGGCTTGTGGACATACACCATCAAAATCATCAGATAAAACATCTTTACCTATTCTGCTTGAGCGACAAAGCTGGGCATTATCCAAAGAGGCAAGTGAACAACAACTATGCTCTCCAAAGTAGAGAAGTGAGCGTCTTATATTTTTTTCGGTATCAACTTCATAAATTGTAAAGTTTTTGATACCAAACCTTTTATCAAACAAGGTCGCAATACGGTCAAATACATCCATTTTGTGCGCATCGTTTTCTATTGTTCTTTTAAATTTATATATATCGGCTAGCTCTACGACAACATCTCTTGTTTCAATCAATGGATCAATATCTCTTTGTTTTCTTCCTGCAATAAACATCCCTATACTTTGCTCTATTTGCTTAAATGTATCCTCGAGTTTTTGCATAAACTCATTAAACCATTTAGCCGCATCGCCGGCTTCATCTTTGAGCTTTGTCTCTATCCTTTGGCTATAATCGCCTTTATCTGCCATCTCTATTTTTTCTGTAAGTTGTGAGAACAAATCAAGATATGGATTTAAAAATTTATTTAGCATCAATATAACAACACCGAGCGATATAATCGATACAAAAACAATTTTTAAAATTATCTCTATACCTGTAGCTTTGATATCTCCGAGATCAAACTCCATAGTTATAGCCCCAAGTACATCCCCATCTTTTGCTTGATGGCACTGAAGGCAATTTGGAGAGCCAATACTCCCGTTTGCTATATATGGAATTGTAGTTCTAATTTTTGCGTTTGTAATGCTCTCACTCATTATCTCTATAGGTTTGCCACTCTTTAGAACTTCTAAATCTATTTTATCTTGCGCCCCCTCATTTTCTCTGGTTTTACCAAATTGTTTAATTACATTCTCTCCTCTTACAATCCGAAGCTGTTGAACCCCTTTTAGATGAGCGATATTGGATAAAAAGAGATCTCTTTTGTCCATAATTCCATTAACCATATGCGCAGTTAGAGCATCCCTAGTTATCTCCGAGACAAGCGCCGCTTTTTGCTTAGCAACTTCAATTGTGCTGTATCTTATGTGAAACGCAACTATCGCTATAATAAGCGCGGTAGAGATAGCTATAGCGAGACCTATACGCAAAAGTATTTTTCGTTTAATGCTCATCGTTCAACCTTTTTAAATTATTAAATCTAATAATACAACATTTTACTCTACAGTAACACTTTTTGCTAAGTTCCTTGGCATATCTACATCATTTCGAAGTCTAACTGCAACTTCAAGTGACAAAATTTGAATTACAACCATCATCTCAAAAAATTCAAGCATATAGTGTTCCCAATTTTTTGTCTTAATAAGGTCATCTGCAATCTCAAATTCAACCGGAGAGATAGCCACAATCGTAGAATCCCTTGCTGAGAGCTCCTCTATATTGCTTTTTGTCTTGTCGTACAAAAGGGTTTTAGGCAAAAGCGCAATTGTAAATAGTTCGCTATCGGCAAGCGCTATCGGCCCATGTTTCATCTCTCCTGCAGGATATCCTTCGGCGTGCAAATATGTTATCTCTTTTAATTTTAAAGCGCCCTCTAGGGCCAAAGGATAGAACACATCTCTACCTATAAAGAAAAAGCCGTGTCCGTGCAGATATCTTTTGGAGAGTCTCTTAAGTCTTTCATGCATCGCTGGCTCAATGGCGACGGCATCTT
>JAVRLX010000041.1:0-13538 GCA_031960985.1 Campylobacterales bacterium | reverse complement strand
TGGACAGATGGGTGAGTGGCTGAAACCACACCCCTGCTAAGGGTGCATACCTAAACACTGGTATCGAGGGTTCGAATCCCTCTCTGTCCGCCATAGATACTTCCAAATGAATCCTAAAAATAGGCATCCCCTACACTTCATTAGTCCGAATAAGTCCTGATAATTTTTGTTGCAACTAACAATTTTAAGGGTATTTTTAAGGGTATCTTTCTAAACTAGTAAATCTATATTCTAAAAGTACCCCTAAAATGTGATCCGGCTACAATATTTGATACAAATGATGCGCATCTTAAAAATTTATACAATATTTATGGACAGTTTGAGATTGGAGTTATGAAGTAGATGTCTAAACTTCAAAAAAGAGCGGTTTGGGATTTGCCGATTCGCATTTTTCACTGGGGACTTGCGCTTAGCGTGTTTGCCTCGATGTTTATAGTTTACGGCAAAAAATATTTGACTCTTCATATTATATCTGGGGCTTTGGCGTTTGCTTTGATTTTTGGTAGAGTCGTATGGGGGTTTGTAGGCACTAGATATGCTAAGTTTAGCGCTTTTGCAAAGAGTTTGAGCGATGTTAGGCAGGAGTTTTCGTTTCTCGGCGAAAAACAAATACATACCGTTGGACATCCAGCCGTTGCCGGTTGGGTGATGCTTTTTTTAATATTTTGCGGGTTTTGCGTCGGGGTAAGTGGTTGGTGTGTTTTTTTGTTTACCGATACGGTGTCCAAAGAGAGCGCGCTTTATATTCATGAGATATTTGCCAATACGCTTCTCGTGATAGCATTTGTGCATATTCAAGGGGTGGCATTGCATCTGTTTTTGCATAGAGACGGTATAATCAAGGGGATGATAGACGGCAAAAGGCCTGCGTATTTGCACGAGCAGATAGCTCCTCTCGGATTTTTACAAAAAGTTGTAGCTATTATCTGGTTTGGCGGTTCGATAACGGTGGCTTTGTGGGCGTTAAAATGATATAAAAAGAGGAAAAATGCAAGAAGAGTATTTTGCTAGACAATACATGCTTTGGGGCAAAGAGGTGCAAGAGAGGCTAAAAACGAAACGAATAGCCATAATAGGATGCGGGGGGCTTGGCTCTACGCTAGCCCTTACGCTTGGTTCTAGCGGTATTGGAACGATACATTTAGTGGATTTTGATACGGTAAGCCTGCATAATATCCATCGGCAAATAGCGTTTCGATTGAATGATGAGGGGCGAGCTAAGGCTGAAGTGGTGTGCAAGCTGGTAAAGAGCAGATATAATGGCGCAAAAGTAATGGCGCATACCATATCTTTTGAAGAGTTTGCAAAAAAAGAGATTGGCGTTGACCTGCTCATAGATGCGACCGACAATCTGCCTAGCCGCGCTGCGCTAGAAGAGTACGCCAAGGCGCACAAAATACCGTGGCTTTACGCTTCAGTCGAGGCGTGGCACGGGCAAGTCTGCCTATTTGAAGGAGCGGAGTATGCAAAATCGATGGTTATTAACGACAGAAAACCCTCTGGGATAGCCCCTCCGATAGTTGCGTTTATAGCCGCATATGAAGCCAATATGGCTCTTAGGTATTTAGCGGGGCTGCCTGTCGCCGTTGATACGCTAAACTATCTATATTTTGACGAAAATGGACAGCTAAATCATAAAAAATTTGGGATGCCAAAAAGGGAAAATTAATAAAATTTAACTATAATCAGACGATATATAATTAGACGAAAGTCTCCAATAAAAGGAGTCAGTTATGAAAATTAATAATACTACGACGCTAAAAACCAATATAGCGGCAGAGAGCGCAGATGCAAAAGCGAAAAGAGAGCTTGAGAAAATAGCGACTGGTAAGCAGATAGCGGCGTTGGATCCATCTGGAACTATGATAGCAGATATGCTTCAGATGGAGGCAAACGCTCTTGGGCAGGGCGTAAAAAATGCAAACGATGCAATTGGGTTTTTGCAAATAGCCGATAGCGCGCTTAAGGGCGTGAGCGAAGGGGCTATAAGATTAAACGAACTGTCGGTTGCTTACAATAACGCCGCTTTGGGGTCAAATGGCAGAGATGCTTTGCTAACAGAGGCATCGAAGCTTAAAGAGGGAATGAGCAATATGCTAGACCAAGCTAGCTTTAACGGTAAAAGTGTATTTGGCGACGCTTCTTTCTATGTGGGGGGCGGAAATATATCTGCTTCTGTGGCAAGACCGAATGTTAAAAGCGCTGATATAACAAATCAAGATAGTGTGTTAAAACTCCAAGAAGATATTAGCAGAACAAGGGCAAATGTTGGTTCTACGATAAATCAAGCGTTTAGTTCCATAGCTGCAAATCTTGGCGCAGTAGTATCACAAAACGCTGCGGCGTCTCAAATATCTGATGTGGATATGGCGCAGGCTTCTACAGATTTTAACGCGGCATATCTACAAAGCAACGCCGCACTATTTGCTTCTGCACACTCTAGCCAGTATCTAGCCTCGCAGGTGTCTAGGCTGCTCGGCTAGGCTGTTTGTAAAGAGTCGTTTTTAAGCAAGGAACGACTCTAGCCTTTTTATACTCTCATCTCTTCCGACAATAGCAAGCAGCTCATTAATTGATGGACTTTGGGTTGAGCCTGTAAGTGCAACTCTTAGTGGCATTCCTAGTTTTGGCATTTTGATTTCGCGGGCCGCCAAAAATTCGTCTATTACGCCTTTAAACTCACGCTCGTCTTTTGCATTTGAAGTTTTTAGCGTATCCAAAAAACCCCTTAGAATATCTTTTGCTTCATCATTAATATTTTTTGCTATAGCCCCTTCGTCATAACTGCTTGGCGATTTTATCATTGAATTTATAGTTGCCGCCAACTCCACAAGCGTTTTTGCTCTCTCTAAAGCATTTTTAAATAGTAGCTCTTCGTTATTTCCAAAACTATCGCATCCAAAATCTTTTAATAGCTCTTTTAGCTTTGAAATAGGCGTTTTTTTGAGGTATTCGCCGTTTATCCAGTTTAGTTTTTCAAGGTTATATTGACTTGCTGATTTGTTGATATTTGATGGGTCAAAAAGGGCTATCATCTCATCTATTGAGAAAAGCTCTTGATCGCCGTGACTCCAGCCGAGACGAACAAGGAAGTTTAGCAAAGCCTCAGGTAGATATCCTAGTGTTTTATACTCCATTACATCGGCGGCGCCATCTCTTTTTGAGAGCTTTTTGCCGCCATCGCCTAATATCATTGGGACATGGTAAAACTTTGGAATTTTAAAGCCTAACGCTTCATACAAAATTATTTGTTTTGGAGTGTTGCTTGTATGGTCATCCCCTCTAATAACCTCTGTTACACCCATTAAAGCATCGTCAATTACAACGACAAAGTTGTATGTAGGTGTGCCGTCAGAGCGGGCGATAATAAAGTCATCTAGCTCTTTTGCCCCAAAAGATAATTTCCCTTTTATCCCATCTTCAAACTCTATTACACCTTCAAGTGGAGCCTTAATCCTAACAACCGGTTTTACGCCATCTTTAGGAGGGAGTTTGCCATCTCTATATCTACCATCATACCTTGGCTGTTCGCCTGCTGATAGCTGAGTTTCCCTTAGAGCGTCTAACTCCTCTTTTGACATATAGCAATAATATGCTTTCCCTTCATCTAACAATTTTTGAATATACTCTTTGTAAATATCAAACCTTTTGGATTGATACGCCACTTCGCCATCATAATTTAGCCCCACCCAATCAAACGCTTCAAGTATCGCTTTTAACGCCTCTTCGGAGTTTCTTGATAGGTCGGTATCCTCTATTCTAAGTAAGAATTTCCCATTGTTTTTTCTAGCCCAGAGCCAATTAAATAGCGCTGTTCTAAGTCCCCCAATATGTAAAAAACCTGTCGGAGAGGGGGCAAATCTTGTTACTACCATATAAAATTCCTAAACTTTTTTGCGAATTTTATCAAAATCAAGCGTAAACTCGCTACCGACTCCAACCTCTGAGCGGATAAAAAGCCCTACACCGTTTTCATCGCAAAACTCTTTTACAAGAAATAGCCCTATCCCTCGTCCCCCTTTGCTTTTGTCTTCTTGGTAGTAGCGGTCAAATATTTTTATTAGTTCATCTTCCGCTATCCCGCTTCCCTCATCTTTTACGATTAGTTTGTTGTCGGTTAAAATCACTTCTACGGTTTTGCCGCTTTCGCTAAATTTGAGCGCATTTGAAAGCAGATTTGAAAAAGCTAGCGAAAACCCTTTTTGATCAATAAAAAAAGTTTTATTTTTAAGGTTTGTTCGCAGCGTAACGCCTTTTGCTGCAAATGCATCCTCTAAAAGCGCGCTCTCTTGCAAGATAACCTCCGCTAAGGCAACATCCGATTTTTGGCTTAACTTTGCCTCTTTTTTTGCAAAATACTCCAAATTTTCATACAAATCCAAAAGTTTATCGCACGATAGCTCTATCCTTTCGCACCTTTTTAGATCAGCCTCATTTGCATTTTTTTTGAGCATTGCCACATTGGTTTTAATCGTCGCTACGGGGGTGTTAATTTCGTGCATTGTATCTTCAATTAAAAGCCTAAAGTTTTTAATTGGAGAGAGTATCGACTCCATTAGCTCGCCAACAAGATAAATTGGCGCAAGCGTCGAAAAGACAAATAGAGTCGCCAAAATAGCGTATTCAAATAAGTCTAGACCCCCAAGCTTTGCAAGCAAAAAGGCGGCTACGCCAAAAATAAGAGTGTTTATCGCAGTTGTAAGCAGAGCAAAAAGAAAAAGTTCTTTTTTAAACTTCAAGGCGGTAGCCAACCCCTTTGATATTTACAATAGAGTCTTTGCCTATCAGTTTTTTGAGTGAGTTTATATAAACCCTTATGCTCCCATAACTGGGCTCTTTTGCCGCAGGCCAAAGCTCCCTTTCGATTTCATCTAGCGTAACAGTTGAGTTTTTGTTTCGAACTAATAGCGATAAAAGCTCTATCTCCTTTTGACTAAGATCCACTGGTACATTTTTATCTGTTAACATTTTTTTGTCAAGGTCAAAGATAAATCCGCCGCCAAGCTTTACGGCGCTATTTTTTTGCCTAAAAGAGTCTCTAAGTTTTGATTTTATCCTGGCAACTAGCTCTGTCATATCGCAAGGTTTTCTAATAAAATCGTCACACCCTTTGTTAAAACACTCAGCCGCTATTTTTGGAGATTTGTAACTTGTAAGCATAAGCGCTGGCTTATTGTCCCCAAAAATTCGAAATTCAGTTAATAGCTCAATGCCACTTTTGCCCCCAAGATTGATATCCAAAAGATATAAATCAAATACATCTTTATAGCCTATCTCTAATGCCTCCTCAAAACTTCCCGCTTCGCTTACATAAAACCCTTCTAATTCTAAAAACTCCTTTGTACTCTCACGAAAAAGAACATCATCCTCTACAAACAAAATTTTATTCAATGCTTACAACCCTCCATTCGCAATTTTCCCCTGCAAATATAGGGACAACTTCCAACTCTTTGTTTTTGCATATAGGTGGTAGTTTTGAAGGTGACTTTTCAAGTGTGACAAATTTTTCAGGGGGTTTGATCCCGTAAATTGCCTGCGCATTATCTGAGACAAATTTTTGTAAGTTTTCTAATTTTTTGTGTTTTTCAAAAATTTCTACAAGCTTTGGCAGAAGTGCAGGGGCGCTAAATATTCCAGCTGGAGCCGAGCTGCTCTCTTTGGCGCTTCTTGGGTGCGGGGCGCTATCTGAGCCAAACATCACTTTTGGGTTAGCTTCAAGCGCCGCCTCAAGCACAGCGTCTCTATCCTCTGCGGTTTTGACGACCGGTTTGCAAAAAAGATGCGGATTTAGCCTCTCCCCCATTAAATCATCCACGGTAAGGGTCATATGATGAAGGGTAATTGTGGCGTAGATATTTTCATAATCTGTGAGCAATTTAAGCCCCTCTTTTGAGCTAATGTGCTCAAAGATTATTTTTAGGCGGGGAAATTTTTTGGCAATGTATTCGAGTATCGGAATAAAATTTTGCTCTCTTAAAAAAAGATTTGGGGTGTGCGTCTCCGCATGAACGGATAGCGGCACACCTAAAGCCTCCATTGCTTTTAGCTGTGGTTCAAGCGAATCTATACTTTTTGCCCCCTCCTCCGAATTTGTCGTAACTCCGGCAGGATAGAGCTTCATAGCTATTATGTGCGCCGCCGCTTCTTCGATGAATGCATTATCGTAGTTTTTTAAAAACATTGTCATATATGGCAAAAAAAGATGGTTGCCACAAGCGCTCAGAACTCTTTTGCGATACGCGTGCAGGGCGTCTAGCGTCGTGATAGGCGGCGTAATGTTGGGCATGATGACCCCGCCGGCAAAGCTTTCTGCGGAATACAAAGCCACAAGAGAGAGCATATCGCCATCCCTTAAGTGTAAGTGCATATCGAGTGGAGATTTTATGGTAAAAGTTTGCATTAGTTTTTTGATTCCTCTATTAGTCTATTTAGAGCATCTCTGTACTGGGCAAGTTTTGCTTCGCTCGATGCTTCAAATCTTGTAACAAGTACCGGAGTAGTATTAGAGGCTCGAATTAGCCCCCATCCATCCTCAAAGCTAACCCTCACACCATCTATATCGACAATTCCTGTAATTTTAGGCAGATACGCCGGTGGATTTTGAAGAGCCGCTTTTATTTTTGCGATAATACCAAACTTTGTCTCCTCTGTTACCTTAACCTTTATCTCATCGGTTGAAAAAAGTTTTGGCATCGCATCCATTTCGGCATTCAAATCCACCCCCTTTTTTATTAATTCCAAAACCCTCATCGCCACATATACCGCATCGTCAAACCCAAACCACTTATCGTTAAAAAAGATATGCCCGCTTACCTCAGCCGCAAAGTCAGCATTTGTCTCTTTTAGTTTTACTTTGAGGTTGCTGTGCCCTGTTTTGTACATTATGCTTGTCCCAATTTTATCTATCTCATCGTACATCACTTTGGAGCACTTAACTTCGCCGATAACGGTTGGCTTTTTACCCTCTCTTGCCATCTCTTTAGCAAATATAAGGGCTAATTGATCGCCCTTGATATTGTATTTGTCAGTTAATACCGCTATCCTATCAGCATCGCCGTCAAATGCGAAGCCTAATTTATACCCTTTGTCTTGCATTAACTTTTTTAAATCTTCTAAATTATGCTCCTCTGATGGGTCTGGATGGTGATTTGGGAAGGTTCCATCTGGTTTTTCATACAACGCTTCAAATGTCAAATTAAGTCTGCTTAATATCTCAGAGATAGCAAGCCCCGCTACCCCGTTGCCGCAATCTATGGCTATTTTTGTATCCATCCTTTTAAGATTATTAAACTCTTTTGTAAGGTATTCTATATAGGCTTTTTTGGCATAAATTGTATAAATCTTTGCCTCTGTTTTTGGATATTCTATCTCACCTGCCGCTACTATTTTTTTTCCAAGAGCCTCTATCTCTGCCCCAAAAAAAGGGGTTTTGTCAATTGTAATTTTAAAACCGTTGTACTCTGGTGGATTGTGCGAGCCTGTTATCATAACAGATGCCGATGGGAGCGCTTTTTTATCCCCAGCCTCCCACTCAAAAAAATTTGTAAAGTAGTTGATTCCAGTTGTTACCATCCCCATATTTAAAACATTTACTCCACTCGATAAAAATCCAAGAGAGAGCCACTCAAAAAGGGTTGGCGAGTGGGTGCGCGCATCAAAGCCGATAGCTACAAAATGCTCTTTATCCCCCAATTTTTCCTTGATTGTCTCGCCCAAATAATACCCTATCGCTTTAACGCTCTTTTCGTTTAGCTCCTTTTCAAAAATCCCTCTAATGTCGTATTCTCTAAATATTGACTTCACTTTTGACTCCTTATTTTTGAGTTAAATATCACACATTATAAAACGCTCTATACCACTCTATAAAATTTTTAATCCCCTCTTTGACGCTTGTTTTTGGCATGTATCCCGTATCTCTTGCGAGATCCGAAATATCTGCATATGTTGCCGGCACATCACCAGGTTGAAGCGGCAAAAAGTTTTTTTTGGCTTTAATTTTCAAATTTTCCTCTATCGCTTCGATAAACTCCATAAGACTAACAGGAGAGCTATTGCCAATATTGTAGACTCTGTATGGGGCTTTTGAGCTTGATGGATCTGGGGTTTTACCGCTCCATGATGGGTTTGGCGTAGCTGGATTATCGATAACGCCTATAACGCCGCTTACGATGTCGTCTATATATGTAAAATCCCGTCTCATCTCACCGTTGTTAAAGACATCTATCGGTCTGCCTTCTAAAATTGCTTTGGTAAATAAAAACAAAGCCATATCGGGGCGCCCCCACGGTCCATAAACGGTAAAAAATCTAAGTCCAGTTGTGCGAATACCAAACAGATGGCTATATGTGTGCGCCATAAGCTCATTGGATTTTTTGCTTGCGGCATACAAACTTATTGGATGATCAACATTGTGATGTACCGAAAAAGGCATCTCTTCATTAAGCCCATACACAGAAGAGCTAGATGCGTATGAGAGATTTTGCACATTGTGCTGCCTGCACGCCTCAAGGATATTGATAAAACCAGTGATATTGCTATCAATATATGCAAAAGGGTTTGTCAGGCTATATCTTACCCCAGCTTGCGCCGCTAAATTGCACACAGCGTCTGGTTTTTCGGCTTCAAAGATTTTAAACACCGCATCCTTGTCTTCCAAGTTTGCCTTATAAAATGAGTGATTGCTGATTGTATCGCTCTTTGTTTGTTTACCGTACGAAATTTTGCTTTTTTCGATACCAAGCTCTTTTAATCTGGCATATTTGAGGTTTACATCGTAATAATCGTTGATTGAGTCTATCCCTACGACCTCATCGCCTCTCTCGAGCAGTTTTTTAGCTAGGTTAAAGCCTATAAAACCAGCAGTTCCAGTAATCAAAACTTTCAAAATAATCTCCATTAATGTTGCTTCTTAGCCGATTATAACATCTGTTTTGATAAATAAAGATTTGTATTTAAACCGTTTTGGGTTACAATGAAGCAAAAGCTAACCAAAAAAGGAAATGCACATTGGTTTTTGAAGCAAAGTATCCTATTTTAGGTTTTGAAAATGTTCACGCTTATGAATTTGAGGTTGTGGACGACAATTTTGCAACGATTAGAAATGCAGAAGGTGGGGCGCCAGCTTTTACGCTTGTAAACCCTTTTGTATTAAGAGATTATGCCTTTGACATTCCAATTGCCGTTAGGGCATTAATGGACTTGACGCACGACACAAATATGCTTATTTATCTCATTTTGATAGTTAAAAAACCGTTTAAAGAGTCTTTGGCAAACTTTTTGGCCCCTGTGATATTTAATGTCGATAATAAGACGATGGCGCAAGTAGTGCTGGATGAAAATATATATACGGATTATCTAGCGGCTGAGCCGCTCTCAAAATTTATTACAGAATAAAAGTGAATGAAATAAGCCTTAGAGAGAAAATAGAGTCGCTTGTAGGGCGAGATGCCAGCGATTTTGAGATTTCAAAAGAGTTTAAAAATCATATAAGAGCTTATTTAAACTCTTTAAATGCAATATTTGAGGCTGACTTTGGTCGCGAATTTTTATATCGCCACACCAAAGAGCTTGATACGATCCTCATTGAGATGTTTCGCTATATTTTGCGAGATAGCTTTGGCGACTATCAACCCCTCATAAACTCCATCCCTGTTTCGATGATAGCCCTTGGAAGTTACGGTAGACAACAGCTTGCAGTCTATTCTGATATTGACATTATGCTTTTGTACAAAGATACCAAAGGGTATTTAATAAAGCCGATGTTGGAGCGGTTTTTATACCTTGCGTGGGATGCGGGGCTAAAAATCGGGCATAGAGTCCATGAAATTTCAGAAATTACTGAAGTTAGTAGAAGTGACATTACAATTAAAACCGCTATTTTAGAATCGAGATTTATCTGGGGCTCAAAATTTTTGTGGATGGAGTATCAAAACAAGCTATCTCAAGTAAGGCGTACTGATAGACAAGAGTTTGCTTTGGCAAAACTTGAGGAGATGCAAAAAAGGCATAAAAAATATAAACTCTCTATGGAGCCAAATATAAAAGAGGGGATTGGGGGGCTAAGGGATTCTAATACCCTCTTTTGGTTAGCAACTTGCATTTATGGGGTAAGTTCAAACAAAGAGCTTGTCGGGCGAGTTTTTAGTGAAGCTGAGTATCGAGAATACAGAATTGCAATAGAGTTTTTATTTAAACTTAGAAATGCCCTTCATCTGCTGGCGGGCAAAAAGCAAGACGAGCTAATAATGCAAACCCAAAGAGAGGTTGCGCTAAAGCTTGGTTTTAGGGATATAAAAAGGCAAAGGGCTGAGAGCGCTTTAATGGCAAAAACCATTCGCTCTATGCGGATAGTTAATATATTTTCATCAATAAATTCCGCTAAGTTAACCAGAAAAATATTATTTGGTAAAATGCCGTTTGGTAAGCTAAAAGATGCCCGCGCGAAAAATAAATTCTACATTATTGATAATACTCTTTATACAACTTTTAAAAATAAAGCGCGCTCTTTGGCAGATGCAACCCGTATGCTACTAAGTATTAACGCCGATAATTTTGACTACAGCATCCACCAGTTTATTATAAGCTCAGCGGCTCAAAAAAAGCAAAATACAATTACAAAAGAGTTAATAATATCAATGCTCTCTAGCGATTCTTCTCATAAGATTCTTTGGCTAATGTATGAAGCTGGGGTACTGGAGAGATTTTTTCCTCCGTTTTCAAAAATAATGTTTTTAGCGCAGTTTGATGGGTATCATACATATCCGGTAGATGTCCACACTTTAGAGACAATAAAACATCTTGAAAACATAAAAGACGATTTTGTAAAAAAAGTTTTTGATTCGTTTGATACGGAAGAGAAAGTACACCTCAAGCTTGCGGCGTTGTTTCATGACATAGGCAAAGGCAGATGCGGCAATCACTCGGTAGTTGGGGCTAGAATTTTTGCCTCTTTTGCAAAAAAAATGGGCTTTGATGAGCAAAAGATAGAAACCATAAAACGGGTTATTTTATATCACACACTTATGTCAAATACGGCTTTTAGAGAGGATTTAAATAGCGAAAAGACGATACTCTCTTTTGTGGCAAACCTAAAAAGCAAGCGAGCAATCGATTATTTATTTGTTCTTACATATGCAGATTTGCAGGGCGTGGGGCAAAATATATATAGCTCGTTTAATGCAAGCTTACTAAAAGAGCTATATCTCAAATCAACCCAGAAAGTATCTTGTGCTGAACTTGTGAGTGAAACAAGCGCTAGATTAACCAAAGAAGCGGCGCTTCTTAAAAGTGAAGAGTTTAAAAGTTTAGGTAAGTTGCTTCAAAAAAATATTATCTCAATTGCCTCAAATCTATTTTTTATCAAATTTTCAACCGCTCAGATAATAGATATTTGCAACAGGGCAAAAAGCACCGAAGTATTTTCTTTTGAGCTTCACAACGAGCCATACTTTAGTTTTGAGATAATCTCCAAAAAATGGATAAATTTTGGAAAACTTTTATCGAGGTTTGCATTTTTGGATATTGTATCGATGGATATATTCAAGCTTTTTGATGGGGCAAAATATTTTAAGGTTTCGTTTTCATCGGTTGTAAGTGAGGATGAACTATTTATGGCAAGAGATATGCTCCAAACCTTTATCCAAAATGATGAAAAAGGGGGTAGTGCTAAAAAACCAATTATCAAAAAATCTGATATCCATTTTGATTTTAACCACTCTGAGAGCTATGCAAAGATGCTTTTGACGACAAAAAATCAACAAGGGCTTTTGGCTTTTGTAATAGAGGTATTTGATGAGCTTGGGATAGATATAGCTACGGCAAAAGTTGGAACTATCAAAAATGTGGCAAAAGATATGTTTTTAATTGAAAAATCGAGTGGAATAGAAAAAAAACAAAAAGAGGTTATCAAAAGACTTATTAGCAAAGGGGTTTGACCCCCCTCGCTTTTATTTTGATTAAACGGCCTCAGCTCCAGTTTCGCCCGTTCTTACGCGAACTACTTTGCTAACATCATAAACAAATATTTTCCCATCCCCAATTTTGCCAGTTCTTGCAGCTTGAACTATCGCATCTACGACTTTGTCTTCCATATTATCTTCAACTATGACTTCTATCTTTATTTTAGGCAAGAAATCAACTACATATTCAGCGCCCCTGTATAACTCGGTATGCCCTTGTTGTCTTCCATACCCTTTTACTTCAGATACTGTCATACCACTAATACCAAGAGCCGACAACGCCTCTTTAACATCATCAAGCTTAAATGGCTTAACGATAGCCTCAACTTTTTTCATTGTTCACTCCTCATTTTTTGCCCGTGTTGTTACGGAGATTTTACTAAATTATATATGAAAACCTTTTTCACCGTGCGTAGCTTCATCAAGAGCGTCATTATATTTAAATGCTTTTTTAACTACATTTACACCCACAAAACCAACGATACCAGCAACGGCGCCTATGATAAGAGCCGCAGAGTTATCTACAAAGCCCGCCGCAGGGGTCATCAACATAACAAGCGCCATTGCCGTAAGTACCCACGCTTTGTTTGCGCTATCTAATTTTAGAGTAGCTGCGGCAACAGGAGCCGTAGCGTTTTCATCCGCCAAAAGTAGAGCAGGCGCAAGAAGAAACGGTGTTAACAAACTAAGCTTTTTCATCTCTTGCTCCTTTTTTAAAATGCACGAAAATTGTATACAATTAAAAAGCTTTTGCTAATAGTGTACTGCTTAATTTTTAATCAAATACTACATTTTTGTTTGTTTTTTTATGAGAATAATTTGAGCATAAAAAAAGCGAAGCCGCTATGGCCTCGCCTTTAGGAGTGTTCGAGAAGTTGTTTGGATTAGAAGTTGTAACTAAGAACCGCTTTTATTAGTTTTTTGTCGTTATCGTTATTTTTGCTATCTTGGGCAGTGTAAGCAATTTTTGCATCCAAATTTTTAACAAGTGCGCCTGTGCATGTGTACACTATATCTAAAATAGTTTTGTCGTTATTTTGATCACCGTTATATTTATCTTTTAAATCAAACATTGTGTAAGCAACACCAATTGTTCTATTCCCAAGCCCCAATTTTTCAAGGCTATAATCAACCCCTATTTTTGTTATTGAAGCATTATTTAGATTTGCGCCGTCGCTCCATAACTCCTCGGTTTGTGTAAATTCAGGTACGCCACCCCATGCGCCAAATACATACGTGCCGCCGCCATTGTCTTTTTGCTCGCCTACTTTATTGTATGCCACATACGGCGTTAGGCCTACCGGAGTTTCTAGGCTAGCTTTTACGCCATATACATTGTAATCTATTTTGCCAACATTAGCATCTTTTAAAAGGTCTTTTGTTCTGCCTATACCTTGCATATTGCAGTATTGACCTGCAAGATTAAGAGCCATATCACCTCCCAGACCGAGTTTATAGTCTGCTTGTAGATATACAGCATTTGCTACATCAACTGCGTAGTATTCCCATGCTTGAAGTGTAAGGTCTTTGATTGATTTGTTGATAGCCGCGGCAACATATACACCTTTATCGCCTGGTTCG
>JAVRLX010000040.1:1800-13628 GCA_031960985.1 Campylobacterales bacterium | reverse complement strand
GTAGAGACTATAACTACGATCTTTCACAAAAAAGAGCGGAGGCTGTAAAGCAGTATCTTGTGCAGCGCGGTATTGATAGTAATGTTTTGATAACAAAAGGCATGGGCTATGAGCGTCCGCTAAGCGGCACAGATCCGAAAGACCCTAGTAATAGAAGAGTTCAATTTAAAATATTAAACTAAAGAGGAATCCCATGGCTAAAAAAGTTTTATTTTTTGTAGTATTTATGTTTGGGATTTTATTTGGTGGTTGCGCTATGAATCAGCCAGAGCAAAAAGATATAGAGGTGACGCAAACGTCCAGGGGCGCTCTTCTGACGATATCCGAGAGGTTGCTTTTTGATTTTGGGAAATCTACCGTCAAGCCTGAAGCGGATGAGGTATTGTCAAAAATAGCGGATATCGTGAATACCAAAACAAAAAAAGATATATCCATAGAGGGACATACTGACAGTATAGGCTCAAGTGAAACAAACAAAAAGCTTTCGATAGCAAGAGCGCAAACTATCAAAAATATTCTTATTTCAAAAGGTGTGGCATCGAGCCGTATTCATATTGTGGGGTATGGTGCAACTAGGCCAAAAGCAGATAACTCAAGCGAAGATGGCAGAAGGCTAAATAGAAGAACGGAGATATACTTACTTGGCGAAGATAAGAGTGTTGTAGATAATAATATTTTTGCCGGACTCTTAGTTAAACTAAAAAATATGTTTGATTAATATTTTATGTTTTTTCGTGAGCTATTAATTATTGCATCCGCTATTTTGATTATGGCGCCCTCCTCCCTTTCTTCAAAAGAGGAGAAGGTGAGAGTGTTTGAAAAAAGATATGCATTAATTATCGGTAATAACTCATACAAAACGATAGAAGCTCTTGATAATTCGGTTAATGATGCGGTATCTTTGGCCAATAAGCTTAAAAATTTGGATTTTTCGGTTACGCTAAAAACAGACATGGATTCCATGGAAGCCAAAAAGGCGCTTGAGGAGTTTGAGACAAGAATCCAACCAGGCTCAGCGGTATTTTTCTACTTTTCAGGTCACGGCATTCAGATAGACGGTCATAATTATCTTGTAATGACTGATTTTGCAATACCTGCGTCTAAAACCGACAACTCCTTGAAGGAGCAGATTCAAAAGTATAGCATCTCTCTCGACGCTGTGGTGGAAATATTTCAGAAAAAAAATGTAAAAACCAATATCATAATACTAGATGCCTGCAGAAAATCCCCAACCAAGGAACTTAAAGCAGACGGTCTTGCCGCTCTTGATGCTCCGATAAATTCTCTTATTGCCTTTGCAACCTCACCTGGAAAAGTGTCATATTCGCTAACAAAAGAAGACAAAAACTCGCTTTACACAAAATATCTACTTGTTAATATTGATAGAGAAAACATACCGGTTGACCAGATGCTAAAAAAAGTACACAAGTCGGTTTATGATTTTTCAAAAAAAGTTTCGATAGAAGAGATGAAAAATGACTCTCTTGTGCAGATGCCGTGGATCAATAGTAGCCTCATAGACGATTTTTATATGAGATTATCTGGCCCTGTAACATTAGCTGGGGATGAAGTCGGTGATACGACTATGTGGTATAGTGTGAAAAAAAGCAGTGATATAACAAAAATAAAAGAGTATATAGAAAAATATCCAAATGGTATGTATCTGCTTGCTGCAAAAAAGAGAATTTCCGAGCTTTCCAGACCTTCAAAATATGATAGCATGGAAAGAAAGGAGTCGCATAGATTTACAATTTCAAAAAGCGAGATGAACAAGATACTTAATTCGCCTGATTTTTTTTTAAGACTAGATGCTTATCTTGCTGATTCAACTAATCCATTAGAAGAAATACAAGAAGGTGTTAAGGAAAAAAATATTCTTGCGAAAACATGGTACTGCGCTCTTGCTGCACATGATAGATATAGAGTTGGCGTAAAAATAGGGGATGCGATAAAAGTGTGTACGGATAAAGATGTTTCTAAAACACCCATCGGCTTATTTTTGTACGGTAGGGCTCTTTTTTTTGGCAGGGGCATAGAGGAAAATAAAGCGAAAGCAGTTACACTAATTAAAAAATCAGCGTCGATGGGTTGTTCGATAGCACAGAATTTTTATGGAGATTTATTATCTGGGGGCTACAACGTTTCTCAAGACAATAAAGAGGCGTTTGATTGGTATATGAAGTCGGCAAAAAATGGATATGCTCCCGCTATGCATAATGTTGCCCTTGCGTATGCGCAAGGTAGCGGCACTATTCAAAATGATTTTGAGGCTGTAGAGTGGTATAAAAAAGCAGCGAATAAAGGCTATGCTTGGTCTCAAAATAATTTAGCGGTTCATATCATGCAGGGAAAAGGGGCTACTACAGACGCTACTCAAGCGCTAAAGCTAATACAGGCATCTGTGGCGCAAAATAATCCTCAGGGAAAAATATTGCTTGCTAGGCTATATGAAACCGGTGTGGCTGTTGGCATAGATAGGGTAAAGGCAAAAACTCTATATGAAGAAGTGTTTCATACTTCAAGCGATAAGGATTTAAGAGCGGTTGCTGAAAAAGCGTTGGAAAATTACAAGTCAAACTCTTGGTAAATTTTCCGCTTTAATATGGGGGATTTAGGTTTGCTATAATCATATCAGATAATAAAATTATTAAAGGAGGAAAAATGAAAGCATATTTTTGTAGTGAAGAGAGGTATTTGAGGGTTATTATATGTTTTGATACCCCAGAGCAAAAGAAACTACTTTGCGATACGATGGATAGTCTTGTTGCCAAATATGAGCTAAATCCAACAGTGCTTATTAAACGCACGGGTAGCGGCGGAGAGGTAAGTATAGAGTTTTCGGATGACTATAACGAAGAGGCAAAACCGCTTCTTGAAGAGTATGCAAAGCTCGTTGGATTAGAGTTTGTCGATAGTTGTCATGTCTCACCTTCAGAGTGCGGCATAAAATAAAAGAGGGGATTATCCCCCTTATTTTTAGATTCCAACTAATTTTAAAGTGTTGTAAGTTACAAATGCGAGGCTCCAAGCTAATACATTTGGATATATGAGATAAAATATCCTCCATTTAGCCTCTCTTACTTCAGCAAAAAATGTACCCATCGCCGCAAAACAAGGGGAATATATCATAATAATTACGATAAATGCAGCAGCGGCTTTTGGATCAATCGTTTTTCTTATCTTTTCAATAAGAGTTTCAGATGGGCCATCTTCTGTAGTCTCAACAGAGTTTAGGGTAGCCAAAGTTGCAACTGCCACCTCTTTTGCGGCTAACGCACTTATCGTTGCAACAGACATTTTCCAATCAAACCCAAGTGGGGCAAATATTGGCTCTATAGTTTTTCCAATTGTGCCTATGTAGCTATTTTCAAGCTTTTCTTCTTTAAGCGCCAGCTCAAGCTCTTTTTTTGCGCCATCATCCACAGCCGCCTCTATTTTAGTTTTGTACTCCTCTTCTATTTGCTCATTTACCGGATAGGCCCCCAAAAACCATATCACCATTGATGCCGTACCTATGAACAGACCAGCTTTTTTAATAAAAATCATAGCTTTAATTTTTAAGTCTCTCAAAATACCTTTGATAGATGGAAATCTATATTTTGGCATCTCCATTACAAACGGCTCCGCTTCGCCTTTGAATAGGGCAAGTCTAAGAACTTTTGCCGCTATCATAGCCATTATAGCTCCTGCTATATAGATAGCGAACAGTATATTTCCGGCTTGCTCAGGAGCAAAAAATGCGCTGATGAATAGTACATATACCGGAAGCCTAGCGGAGCATGAGAAAAAGCCAATAACTAGCATGGTGATTAGCTTGTCTTTTGGGTTTTTGAGCGTTCTTGCCGCCATATATGCGGGAATAGAGCAACCAAAACCTGTAACCATGGGAATAAATGCCTTACCGTGTAGGCCAAACTTTTTTAGTGTACCATCTAGCAAAAACGCAGCTCTTGCCATATAGCCGGTTTGCTCAAGTAGGTTGATTCCCAAAAACAATATAAGGATATTTGGTAAAAAGCTTATAATAGCGCCCACAGCTGGCAGTGCCCCCTCGCTTATTGCATGATTAAAAATACCCTCTGGGAGCATGGCAGCGCACTTCCCCGAAAGAAAAGCAAAAGCCTCCTCTATAAGCCCCATTGGATACTCTCCAAGTTTAAATGTTGCTTGAAATAGTATCCACATAAACGCAAGAAAAATAGGGAGACCAAAGAGTCTGTGTATTAAGATTTTATCTATTTTTTCGGTCAAAGTCTCTTTATGTTTTGTAATTAGCGCCCTTTGGCATATCCATTTTGCTATCGATATTTTGGCATTTGACATAACTGCCACCGTATCATCCTCGCCCGCTAATGTCCGCAAGTTTTCACTAACTTTTGTAAAGAGGTCGTGAAATTCCAAAAATATAGGTTTATCGTGCACTATTTTATACATCTCTTTGTCATTTTCAAGGAGTCTAATAGCGGCAAATTTTGCATAAGGCTTTAAATCTGCATCTTTTGCAAGAGAGTTTGAGAGGATGGTTATTGCTTCATCTATATTTTGATCATAAGTTAGTCTATTTTCGTTCTTGCCAAACTCATACATCTCTAAAATTTTTTTAATAAGCTCATCTATCCCCCTTTTTTCTTTTGCAGAAACAAGTAGTGCCGGGATGCCAAGCATCTTTGAAATCTCTTCGTTATCTATCTTGCCGCCATTTTTTTCGACCTCATCTATCATATTAATGGCAAGTATTGTTTTTTTGTTCATATCCAAAAGTTGTAAAGTCAAAAAGAGGTTTCTTTGGAGGGCATTAGCATCGAGGACATTTAAGATAATATCGTAGTTCTCTTTGAGTAAAAACTCCTTTGTAACTTGCTCATCGGGTGAGTATGAATTGAGGCTATAGGTACCTGGAAGGTCTGTAATGATTATCTCATACCCCTCTCTTTTAAACCTTACCTCTTTTTTCTCTACCGTTACGCCACTAAAATTTCCGACATGCAGGTGGGCCCCTGAAATGGAGTTGATAAGATGGGATTTACCTACATTTGGTTGCCCGACTAAGGCTACTCTAATTTGCTTGCTCATTTTTATCCTCTACAATTATGCTCATTGCCTCTTCGCTTCTTAAAGCCACATCTGAGTCCTCTATTTTTACATCATATGTCTGCTTTGTAAGTGTATAACCCATTACAACAACCCTATTTCCCTTTGCAAAACCAAAAGAGAGCAGTCTACTTTTGAGGGGCTCTTTGGCTTCGACTTTTTTTATGGTGTATTCTTGCCCATATTTAACCTCTGTTAGGTTCACTTTTGCTCCTTAAAAATTATATTTTACAAATACCCTTAGCCTTGTGTTGTCTTCACTATCTTTTGCTTTTATATTTGAAAACATTGTTTCTATATTTACATTTTTATATCCGTAAGCTACCGTCAGATCTGTTTCTTTTGAAAATGAACTACTAGCTTTTTTATCGAAATATGCATGCGCTATGGCCGTGCTTAATCCATCTACGCCGAGTTTTTCAAGGTTGAAACCAACCTTGCCCTTATATGCTTTTATGTCCCCTTCGCCGTTTGCCGTCTCAACATCCATAGATGTAAGTAGTGGGTCTTTTCCACCTCCAAAAAAGTATGCTGTTCCGCCATTTGCATGTTGCCCCTCTTTTTTGCCAGACTTATTATATGCAAATGTCGCATTTAGACCGGTAGCTTTAGATTCAAGCCCCAATGCGACACCGTAAATGTTGGAGTCTATTTTTGTGTTTTCTAGTCCCGCGCCATCGGAGTAGCTTTTTAATTTTCCTATTGCCTTTTCGTTCATATATTGTGCCGTAAGGTTAGCGCTAAGCATATCAGATTCAAAAGGTTTTACGCCAGCTTCAAGATAGTATGTATCCATAATTTCGGTCTGTCTGCCGTACCAAGCTTTGAGCGCAAACATATCGTGCTCATAAGATATGCCGGCTATATATAGTTTGGATTCCCTTGCGTCTTTATTATTTGCGAAAAAGTTACCCCAATTTGTATTGCGATTACCATTATCTATCTCAGAAGTGGCTGCCTCAATTACTTCGCCCATTTTCAAAAACCTAGAATGATCGCCTTCATTTTCCCAACCTGCCATTTGAGTGACTACACCGGCTGTAATGTTTAGTTTATCCACCGGAGAGTAGTTTGCCATAGCCGCCGTAAATAAATTAGGAATCATTCTAATGTCATCCGAATTTACAAGTGGCGTATCTAGCTCCATTCTACCGACCTTAACTTCGCCTCCTTCAAAACTATACTTTACAAAAGACTCCCCAAGTATAGTGTAGTCTTTGTCGCCGTTGTTATAGAAATCAGCATCTTTGTAGTCTTTTTTGTTTGAAATAGCATTTGATGTATAAAATGTAGCCCCTACGCTTACGCCGTATAGCGAGGCTGTTTCTATTCCTAGTTTACCGCCAACTAGTGCGTCGGAAGTTTTATTAGGTTGTGAGTTTGACTGATAAACAGCTCTTATTTGTCCTTTTACATCAGCTAGTTTAAAAGCCTCTTCAAGACTTTTTGCCGCTTTTTTGGGCTCCTCTTTTACCTTTTCTTCAGCCGCGATTAGTGAAGCACAAAGCGCCATAGATAGTGCAATTTTTGTTTTCATTTTTTTCCTTTTATTGGATTTGACCTTTTAAGGCCTCAAAAAGACTGCCGCTATTTTAAACAAGGAGCGTTTATCGGCAATCTCCGTGAGAGCTCAACCGGCTAATTTTATAACTGATATTATTAAGAGCAAAGAAAGTATTACGATAAAAGCGCTAAATCTATTTTTAGCGCACCTTATCGATCTGCGTTCGCACTTTTGAAGCTCTGGTGTTATTTTCTGCATTTTTCATTTTCGCAGTGGCATTTTTCGTCAAAGTCGGGCTTACCGAATGTTTTGCAATACTCTTCGTATACGCAACTAACGCTTCTTTTGGCATAGATAGTTTTTAGATTTCTCTTTGCCGCCTCTTTTTTGAAGTGGTTCATAGCGTTGTGGTTTAGGTAGCTCGTCAAAAAGACTACGCACTCTGTTTTATCAGGAATTTTTTTTCTGGTTATATCCTTGCCTCTGGCGTCCCAATGCTCTACATCCTTTGCGCCAAGACTAAAAAGTGTTCCCTTAATGTGCTCTACATAATCTCCGCCTATTACAAGAACAGACATCTAAAACTCCTTTTTTTGAAAATCAATATCATATTATAGTGAAAAAAAATAAGTGTGTCAAGAGTTTTGATTGTTATTTTCAAAAACTCTAACATTATTTCGTCCATTTTGTTTTGCGATATACATTGCCTCATCTGCTAGCATAATAGCTTTTTCTACATCCCCTTCTACTTTTGCAACGCCAAAACTGCATGTAGTTAGTATCCCAAACGGCTTTGCATCTTCTATTTTTTGCCTTATTTTTTCGCAAATTTCGATTGTTATAGCTACATTGGCGTCAATCCAAAATACAAACTCCTCCCCGCCCCACCTGCATATTATGTCGCTAGCTCTTAGATTTTGACTAATTAGCCTTGCTACGCTTATTAATATCTGGTCGCCCATTTGGTGTCCGAATGTATCGTTTATGTGTTTGAATTTATCTATATCCACAAATACAATACAACCAGATATGCGTTTTAGAGATTGATACTTTTCTTCTAATTTTGATAAGAAGCCGGCGCGGTTATAGAGCCCTGTTAGAAAATCGCTATTTGCTTTTTTCTCCAGCTTCTCTTTTTCTTTATTTGTTTGTTCTAATATTTTTAAAAATTCATCTACATTTCGCTTCATTTCAACATAGCAAAGCGTATTTGAAAGCTCATCATCTACTCTAAAAGCCGATATCCAAACTCTTTTATTTTGTTCTTTCGTTGGAACTTTAAAAATACCGGAAAATTCAGATATTTTTTCTAATTCCTCTATGGTGCTTACTTTTGTGTTGTTAATAAAAAATGAAGCATCCACATTTTTTAGCTCGTTATCTCTAAAACCAAGCAACAACATATTCGCCTTATTTTGCCAGATGTATGCGCCATTTTTGCCTATAATCGATATAGCGTCATTTGCGTTTTCAAAAATATCTTTAAAAATAAATATTTTTTGAGTTATTAATAATACAACGCACGCAGCTGATGCTGCGGCACAAAAGGAGACTATTATGCTCATAAAGATAATACTATTTTTATTAGAGCTTGGCTCTATTGCGGTGATTGCATCTATGCAAAAAAACCAAATTAATAGCGACAAAATAGCTCCTATCGCGTAAAGTACTTTATTTGTTGTTCTCATAGCTTTAGTTTTCCTATGACTTCTTCTATTTGGGCAATAGATGTGTATAGTGATGCATCAAGATAATGAGCGTTTACCTTCCCATTTTGAGTTAGTGTGTTTTTTCTCCACTCGCTTATATCGCTCAGTATGCATTCGCAAAGCATTAGTGGTTTTTTGATCACGGCATAATCCGAGAAAAATAGCTTTTGTATCAAGAATGAAAGAGAGCGCATGGAGATTGAAAGCTCATAAAACTCCACTGATGCTAGAAGTTTTTGCGAATAGATGAATATTTTGAGAGAGATTGGATACAGAAGTGAGGTGTCATGTGTCTCATTTAGCTTTTTGATTGTCTCAAATAGCTCACTTTCGAGCTCCTCCAGTTCGTCGCAAAGATATGAAAGCTCGTCATCGCCAAACTCTTCATGCAAATCTATATTGCATCTTTGCATATTCGAGATTCCCTCTGGTAGCTCTTGTATTTCCGCGTCTATCTCAAACATTTCGCAAGGTTTTGTATTGTCTTGGATGGTATCGTTTGTCGCTATTTTCGGGTCATCATCCCTTAGTATTTTACAAAAGCGGCAGTCCATACTATCGTTGTTTCTGAGCGATTTTAGTATTACGTTGCCGTCGCCTATCTCTACTGAGATAAATGGTCTAATTTTTAGATAGTGCTCCATTGTTTTTCTAGAAAATAGCGGATTTGATATTTGAAAGTACGATACATACCTAAAAAATTTAAACTCTATTTGTATCTCTTCACGGCTTACGTAAAGAACCTCTGAACAAATATGCATAATAAATTCGATAGTCCTTGTCATACCTTCTTCTTTAAGCATGAAAGACCAAAACTCATCCAAAGTCTGCTCGTCTTTGATGTAAAATACGCCCTCCATAAAAGGATTTAACTGAGCGATGCTTTTTACATCTGCGGTCAATGCATTTTTTAGCATGTGCAGCCATTTGCGTTGATTAGATCATTTTTCATGGTAACCCTCCTTTATGATAATGCATTTCAATTATACACAAATTTGATAACCATTGTCAATAATGAATAGGAATTATTTTGAGATTTTTATTGATTTTAGGGCGTTTATAAGTACACCGATAGTTGTGCCGTTGTGAAGAACCGATGTTACTACGGGACTTAGTGTACCGAGACTTGCCAATAGTAAAATACCGCTATTTATCCAGGTTGTAGCTTGAAAATTTTGAGATACTTTGCTGATTGTTTTATCGGCCAGTTCCTTGATATTTGCCACGACTGAGATATCATCGATTAACAAGACTACGTCTGCCGTTACTCTTGCCACATCAGCTCCTCTTTGCATCGCTATTCCTACATCGCTTTCGGCAAGAGAAGGTGCATCGTTGATGCCGTCACCTACGAAGATTACCCGTTTGCCTTCATTTTTTAGTTTTTTTATAATATTCAGTTTATCTTCCGGCAACAGCTCTGAGTAATAACCGTCCAAGCCAAGTAGATCCGCTGTTTCTTTGGCCTTTAGCTCATGGTCTCCGGTTAGCATGATGACCTCTTTTATACCTAGTTTTTTTAACCTCTCTATTGTTGATTTTGAATTACTTCTTACTTCGTCCACCATGGAGATGATACCGAGAAGTTTGCCGTCATAACCGATATATAATAGTGTCCTGCCTTTTTTTAGCTGGTTTTCTATGATTTCGTTCGAGATGCCAAACTCTATTTTTTCGTCCTCTTCCAGAAAATGCCTACTACCGATAACTACTTTTTTATTGTCCACAAGAGCACTTACGCCATGCGCCACGATAAACTCGACTTCACTATGACTAAAATGCCTACAATCCGTACATGACTTTGCCGCCGATACGACGGCTTCGGCTATCGGATGAAAATAGTGCTCTTCTATGCTTGCGGCAAGAGAGAGGATGGCCTCCTCGCTCCATTTTTCGTCAAGACTGAATATATCTCTTACCAGTAGCTTTCCGCTACTTAGTGTGCCTGTCTTGTCAAATACGACCGTATCTGCGGCGGCTATTTTTTCCATTATATTTGCGCCTTTGATAAGAGCGCCTTCTTTACCTGCTTGATACATTGCGGATTTAAAAGCCACCGGAGTTGCAAGCTTGAGTGCGCATGAATAATCGGCTTGAAATACGGCCGCCACTCTACCGAGGTCTCTTGTGGCAAGGTATGTAAAACCTGCAAGTCCAAGAGTGACAGGAACTAGCTTGTCGGCTAGACCGGAAGCATTTATTTGTGCGTTTGATTTTGAAGAGAGCGAGTTTTTGATTAGGGAAGCTATTTTGTAGGTTGCGCTTTGTTCTCCTACTTGTTCCGCCCATATTCGTAGTCGTCCCTCTTTTAAGATGGTGCCGGATACTGCCCTGTCGCCTCTTGACTTTTTCACAGGTACCGCTTCTCCGCTCATCGAAGACTCATCCACGAGGGCTTCGCCGCTAATGACTGTACCGTCTATCGGTATCGTGTCTCCAGCGTTCACTATTACTATATCGCCTGTTTTTAGTGTATTAAAGGCTATTTTTGATTCCACCCCGTCTTTTTCTATCCACACCTCTTTTATATCCGGCGTCAATAGGGATTGGAGCATTGAGTCTGATTTTCTAGCAATACTGTCTTCTATGTGTTCCGAGAGTTCCAATAAAAAGTTTGTCGTGTTAGCCGCAAAATAATCTTTTCTATAAAGCGAAATCATAATCGCCAAACTCTCCAAAACCTCCGAGCTTATACCGTCTTTTGCTATATGAGATAGACCCTTTAGTATATTTTGGTATGAAGCCAAAAAAGATACAGGAAGTTTTAGAGATGCCGGCAGGATCGGTGTTGAGCATAGTGCAAGAAGCGGAGAAGCAAGAGGCAAAAGCCTCTCTTCTTTAAAAGCCTCATCCATATTTGGAGCTTTTATATCCTCAAAACTAATCGCAGTTAACTTGCCAATTATGTCGTCTGTAGCGCTATTTTTATGCTCAATAGTTATAGATTTTGCGGCGCTATTTATTCTAACCGAGCTAACCCAGTCATAAGAGAGAATATAATTTTCAAGCTTTTCAAAATCTACATTTCTATCTACTTTAAAAGTGAATCTTACCCTGTTGGCAGTTTGGTGTTTTAGCGTTAGTTTTTTAAATACAAAATTATCCATTTTAGTTACTCTGCAACCTCTTCTTTTTCAGCTTCTAATTCAGCTTTTGCGTCCATAATCTTCTCTTTGAACTCTTCTATGCCTCCGGCGAGAGAGCCAAATAGTTTTACACCGGTTTTGATAATTGCCTTTTGGGCGCTTTCGTTTGTTAATATGTATGCCGCCACACCACCGATAAGAAGCCCTCTTAAAAGTTTGTCACTAGGTGTTTCGCCAAAGATGTTAAGGCTTGTTTTTGGCACATAGCTTTGTGCATATTGACCGTAGTATGGGTTTTGTTGCATTTGTTGCCCCATATTTATACCTTGCGCAATGTATGGATTTTGCGGAGCTTGCATATTTTGCTGACCCATCATATTTGCATTTTGTCCGTTGCCTTGGTTTTGATATTTGTATCCGTAATTCATTGTGTTACCT
>JAVRLX010000040.1:0-1700 GCA_031960985.1 Campylobacterales bacterium | reverse complement strand
TACCTTGCGCAATGTATGGATTTTGCGGAGCTTGCATATTTTGCTGACCCATCATATTTGCATTTTGTCCGTTGCCTTGGTTTTGATATTTGTATCCGTAATTCATTGTGTTACCTCTTTTGTAGTTTTTTCTTTAGCTGATTCATTTATTTTTTCGATTGCGTAGACGGCGCTACCTCCTATAGCAAGAGAGAGTACTCCATCGACATAGTATCCGCATAGCATTTGCCTGTTTGAACGAGATATTGCCGAGGCCGATATGCCGCTTTGTACCGCTGTTTTAAAACCGTCTTTTATTTTTTCGTTTTTATCGGTAGCTTTTGCGCTGTTTTTTACAGCGCTCACTAGGGCGCCGCTCACAAAACCGACCAAGAAATCACGCAAAAGTGTTTTTGGCTCATCTTCGCCGTATAGATGTTTATAGTTTTGTTCCATCCGTATTTACCTCCTTCGGCTCTTTTTTGCTTTTTACCTTTTCTTTAACACATTCAGTGATAGCCGCTACGCCATCTTTGCCTTCGTTGTATTTGGCCTCAACATATTGTTTGCCCTCTATAAGCTTCTTTTTTATTTTTTTATCGCCAAATAACATTACTCCTGCAACTCCTGCTGCAGCGCCTACAATAAACGGTAGTATCGGTAACATCTTATTCTCCTTTTTTTTCTGATTGACCAAACACGGCGGACAGACCACCGTTGTTTATAAGCCCCATTATTACGGCTCCTGCAGCCGCACCTACGATAAATTCCGTTCCCATCCTTTGAAACATCGAGCCGATAGCCTCAATATTTGGATTTCCCGCAAATAGCCCTTTTACGGAGTCAAAAATATTTTGGTTGTTTATCCCTGCAAAAGAGTTGCTTGTTGGCCCTGTTTGCTCAATGTAGCTATTTGCGACACATCTTCTAAAAGCAGGGAGATGGTTGTTGTAAGAAGCCGCTTGGAGTCTATAAAAAGTATCCAAAACATCAGGCATCTCAGCATACGGTATCAAGTTGTCATACATCTTGATATTTTCTATCTCCGCTACGACCCCCATCTCGCAGTTTTCTATTAAAGTGGGCTCTATCGTTACCTTATTTGCCCAGTCGTCTACGACAGGCTCAACTCCGTATTTTAAAAACAGAGGGAGAAGCTCGGATATATGTTTCTCCTCTGCCTGTACGATATTGACAAACGGCAATATTGTTCCGAATGTTTGAAGCACTTTCATGTAAACGGCTCTAGCGTGGTATTCATCGTACAGAGCAATTCTAAGCGCTTGATGCATCGGCGGCATATTTATTGTAGGGTCTACTTTGTGCGATAACAGTAGCGCTTCATCAAAATTTGTTTGTATCATTAATCCTCCTTTGCCTTTATAAGATTATTTAGCTTGCGGGCAACTTCTGCATACTCTGAACTGCTAGCGAGTTCATCCCAGATTGCCTGATTTATTAGCGTGTGTTCGTATTCGATTGTCAAGCTTCTTGCGAGCTTGTTTAGAGAGACGCTCTTGATGCCTTCTATTTTTTTATCTAGATTTACTAATTTATCAAGATCTATTTCGTTTGAGTAGTTTTGTATTTTTGCATCTATCTTAAACCTTATCCTCCCTTTTGTGTGGTGTGCTATTTGTATGTGTTTGGAGAGTATCTCTACGGTTTTTTTTGTAAACATCTATCTTCCTAATCCTAAATATCTTTTGACTTCGTTTATC
>JAVRLX010000039.1:0-14034 GCA_031960985.1 Campylobacterales bacterium | reverse complement strand
GGCGGATTTTTGCAAAAAAGATATGCAGGCAAAAAGAAGCATTAAATAAAAAAGCCCTCCTCCTTGCGGAAGAGGGCGTAAAAAGCGGAGGCTTTTGCAAGCTTGATTAGATGATTGTATTAGCGCCAAAAACAGTGTTGAAAGCAGCTACACTATTGAGTTGCTGATCAACTGCATTTGAAAGACCAGTAAGCGTGATTGTAGTGAGTGTACCATTTGAGTGAGCAAATGTAACATCCACAGAGCCATCTGTATAGCTAGTATTTGACACAGACGCAGTGTTGTCATTTGGGAAATCAAGCACATCGCCTGCGCCAAAGCCAGTTATAGTGTAAGTATAGTTGCCAGCTCCAATCGTGTAAGTAGTGTTTACACTCGCAGAGTCAGTGTGTGAACCGGCTGCATTAACAGCTATAGTAGCAGTTGTAGCTGTACCACCATTTGTACCGCCATTTGTACCACCATTTGTTGTGTCAGGTGTATTAGGAATATCTACAGTAGTAGATGAAACAGTTACCCCTGCAGTAGCTGTAACGTTACCTGATGTGGTTATTCCGGCAGGAGTCGCAATTGTGAGTGTGCCGCTAGAAACCGTAATCTTACTAAGATCTGCGGTCGTGCCGGCTACGCTAGGATCGTTAACAATAATAACACCATGGCTACCAGGACCGGTAAATGTTACGCTAGCCAAGCTATTTAGTTGAGCTTCAGTTAGTTTTAGGCTTGAGTGAGAAATGATAGTTGTTCCTGCGGCAATAGTTGCTCCGGTTAGGTCAACACCACCAAATGTTTCTATAGACTCAATACCGGTATAGTTACCTGTATACGCCAAGAGCACATCGTCCGCCGTACCAGCTACACCGTCAGCACCTTTGTATGATATGCCATTTGCAGCTATATTTGCTGCCGTCAGAGCATCTGCGCCCAAGAAATTAGTGGCGTTCAATGTAGCTAGAGCTGCAGCGTGACCATCTGCGTTCGCCTCTGCGGTAGTATAATTACCCAACATAACAACTTTGTCAACACCAGCAGTACCTACTATGTTATTTGTTGTGTTTCTGCCAACAAGTACATCAAGACCAAACGCATTTGATGCAGCAGATGCATCAATGTTTAGGTTCTCTACAGCCCCAACTACAGTTGTACTATTATTTGCAACTATAGTTAGTCTTTCAACATTCCCTTTTGTGTTTGCAGCTGTATGGCTAGCATCTACCAATTGATCCATAGTAGCGCTATTCAATGTTAGCGTAAGAGTTCTAGCAACTGAATCAGTATTTGTAGCCTCTATTCTTCCAAAGTTTTTAATATAGCTTAAATCATTTACCGAAACATTCGCAGAATTAAATATTTCCAATACATTGTTATTTCCAGCTACATAATCAGGAGTTGTACTAACGCGAATATCAGTATCGCCGCCATCTAGTATCATAGAACTGTTTGCAGAAACATCAGACAAAAGTACTCTATTTGAAGAGATACTAGGATTACCGACACCGTTTGCGCCAATAAATTTAACTGATTTAGTCTGACTTAAATCTCTTAAATCCAAAACAAGGTCAGTTTCAGTATTTGTAGTGATATCACCATCGTTGTTTACAATAGTAAGTCTGCTAGCTGAATCTGTTTGGCTAACAAAATCATCGTCGATTTGCGCATAGTAGCTACCGCCGTCTCTAGCAACTAGGCTAGTGTTTCCAACGTTCTTAACACCTTCGTTACCGGCAAATCTTAGTACGTCTATGCCTTTAAGATTATCCCACTCAGACGCCATTATAGAGATTCTAGGAGTACCTGCTAGAAGAGTAGTGTTACCGTCTATTACCAATGTATCTGTACCAGTACCAGCATTAATAGTATCACCAGAAGTAAATCCAGCGCTTGCAGAAGCTTGAGCGTCAAAAATTAGAGTATCATTACCTGATCCGGTAGCTATATTCATAGATTTTACGCCGTCAGCTCTTGTTACTTCGTCAAATCTAGCAACAACATCACCAGTATAGTTAGTAGCATCTAAGTTCTCAACAGTTAGACGAGTCGCAGCGGCGGCACCTGAAGATTTTAGAACCGTAAGATCTGAATCTTGGTTTGTTGTTTGTGATGTTACGCCGGCAAATAAAGGGCTTGCGATAGTTACAGTAGTTGAGCTACCGGCAGAGCCATCTGTCGCATAACCATAGCCAGGATTAACGCCAGCAACAACTGCCGCACCACCAAACGCGTCCAAATTCATGTAATTACCAGCAGAATTTCCACCTTTAATGGTGATTGTGCTACCCGCTTGTGTAAATGCGCCTTGGTTTAGGAATACTGTGTTGGATTCTGTATCATTATCTACCAATGTAACTTTTTCAACACCATTAGCTGTAATTTGTGCGTTGAATACTGGATCACTATTGATACCATCAACAATCGTTACTGTTGCTGTATCAGCAGTAGTAGCTGTTTTTAGGTTGATGTTTAGGATGTTGTTAGCAATCGTGCTATTACCTGTTGTGCCGTGCGCCAATGTAATAGCATTTGCTTGATCAGCTGTTAGGTTATTTAGGTTTACAGTCATCCCTTCGGCAGCAGATGCGCCAGCATTTTGACCTTCATTTCTTACATAGATAGTTGCTAGTTTGTCGAATGCGTTAGCGTTAACAGTTACTGTATCAGCAATAACTCCAGCATCGTGACCAGTTCTAACTTCAAGAGCTTGAACATTTTTGACAGTGGCAACAGGGGCAGCTGCAGTACCAGCGGCGTTAACAACAGCATTATCAGTTAATACCAAAGTGTTAGTACCTTCGCCACCGTCGATTATATCGGTAGTACCGATGACATCGTTGCTTAGACGGATAGTGTCATCACCTTTACCGCCAGTCACAGAGAGTGCAGTATTTTGACCAGAAGTATCGTCAACACCTGCATTGAATTCACCAGTGAAAGTGATGTCTAGTTTGCCAGTAAGCTCAGCTGCTGAAATAGCTTTTAACGAACCTTTAACATTACCTAAACCAGCGCTGAAAGCTTGAGCTTCAACAATACCAGCGTTACTAACATTAGTTTTTGTGCCTATTGTAAGGTTTTTATCGCCAGAGATATTAAGAGTTTCCATATCTTCTGCATTTAACAAACCTATAGTATTGCTAGCGCCCGTAGAAACCATATTGATAGTTTCAATACCGTAACCTGGAGTTGCGCTTCTTTCTTGTACAGATAGAGTAGCTAGGTTTACATCTGAAACAGTCAAAGTTGTTGATTGTCCAGCAGGAGCTACAGCGTCAGCTTTGAACGCAAAACTTACAGATTGGCCTACTTGACCAGAGTGTGATACAGAAAGGTTAGTTGGAACAGAGTTGATATTATCGATTGTGGCAGTAGCTGTGCCATCGCTAATTCTTGTGATATTGATAGCGTTTGATACGCCTGTAGCGTCTTGAAGGTCTAGTTCTCTTACAGCAGTAGCTCCAGAACCGCTAAACGCTACATTGATTGTTTGGATATTGCTCATTTTTGGAGTAATAGTAGTATCCCCGTTATCGTTTGCGTTTCCTAGAGTAGCGTTTAGAGTAGGGTTTGTACCTACGCCTGTTAGGCTATCTTCGTCTTGTAGAGAGTTGACTCTATCATTGCCCGCAGGAGTGTATACGAGACCTGCTTCGAATTTGTTTGCCGTGAATGCAGCGCCTGAATTTGTATTTGCATCCAAAATAGCTACATATTCGCTTGTTAGGTGGTTATTTAGCGTTGTAGGGTCTACAACCGCAGGGTTTGTAGCAAGACTTGCTACTTTTGCCATAGCTAGGTTAGCTGTTTGTGGATCATTTGTAACGCCTGCAAGAATTGCTTTTGAAGCGGCATAACCTGGGTCAGAATCAATTGGGGTTACAACTTTTGTTTTTGTGGCGCCTAGTTGCTGAGCGAAGTATAGACCTACATTTGCTTTGTTTGTTATTGTGTCTTGGCTGACTTTTGCAGCGTCATAATTAGCTTGATCTATTGAACCAGCAGCTTTTAACGCATCCAAATTTACAGTAAGAGCAGAAGTAACAAAGTTTGCAACCAAATCAGATCTTGACATTGTTTTTAGCTGGTTGGTCCACGCAGTAACACCGGCAGCTTCACCATCTCGGCCAAGTACATTTTTGTATAGAGCTTTAACGAAATCGGTATCGTTTAAGCCACCGTAAGTGGATGTGAACACTTCATGAGTAGAGAATGCTTTTGATATATCGGATAGACTTTTGCCTCCTTCGGTCATTTGTTTATACCAGAACTCTAGACCAGAAGTATCTGGGGCTCGATTGAACACTGCCGTGTACAGCGCTGCAATCTTTTGTTGAATTGTAACTGTTGCCATTAAGTTTCCTCCGTGGAATTTTATTTTTAGCGGGTTGATATTATCAAATATTTTCTTACTTGTCAAGCTAATTTGGGGTTAGTTTTTATTTTTTGACACTAAAAGGTAATTTAGTTTTTAATCTTAGACCACACCCAAAGTTCTATATATCTATGGGAAATATATGCAAGCAGAGTGGAAAAAAACAGTAGCTCATAGGGTGAAACGGGCGTTTGTCTAAAGAGTGAATAAATAAATATAACAACAAAATGAGATAAAAAAACACCGTAAGAGAGATACCCAAAAAATTCGTCAATATTTTTTCTTTTTAATAACGAAAGGGGATATACCACAGGGATTGATAGCGACACACCGATGGCGACTTCCATATTAAACGGTATATGGTGGGAGGTAAAATATAAAAATATTGAGTAGCAGAAAAAAACAGCCCATAGCAAAAGGAGTAGATATGCGCTTGTTTTGTCATGTCTTGAACGATAGAGAAGAGAGCCGATGAAAAATATAAAAAATACACCTGGCAATAGCCTGTATCCGAAATAATCTGTATTTAAAATGCCAATTTGAGCTAATGAAAATATAAAAAGGGTTATTGCAACTATAATGTATTGGACTATAGGTTTTAGCCTTAGGATAAAGGGGGCTAGTAGATAAAATTGTAATTCGGCGCCAAGAGACCATGCGGGCGGTATGAGGGTAAAGGAGTTTATACCGGAATACATAGAGAAGTTTAACGGCACAATAAGAATATTTTGGAGCCACATTAAAAAAGTGGGGGCAGCGCTTAAAAAACTGCTTTTTGCGCCGTATATCCACAGAAGTGTTGCGAGGAGTAAAAAAAATAGATATTGTGGGTATATGCGAACAATTCTTTTTATGTAAAAGCTTTTGTAGCCTCTAAATCTGGTATCAATAAGAGAGGTCATGACATAGCCGGATAGTATATAGAAACAGACTACGGCTATAACTCCAATGTTTTGGTCAAAAACTGTTACGCCTATATGCGAGAGAGCCACCATACAGGCTAATATATATCTTAGGGTTCCGAACATATTAATTGACACGCTAAACGGGCGGCAGATAAATTATACATTTTTGGACTTTTGAATAATTAATCCATAACACGTAACCGCAAAACCATCTAGCGCAACCTTGATGTGAGGGGGCGTAGAGTAGGCGTGGTTTTTGAGATTTTGTAAAGCGGAGACGGAGGCGTCGTACTTGTCGGTATCGTGTAGGTACGGCGGCATATCGATATATTTGTCAAGCGGCTTTTCGCCAACATCAAAATCGAGAGGCTCTATAATATGTCCGTCGGCTCGTAAAATATTTGCTATTTTTTCAAAATGAACTTGTTGGAAAAAAACGGTCATCCAGTTGTCAACTGTCTCTTTGTTGTTTGCAAAATTAAATTCGGTGGTATGGACGGCTATCCCACCAGGTTTTAAAACAGCTAATGAGTTGCGGATAAATTCAAGACCTTTTTGGATACTTCCTAAATGCTCTAGCGCGCATATAGACCAACAAAAATCGTAGCTACCGTTTAGTTTTGCTGGAATATCGTTCATATCTACATATTCTAATGTGACTTTGTCGTTATATGTCTGCTTGTCTACAATGTCTGGATAATGTGTAAGCTCTAGCATGGAGGCGTGTTGTCCGGTTTCTGCCCAGCCTAGACCCGCCGCCACTTCGGGGTCTAAATCGGTTATTGTAACAGAGGCGCCCATAGATGCAAAAAGACTAGGAAGCGGCTCTTGTCCACACCCAAATCCCAATCCGCGCTTATTAAGACTTAGCATCCCTTTTTCGTACAACGCTTGGCAGACAAATGCGAGCTCCCATATCTTGCGATGATATATTGGCGGCACATTGAGCTTTTGACACCAGTAAGCGCACCAGTCTGACTCTATATCTGATTGTGTGGAAGGTTTGGAGCGAAGCCCTACAAACTGTGGCGCTAGCTCTTTTTTTGGCGGAATCAGTGCGCTTACGCTTTTGGCTAGTTCGTAGCCGTAATTTTTTATATTTTGGCGGATAAGCTCTTGGTGTTTTGCTATGTCCCATAATGGATTTATATTTGGTTTTGAATGTGTGTCCGTCAAAGATGATAGTGTTAGAAGAGCTTCGTTTAAACTTTCGTATGAGTTTAGTCTTTTTAGGTCTGACTCTATTTTTGAGGTATATTCTCCTAAGAGTTTTGTCCATAAGAGGTTTGCAAGTAAGCTTTTTAGATATTTGAGTATTTTTTTCATTCTTGCACCTTTGATATAAGCATTTTGGCGCTTTGCGCCCATGAAAGCCATTCTGTGTGAGCTATTTGTTTTTTTTGCTTTGTCATGTCATCTGAAATGATTTGCGCTAATGCGCCACAATCCTCCAAAGAAAAATACTCCACATTTTCGCCGCCTATTTCTCTGTGTATCTTGGTGTCGGATACAAATACGGGCAATAAGTGATTCATAGCTTCTATAATTGGAAGTCCAAAGCCTTCGACAAAAGAAGCAAATATAAGCGCTTTGGCATTTGTATAGGAGTATGACAATTCTGCATCGCTGGCATTATGAATCGCTAGTAAAGATGAGCTAAATTTTGGATGGGAGTGGATGCGACTTATCAGCTTATCTACTTTCCAGCCGACTTTGCCTATAAATAAAAGTTTTACATCTGCGCCTTCTTGCCAAAGTTTGTCAAAAGCGTCTAGTATAAAGGCGTGGTTTTTGCGGGGTTCTATTGTGGATACCGTAAGGTATACGGGGGCTTTTGAGTCAAAAAAACTTTTTATTTCCGCCCTTATGTTCCCTTTTGAATAGTTGGTATTTGTAAAATCGGCTCCAAGATAGAAATAGTCGTATAGCTTTGTGGAGGCTTCATAAAAATCTTTTTTGAACATATAGCACATTACATCATCTCGCACTGTTTTTGAGATACCTATATATTTGTCGGCGTAAGCAAATGTTTTGTCGATAAAAGTTTTGAATTCGTCTATATGTGATGACTCGCAAAACTGTGGATATAAAAGTGGGATAAGGTCGTAAATTACAAAAACTATTTTTGCGCCTGAAGCTTTTGCCCTTTTGACCTCATCCCAAATTGGCATATCCCAACATGCGTCCAAAAATAAAAGGGTATCGCCATTTTTAAAAACTACGGGTGGTTTGCTCTTTAACTTGGTATTGTTTCGCCATAGAAAATGATATATTCGTTTGGCTACTTTGTAGAGCGGTTGATAGCGCCTTAAGAGCCGCTTTGCGTTTTCAAAAAAAAGAGCGCTTTTTTGGGCGGTATATTGGGTGTTTGTATAGCTGTGAGGTCTTAGGGCGTCTATCTTGACAAAGCCGTCGGATGAGAGCGCCACTGCGGCTATGTTGTCGGCGTATAACGAATCTGATGATAGTTCTTTGAGGATACGAAAAACGACCCTTTGAATGCCGGTAAGAGCATTGATAGAGTTTGTAGATGTGCAATCAATGTATATCATATAGCTTTTCCTATAGTTATAGAGTGTAAAATCTGCCCTGCGGGCCCTACAAACCGATCATTGGGATTTGCTATAACCTCAAACGAGAGGGCATCATAAAGCCAATCTTGGACATTTTGCGTGTAGTCGTTTGAGTCATGGAGTCCGAGAGTAATAGAGTATTTGCCGGCGCCAAGGGTGAGCTTAAACGAGAAACGAACTACAATAACTTCATCTTTTTGTAAATTTAATTCTACCCCTCGCTCGGTCGTGTTTGTGCCATACATATCCATACCCAATCTATCTTTTATTAAAAAACCAAGAGATAGCGAGCTTACGCTCTCTTTTGCGGATATATGCACTGAGAGAGTTATATCTGAGCCACTGATAATTTGTTTTTGGGGGGCGCCCGACGATGATAATAGCTCTGCTTTTTCGATAGTAGCTACACTAAACCCATATCTATCACTGGTCCCCATCTCTTCGTAAGCCATATTGGATATGTGCCGTATGTAGAATTTTACCGCTTGCGCCGTATCACCCTCAAACGCCACTTCTCCATCGGCTAGCACAATTGCTCTGTCACAAAATTTTTGAATCATATTAAAATCGTGAGATACAAAGAGCAAAGAGCCGCCATTTTTGCGATATGTATCTATTGCACGTAGGCATTTTTGTTGAAATGAGGCATCGCCGACAGAGAGCGCCTCATCGACTATAAAACAAGCGGGCGAACTATGAATTGCAATCGCAAAACCAAGCCTCATTATCATGCCAGATGAGTATGTCCGCACGGGATCGTCAATACGCACACCGAGCTCTGAAAACTCTACAATAGAGCTTTCTTTGGCATATATCTCTTTTTTTTGCATGCCAAGCAGCGTTGCGTTGGCATAGATATTTTGCCTACCGGTAAGGCGCATATCAAAGCCGGCGCCAAGCTCTAGCAAGGCTGCAACCGTACCTTCTATTTTTAGTTCGCCGCTATCTGGAAGCAATACTCCTGTTAGGATTTTGAGCAATGTGGATTTGCCTGCGCCGTTTTGACCTATTATGGCGATAGATTCCCCTTTGTTTAATGTTAAAGAGATGTTCTTTAAGGCTTTTCTGCGAGACATGGAGGTAAAACCAAAAATAGCGCACAATAAACTAAGGGGTGAACTGGGGAGCGCAAAACTCTTTGAAATTTTATTGGCAAATATAATTGGCGGCGTCATAGTAAATCTCTAAGCTCTCTCTCGCGCTTTTTGAAAAAGAGATACGCCAACAAATAGATCAGCGATGAAATAATGGTTATATATAAAATAGGCATAAGCGGAGGTTGTCTAGAAAACAAAAAAATATCATGCATAGCGCTAACGCCCCAAAAGAATGGATTTAGCTCGATAATACTGAGCAAATATGGGGGTAAAATTGTCGCTGGGTAAACTATAGGGGTAGCCCAAAATAGAAGCTGCATAAAAAGGGCGATTATTTTTTGGGTATCGGATATAAAAACTGAGAAAACAGAAAGAAATAAAGAGATGGAATAGGCGATAAATAGTTGCGGAAAAATTATTAGAGGGATAAACAAAAAAAGCTCTTTTGAGGGTAGTTTGTCTACAAAAAGTAAAAAAAGTAAAAAAATTGTCAGAGATATAAAAAAATAGATAGTTTCAACAATGGGTAAATAAAGCGGAACGAAAAATAGCGGAACGGGAGTCTTTCGGATAAGTGATGCCTTGGATATGTATACGCCACTGACAGAGTTTATAATGCCAAATACAAGTTGCCACATCAATAGACCGCTTACAAGATAGATGCTGTACGAATAAACCCCCGCAAAGCCGCCTAGTTTTGCGGACATAATATTTGAGAATACTAGAGTGTAGACGACTATATAGGCAAGAGGCTGGAGTATTAGCCAAAATAAACCCAAAATATCTGCGCCGTGCTTGTCTATGAGCTCTTGGCGGACAAAAAGGGAGGTTAAAGAAAATATGCGTTTTGCATATTTTTGTCTTGTCATATTCGTTTCTCTATGCTTTATTATTGTTTGATATTTTACAATAATTTGGCTTTTATTTGAGAGCGCCTATATCGAAAAAGGAATGTTTTTTGCTTTTATATGTCTTAAAAACATAAGGCTTTGCATTATGAACATAAACGATATAAAAAAAGTACTATCGGCTATAGAAAAATATCAATCCAAAAATGCTTCTAGTGTGAGCGTATCTTCTAGTAATGAGTTTGCAGAGGCGCTAGCAAATATCATAGAGCCGCAAGAGATGGCAAGTACAGCTTCACCAGTAGCTACAACCAACGCAAATAGTCAAAATTCTAGTTGGACTCCTTTTTGGGTGGGCAAATATGATGGTAATTCGTTTTTGTTGCAAGATAGTAGCAGCAAGACGCAAAAACCGTCAATAAAAGAGTTTATGGATGCAACAGGGTGTGATTATGAAGATGCAACACAGATGCTTTATGGCGTAGTTGGCTCAAATAAAGAAGTTAGAGACTGGGGTAAAATAATGTCGGTTGCAGATCCGATGAATGCGGCTAGAGCGGCGACAAACGCAATGTATCAAAACGATACCTCCATTACAAACAAAGGCGCTTATAAACCGCAAAGCACATCAGTTATAGCTCAAAGCGGCAACTATGCGTATATAATTGAAGGTGGCATTTCTAGATTGATGCTTGCAGACAAAGCTGGCAATCTATTAACAGAGGTTAGCCTATACAATCCCGCCGATATATACAGAAAGTCTATGAATTTTGGATTTGATGTTAGGGAGTTGTCAAATATAGCCTCGCAACTACAAGCAAAAGGTATATCTACGCCGGTAAATTTGGCGGATATTGCAAATGGTAAGATGGGCACGACATATGACTGGACGATTGATCCAAATGTGCAAAATAAAGGACTTGGCGCAGCCGAAAGGCTTGCTAAAGATAGAAAGCTGGCTGTAGATATAGGATTAAAAGATAGTTCTATATTAAATGAGCCAATAGCGGTAGGAGATAGTGACCCGACAAAGTATATAGGCATCGGCTCTAAAACGCCAATAGTGGGTTATATAACAGCTGCGGCTCCAAACAAAATGTTTGCTACTACTCAGGCTATTGTGGCGTCAACTCAAAGCAACACTCAAGCCGTCAAGAGCGTATCACTAGCCAACATACAGACACAAACGCTTTTGAGAGAGCTACTGTCTAGACTCGCTTCGGTCTAGACATTATGCAAGATTGGTTGCATCAAAGCCAACCAAAGCCAAATTATTTACGCCTACCAACGTAGCCACTTTGAAAACTTCGCTAGACTCGATGCTTGTCGGAGAGGACTGATTTACTATATACCACACGGTGGCATCTCCTACCACATCGGCCGTAATCAAAACAGCTTTTGCTACATCTGTGGGAGCAGCAAAAGCTTTTCCTGCTCCAAAAAGAGAGGCTATATCGTTCGGTGTCATTAGTCCCGTTCCGCTTGCTACTAAAACATCTCCATTAAGCCATTTTTTTGCGGCTGTGCTCAGCGCAGAAACGGCGGCGATATTCTTTTTTCCGGTTAAGTTTAAAAATTTTGAAAAATCCAAAATATCTCCTCCAGCGCCTATGGTAAAATCGTAAATAGTATCAACCCCATTCTCCTGCGCGGTGGCCTCAAAAATAAATTTGTCAACTCCTTTATTTGCCGTTAATATGTCATCTCCGCCTAAGCCTCTGACAATAGAGCCTTGCGCTGAAACTTTACAGATATTTGCGGCGTTATCGCCAATAAAAGTAAGCGAGCCACCGGTTAGATAAGTGGCATCTAAATTTAGCACATTTGAAAGTGACCCAGAAGCTAGTGTCTGTGGTTTTGAATTGATAGTAAAAGTATGTTGGGTTAAATCTAAGGACACATTACCGGAAACGGGGGCAGACATCGTAATAGAAGAATTTACTTCAGAATAAGGTATATCGTCTATAAAGATAATGCTAAAGTCTGATTTCACAGCGCCAGTCACATTTTGCGCTTTTGTATTTGAAAAATCAGCGTCTTTAAATTCAATTTTTACATTATACACATTATTTGAAGAGTTGCTATTAATAGCCGTTCCTGTAAATGAAAGGGTGGCAAGCGTATCAGATACCTTTGTAATTTTAGCCGTCAAACCAGGTGGAACATTTGTAACTGTCCCTATAGATGAGCCATTTGGTCCTGCAAATAAACCTCCGCCAGATATGCTTATGGTTATTGTGTCATCTATCTTGCCATCATTTTGACTGTTCTCGGATATAGTTACGGCTGAATACGAAATGGCGCTAGGGGCTATAAGGGCTTTATTGATAGTTGCATTAAGAGTTGCGGGCGAAACAACGGTAGCATCATTTGCTAAGTCGTTAATAATTTTTGTTGCGCGCGCAACAGTATCTGCGGCATCGGTTACCATAGATAAAATAGATATAGAGGCGGCATATCCAGGATCGCTGGTATCTGTTGAGGTTACAGCCGTCGTTGCAGCTTTAAGTTGAGTAGCATAAGCCACGCCTACATTGGCTTTATTTGTAATGCTCTGTTGACTTTTTTTTGCAGCATCGTATGTACTTGCGTCAATTGCACCAGAAGCTTTTAAACTATCAAGGTCTACCGTAAGCGCAGACGATACAAAATCAGAAACTAGCTTTGCTCTGCTCGCTCCGGCATTAAGATACGAAACCCATTTTCCTACACCGGATGCCTCACCAGCCCTACCCAAAATATTTTGATATAACGCCTTTACAAAATCTTCATTTGAAAGAGAGCCGTAGGTAGAAATAAACGTTGGATGCGTAGCAAAAGCCTCCGACAATGCGTTTAAGTCTTTGCCTATAAGCATTTGCGAATACCAATATTCAAAACCGGCAGTATCTGGCGCTCTATTGAATACTGCGGCATATAACGCCGCTATTTTTTGTTGGTTTGTAGCTGAAGGCATAATAAGTCTCCAATTTGTGCTGTGTTGTTTTATGAATTATACATGCTAATTTATATATTTTTGGGTAGTTTGTATGGTTTTTGGTTAAAATACACAGCAAAAAAGGCATTAAAGATAGATGACTACGGTAATACTATGCGGGGGAAGTGGGACTAGGCTTTGGCCTATTAGTCGCACACTTTTGCCAAAACAATTTGTGAAGCTATTTTCGGATGGGTCGTTATTCCAAAAAACCGTTCGGAGAAATATGCGTCTTGGGGCGGATATTTGTATCGTCTCAAATGAAGCGCAATATTTTCTTGCGGTAGATCAGATGGAGGAGTGCGGGGCAGGCGGCTCTTTTATTTTGGAGGGGGCGGCTAGGAATACTGCGGCGGCGATTACGCTAGCGGCTTTGGCTCAAAGAGAGGATACGATAATGCTAGTTGTCGCCTCTGATCATCTTATAGAGGATGAGGATAGATATAAAGAGGCGGTAATAAGAGCTAAAGAATTGGCGCAAGAGGGGTATCTTGTGACATTTGGGATTAAGCCAACTTCGCCTGAGACAGGATACGGGTATATAAAAGCTGAGGGCGAGGATGTAAGGGCATTTGTAGAAAAGCCGGATGCTAAAATGGCAAAGGAGTATGTATCTAGCGGCAAATATCTATGGAATAGCGGAATGTTTTGTTTTCGAGCTGGGGCGCTGCTAGAAGAGATGAGGCGGTATGCGCCCGATATATACGAGGGGGCAAAAGGGGCGTATGATAACGCCGCAAAAGAGGAGCCGCTCAAAATAGCGGTTGAAGATATGCTAAATATTCCATCAAATAGCATAGATTATGCAGTAATGGAAAAAAGCGAAAAAGTAAAAGTTGTAGCGTGCGATATTGGGTGGAGCGATCTGGGAAGTTTTGAGAGCTTGTATGAGGCTATGCCAAAAGACGCAAACGGCAATACAGCGACAAACGCCATAACGATAGACGCCAAAAATAACGCCGTGATAACGAGCGAGCGGCTTGTAGCGCTAGTGGGGGTGGAGGATTTGATGATAGTGGATACCCCTGACGCTTTGCTCGTTGCAAAAAAAGGGTGTGGGCAGAGGGTAAAAGATGTGGTGGCAAAGCTAAAAGAGCAAAATAGCGAACTGCACAATATACATCTAAAAGTACATCGACCGTGGGGTGAGTATACGGTGCTTGAAGAGGGGTCTCGGTATAAAATTAAAAAGATAGTCGTTAGACCCGGCAAAAGATTGTCGCTGCAAAAACATTTTCATAGAAATGAACATTGGATAGTGATAGAGG
>JAVRLX010000038.1:0-14545 GCA_031960985.1 Campylobacterales bacterium | reverse complement strand
TGGCAAAAGAGAAAATTTGCCCTTGAAAAGTCATATAGAGAAGCTGTGGAGTTGGCCAAAGAAGCGGCGAGAAAAACCAACCAAGCAGAGATACATAGAGTACTTAACGCCGCAAACGAACGGTATAAAGAGATAAATGAGCAAAGAAAAGAGAGGCAAAAAGAGAGTTTTGCCGTAGGCGACTGGGCGCTGTATCGCGGGATGAAGGGTAAGATAGAGTCTATCGGAAAAGATGTGGTTATCGTTGTTGACGAAAGAAAACTAAGGGTAGATAAAAAGCAGTTTTTTGAAGAGGCAAAAAAAATAGATAATATAAAAAAAGTAAAAAAGCAAGCCCCAAAAGTTAGCATACAAAAGCCTCAAAGTGGCGGCGTAAAGTTAGATTTACACGGATACAGGGTGGAGGAGGCTCTGGAGGAGCTCGATAAGTTTATATCGGATGCCCTGCTCAATGGATTTGAAGAGATCCTTGTATATCACGGTATAGGGAGTGGCAAGCTTGCCGCCGCGGTAAGAGAGTATCTAAAGAGCCACAGGGGGGTTTCTTACATAGAAGATGCGCCAATCTCTATGGGTGGCTATGGCGCTACAATTGTTCATTTATAAAGGATATTTATTATCTTTTTTTGGTATTTGATTAAGGGGTGGATTGATACTATAAAGCAATTTGTTATGTAAAAATATTTGAAAAAAGGTTGTTTTCAATGCGAAGCAAAGAAAAAGATTTAGTTGTTTTATTTGTTGATGATGAAGAGGCGATAAGGGAGAGTTTGTCAAACGTCTTACGAATGAGATTTGAAAATGTTTTGGTGGCAAGTAATGGCGAGGATGCCCTAAAGATTTTTGAATCTCGTAAGGTTGATATAGTTGTTAGCGACATTATGATGCCAAAGTTAAATGGCATTGAATTAGCAAAAGAGATAAAAAAAAGATCTCTATCCACATTTGTTATATTACTAACAGCAAGTAGCGAGTCTGAGCATCTGATAAATGCGATAGAGATAGGTGTCAATAGATTTCTTCTAAAACCTGTTGATATAGAAAAATTGTTTGAAGTGTTAAAGATTGCATCAACTCAGCAAAAAATAAAAAGGGAGCTTGAACAAAAAAATAAATTATTAGAGGAGTATAAAGCTGCGGTTGATGCTAGCAATATTGTCTCTAAGACAGATACTAAGGGGATAATTACATATGTAAATCAAGCTTTTTGCGATACTAGCGGTTATTCTGCTGACGAACTTATAGGTAAGCCTCATAACATTGTCAGACATCCAAATATGCCAAAAAGTGTATTTAAGGAGTTGTGGGAGACCATCCAAAATAAGCGTATATTTAAAGGGGTAATTGAAAATAGACGCAAAGATGGTAGTAGCTATTTTGTCGATGCGACGATAGTTCCAATTGTTGGCATTGATGGTGAAGTTGTTGAATATGTTGGTATTAGGCACGATATTACTGAGTTTATCAATAACAAACAAAAGCTTTTTACAAACTCTCTAACAGGGCTTCCAAATAGATACAAGCTACTAACAGATTTAGCTGAAAATAAAGGTGGCGCATTAGCTGTTGTAAATATAGATTTATTTAGAGTATTTAACGATTATTACGGCGTAGATGTTGGCGATAAGATACTTATTGAGTTTGCGAATAGATTAGTAAAAGTATTTGCTTCAAGCAGTGCAACTGTGTATAAACTTCCATCCGATGAGTATGGAATTTTGTGCGAAGTATGCAAAAGCGATTTTATAGATGAGGTTACAAGCGGCATTAATTTAGCGACGCTCGATCCGATAAGATGTGGGGATATTGAAGTTACGATTAGCGCTACAACTGGAGTGGCGATTGCCAAAGAGGATGTATTAAAAAAAGCTAATATTGCTTTGGAGTTTGCTAAAAATCACAGAAAAAATATAGCAGTATACGATGAGAGTATGCTTGTGCACAAAAACTATGAAAAAAATATAATTATCTCAAAAGCAATTAGAGAGGCAATTGATGGCGATTGGTTTGTCCCTTATTTTCAACCGATAGTTAATTGTATTAGTGGAAAAATAGAAAAATATGAGACTTTGGTTCGCTTAATAAAACCAACTGGCGAGGTACTCTCTCCAATAGAGTTTTTGGATATTGCCAAAGCTATAAAACTCTATCCATATATTACGAGGGCGGTTGTATCAAAAGCTTTTGAGATATTTAAAAATAGAGAAGAGTCTTTTTCTATTAATTTATCAGTTGAGGATATATTAGATGAGCATACCAGAGGGTTTGTGCTTGGTATGCTTGGGGGATACGGTATGTCTGGTCGCGTTATACTTGAGATATTAGAGTCTGAGGGGATAGAAAATTATAATGATGTCTCTGAGTTTTTAAGAGCGGCAAAAGAGCTTGGCGCAATAATAGCCATTGACGATTTTGGGAGTGGATATTCAAACTTTGAGCATTTAGCCAAACTAAATGTAGATATTATCAAAATAGACGGTAGCCTTATTAAAAATATAGATACTGATAAAAACTCCCAGATTATAGTAGAGACAATAGTGAGCTTTGCAAAAAAGCTTGAGTTGCAAAGTGTAGCGGAGTTTGTCCACTCAGAAGCGGTATTTGATAAAATAAAAGAGATAGGTGTTGACTACGGACAGGGGTATTTCTTGGGTAAACCTAGTGTACTCTAATAGCTAAAGGTGTAAGCTTGGAATGAAAAGGTATAGCCTATTTAGATTTTTAAAGGCGACAAGTTGCTTGATCGGGAAAATAAAGCCATTTTGCGAAATAGATGAGCTAACCGGTATTTACAACTTATATGCTCTCAAATCTGATCTCAAAAAAGACAGCGCATATGCAATTGCTTTAGTTAATATCGATGGTTTTTCAACTGTAAATAATGGATATGGAATAGATGCTGGCGATACTTTGCTAAAGGGTTTTTGCGCCACCCTAAAAAAAAATATCCCAATCGATGCAGTTTTATATCGTTGCTATGGAGATGAGTTTGCAATACTTTTTCCAAGCGCAGATGTAAATGAAGCTAAAAATTTTGCCGAACAGTTAGAGGGTTATCTATTTTTTAGTAGTATTGATATAGGTGGAATAGAGCTTAAAGTAGCCGCTACTATTGGGATAGGCGTTGGAAGTGGCGACAATCTTTTAAAAAATGCTTCAATTGCTCTCATGGAGGCTAGATTATCCAAAAAAAGTTATATGATTTATGAGGGTGAAAGCCCACTTGAAAAAAAGATACAAAGGATTTTTTATTGGCAAACAAAGCTTAAAGAGGCTTTGACGGAGGGGTATTTAATCCCTTTTTACCAACCTTTGCTAAATAATAAAAGCGGCAAGATAGATAAATTTGAATCTCTTATTAGGCTTAGATATGATGGAGATATTATATCGCCCGCTGATTTTTTGGATGCCGCAAAAGAGGGTGGGATGTTAAGCTCTGTAACAAAGATAATAATCTCAGAATCATTTAGAGAGTTTGCCAAAAATGACTACTCATTTTCCGTAAACATAACGGAACAAGATCTGCTTAATAAAAAATTTATAGATTTTTTACAAAAAAAATTAGCGTTAAATAATATTGAGCCTCATAGGGTCTATTTTGAGCTTTTGGAGGGGATTAGCACCGATGTTGCAAATAGCTCGCTTGAGACGCTAAAAGAGATAAAAAGGATGGGGTGTAAGCTGTCGGTTGATGATTTTGGGACAGAGCACTCTAATTTTAGGAGGCTACTTGAGTTGGAGGTTGATTTGATTAAGATAGATGGGAGTTTTATCAAAAATCTCGATAAATGTGAAACTAGTCAAAAGATAGTTCGTAGCATAATTGGTTTTGCAAAAAGTATTGGTAGCCAAACAGCCGCTGAGTTTGTTCACTCTGAGAAGATTCAAACGATAGTTAAAGAGATGGGGATAGATTATTCGCAAGGATATTACATAGGGATTCCAACCATAAAGCCACAAATAATACACGATGAGGCATTTGATTAATGAAGGCTTTGATAGCAGAAGATAGCCAAATTATGCGAAAGATAATAAAGTCAAATCTTCAAAAATTATCAGTTACAAATGTATACGAAGCGATAGATGGTAACTCGGCGTTTTCTATATTAAATTCAAATTCGGATATCAATCTTTTGTTTACAGATCTGAATATGCCGAGTCTAAACGGTCTTGAGCTTTGCAAAAAGATAAAACAATCAAACGATAAATTTAAAAACCTAAGAATAGTAGTAATTTCGGAATATTTGAGCGACAATGTAAGGGAGTCGTTTTTGTCATTAGGTATTTCACATTTTGTTCCAAAGCCTTTTGATTTAAAAGCTTTTAACGATGTTGTAATCCCTCTTATAGAGGATATAAAAAACGGTGTTTCGCCAAAAGATGGCGTAGATATGAGTAAAGATGAGTTTATCAAAAAAATAAAAGAGGAGAGCCCTCTGATATCTTTAAATGAAGAGGAGCTAACAATTAATTTTAATAAAATGAGCGTAAAAGTCTCAATTGATAAGCTTTTGGAATCTGGCAAAATAAAAACTGACGATAACGATGAAAGTGCAAGATACATTGAGCTCAAAGATAAATAATCACACAGATTTTAGCATCTTAATTGTAGATGATAGCCCATTTATTATTGAGTCGTTAAAAATATTTTTAAATAGATTTACTCCAAATGTTATAGAGGCCGAAGATGGAAATCAAGGGCTTGAGTTATACAAACTACACAAGCCAGATTTTATAGTTTCAGATATAGTGATGCCTATTATGAATGGCCTTGAGATGAGTAGAGAGATAAAAGCGCTAAACAAAGATGCCTTTATAGTTTTAGCCACCGCCGAAGGGGATAAAGATAGCCTTATTGAGGCAATTGAAATAGGGATTGATAAATATCTGCCAAAGCCGATTGATGTAAGAAGGCTTGAGCAAATTCTCATTGAGTTTTTGGAGCATTTAAATACCAAAAAAGAGCTCGAATACAACAAACATTTGCTTGAAGAGTACAAAAAAGCACTTGACTGCGCGGCTATTTTTACAGTTACCGATACTAATGGAATCATTAAATATGTCAACAATGAATTTGTGCGTACAACAGGCTATACCAAAGCGGAGGCGATAGGGAGGTCTCACAGTATAATAAGACATCCAGAAACCCCAAAAAGTGTATTTAAAGCCTTGTGGGAGACGATAAAAAATAAAAAAATATGGAAAAGTGTTTTAGAAAATAAAACTAAAAATGGGGAGAGTTTTTTTGTAGATAATACGATAGTTCCGATACTGGATAAAGATGGCAACATTATAGAGTATGTTGGGATATCTTATGATATTACTGGTATTAGAGAGTTAAATGAAAGGAATTTGCAATCAATTTTTGATGCAGATGAGTCGTTGATTATAGTTACCGATGAAAAGTTTAAAATAAAAGTGGTAAATAAATCGATGTTAAATATGTTAGGGGCGACGAGTATAGACGAGTTTTACCAGCATAATGAGGCAATATATGATAGATTTTTGCCAAAAGAGGGGTTTTTATCAAAAGAGGATTTGATTGGGGCTACACAAAAAGAGAGATATCGAAAATTTAAAAGGATACTTACAAAAGGTGACAAAAAACAACGCAAAGTTGCTATGCGCTCGCCAGATGGGCAAGAGAGATATTATGCTGTTAGGGTGAGTTCCATTAGCGATAAAATGGTTGTTAGCAAGCGTTACAATATTTTTAGCTTTGTTGATATTACTGAGCTTGAGCTGATGAGAGAGCAACAAATTAACAATATTAAATTAAGCTCGATAGGAAAATTAGCCGCTGGTGTTACGCATGAGATAAATACCCCTTTGACATACATTAAAGGCAATCTTGAGATGCTTAAGATGGATATAGAGGATGGGTGTGGTAGCGAGCTAAAACAAAATCTTTTAGACTCTTGCGAAGCTATGGAGGATGGTATCAAGCGAATGGCGGCTATTGTTGAGTCAATGCGGGAGATAGCAGGTGTTAGTAAAGAGGAAAAGGCCGAGATAAATCTTTATACCACAATTATATATTCCTTGCGGATGGTATATAATAGGGCAAAGCAGATATGCAATATCAAGATAAACGGCAAACTTTTTGATATGTCTTTTGATAGAGATGGTGAAAAAATATTGATGGTAGCATCGCCTCAAAGACTTGAACAGGTGTGGATAATTATTATTAATAATGCCTTAGATGAGTATTCGAAGTCAAAACTCCCATTTAACGAGCGTTTTATAGAGATTGAAATTTCAAAAAAATTTGATACAATCAAGGTATCCATAAAAGATAATGCAGGGGGGATAGAGGAGTCTATCTTACCTCATATATTTGATATATTTAAAAGCTCAAAGCCGCAAAGCGGAATGGGTGTTGGCTTAAACATCGCAAAATCGATTGTCGAGGATCACGGCGGCGAAATAACTGCTCGCAACGAAGATGGTGGCGCAGTATTTGAAATAGTCTTTAAAGAAAAAGGGGGGTCTTAATGTTTTTTTCGTCAAAAAGTGACTGCACAAAATATGAAAAAGAGATAAAAGCGCTTAAAGAGGAGCTTGAGTTTTACAAAGAGCTTGCTGGATTTACGGTAGATGAGGGTGTGTTTGTTATAGATGAAAATGCAAATGTGCTTTTCAAAAATGAATCTTGCCCAGAGTTTCCAAGCAAGCTATATCAGTTTAAAGCCGATTTATTTGCTGGAGCAAAAAAGATAGAAGATGAGAGTTGTGAAGCTGATGTTAGAACAAAAAGACTTTCAAACGGAAATCTTTTAATAGCTCTCTCTAGACGAGAAAACAGTCTCAAAAATGATGATGAATTGATAAAAATGCATCAAGATAGCATTAAAAATGCATTAGCAAACACTCAAAAAGCGTTTGCTGATATGCTTACAAAGTTTGATATGATGATAGCGCAATCCAAAGAGACCGCTGAGAGCTCAACGGATGGGATGGATATATTAAACAATATAGTTAGTAGTATGGATAAGCTATTTACACTTATGAGTGAAGCAAACTCCATGATGAGCTCACTTGTCGATAGAAGCAATGAAATATCGAGCGTTATTATGCTAATTAAAGACATAGCCGAGCAGACAAATCTGCTTGCCCTCAACGCCGCAATAGAGGCGGCTCGTGCTGGGGAGCAGGGTAGGGGCTTTGCCGTTGTTGCAAGCGAGGTTGGCAAACTGGCTGAGAAAACCCAAAAAGCTACAAAAGAGATAGCAATAGTGGTGCAAACTATGCAACAAGAGATAAGCGATACTCAAAGGGGAACCGAAGAGATAGGCGAAATAGTCGGCGTTACAAAAGGGCATGTCGATAGCTTCTCCGAAAAACTTGAGATGTTCCAAAAAAATGCCTCAAGGGCTGTGTTTGAAACCTTAGATATTTCAAATCATGTGTTTGTAAACCTTGCAAAAATAGACCATGTTATCTACAAAAACGATCTGTATGCGTATCTGTTCGGACAAATACCTGAGTTTAGCAAAGTAGACCACCATAACTGCCGTCTTGGCAAGTGGTATGACGGCGGTGTAGGTAAAAAACAATTTGGCGATATGCCAAGCTATCCAAAACTTGAAAAACCGCACTCGGTGGTACATGGTTTTGTAAATGAACTTGCTCAAAAATGTGGCGGCGGGCGGGTAATCGCTTGTAGCAAAAAAGAGGTTGAAGAAAAAGTTCACGCTATCGAGAATGCAAGTATAGAGGTGGGCAAAATTCTGGATGAAATTGTTGCTGAAAAGACACAACAATTGATGAAAATGGCGATACAAGATCTTTTTAACGAGGGTAAAAAATGATAAAGCTTATGATAGTTGACGATGAGACACAAATTACCACTATGCTTGAGAAGTGGTTTTCTAAAAATAGAGAGTTTTCGGTTAGGTCGTTTAATAATCCAGAGATAGCTTTGGCAAGTTTTGACACACTAAAGCCAGATGTGGTTTTGCTTGATATAATGATGCCGCAAATGGATGGTATAGCCGCCCTTGAAAAAATAAAAAGCATGGATCCATCTGCCGTTGTAGTGATGATGACCGCTTATTCGACCCTTGATAGGGTCCTTTCAAGCCATAGGCAAGGGGCAGATAGCTATATTCTAAAGCCATTTGAAAGCCTCTCTGATGTTGAAGAGAAAGTAAGAGCGGCCTATTCTAAAAAGGCGCCAAAATAATCATCTTTCGCTATCTTTTAATCTTTTTGCCTGCCGCTACCCTTTTTTTGGGGTGCGCGGATAAAGAGCCAAAACTCTCTAAAAGCGCTTTTGTCGTAGTTGTCTCCAAAGATATTAAATTTTCAGATATGGGTTTTTTTAACGAATATGAAAATAAAAAAAGCTTAGATGTTTATGCCCTTGGCTCTCCCATATTTAGGATAGATTTTGACGATATGGTTTGTCTGGGGCCGAGGTGCATAAGTAAGGGAGAGTTTGTTAAAGAATATATCTCAAAAGCCCTCTATCCAGATGCAATGAACGATATTCTAAGCCAAAAACCGCTAAAAATAGACTCAAAAATAACCACCCATGAGGGCGGCTTTGTGCAAGAGGCGCTAAGTAGTGATTATGACCTAATTTATAAGGTGGATAAAAAAGAGATATACTTTTTTGAGCGCATAGGCGGGTTCAAATTTCACTTAAGGTTTATAGATTGAAATCAAAAAAACTTGTTGGAGCGCATGTTAGCATATCGGGCGGTGTATATAATGCCCCAATAAACGCCAAAAATATCGGGGCAAACGCATTTGCGTTGTTTTTAAAAAACCAAAAACAATGGAGCGCAAAAGACTATGATGATAAGACGATAGAGGCGTTTCGGGCAAATATGAAAGAGTGCGGCTTTGAGCCAGAGGCGGTTTTGCCACATGATAGCTATTTAATTAACCTTGGTTCTCCGGAGGTTGAGGGTAGAGAAAAATCAAAAGTAGCTTTTTTAGATGAGGCGAGGCGGGCTGAGGAGCTTGGGCTAAAGATGCTTAATTTTCACCCCGGAAGCCATCTTAGGAAAATCTCGGAAGATGATTGTCTAAAGCTAATAGCTGAGGCTATGAATGAGACAATAGCTAAAACAAAAGTAGTTAAGCTTGTTATCGAAAATACAGCTGGACAAGGGAGTAATATGGGGTATCGCTTTGAGCATTTAGCCCGCCTTATTGAGCTAACAGACGATAAAAGTAGAGTTGGTGTTTGCTTTGATACTTGTCACGCTTTTGCGGCTGGGTATGAGCTAAGGGATAAAGAGGGGTTTGACAAAACCTTTGATGAGTTTGACAGAGTCGTTGGTCTTCGTTATTTAAGTGGGATGCATCTTAACGACTCAAAAGGGGCTCTTGGTTCAAAATTGGATAGACATGATAGTTTAGGGGTTGGCGCTATTGGACTTGAGTGTTTTAAATTGATTATGAAAGATAAAAGATTTGATGGCATCCCGCTTATATTAGAGACGCCAAATGAGGCGATTTGGGCTGATGAGATAAAAATGCTTAGAGCTTTTGAGGAAGAGTAATATGATTTTAATGATAGATAATTACGATAGCTTTACATATAATGTTGTGCAATACTTTAGGGAGCTTGGGGCAGATTTGAAGGTTATACGAAACGATGAGATGACGGTGGAAGAGATAGAGGCAATGCAGCCTGAAAAAATAGTTATATCTCCAGGACCATCAACGCCAAATGAGGCAGGGGTAAGCCTTGAGGTTATCAAGAAGCTTGGCGATAAAATACCGATACTTGGGATTTGCTTAGGGCATCAAGCGATTGGACAAGCGTTTGGAGGTACGGTAGAGCGGGCTAAAAATATGATGCACGGCAAAACCTCCACAATGCAAGTTTGTAAAAGTTCTCCCATTTTTAAAGATATTCCAAAAGAGTTTATTGCAACAAGATATCACTCCCTTATCGTAAACAAAGAAAACCTCCCACCTTGCATTATACCGACTGCGTTTAGCGCTGATGATAATGAGATAATGGCTCTTGAGGTTGAAGGGAAGCCCATTTATGGAGTGCAATTTCATCCAGAGTCTATACTTTCCGAACACGGACACAAGATATTTGAGAATTTTTTAAAGCTCTAAAAGCAGATGATTAGGCTTTTTGGCTCAAAAAACTTTTTTTTAGCATTTCTTTTTTGTTATGCAATTTTATTGGTTATTTATCCAAGCTACTTGTCGATTAGTAGTTTTGAAGCCGCTATTTTCTATGGCGACAAAGGCTATTTAGGGGTTATTACTAGATTTTTTTGCTCTATTTTTGGACAAAACGATTTTGCGCTGAGAGCTTTTTTTATTATCCTATATTTTGCATCCCTCCCTCTTTTTTACTTTGTCTCAAAACGGGCGCTAAGGCAAGACTCCGATGCTAGAGTAGCTACTATTATCTTCTGTCTGCTTCCCGCAACCAATCTCTCCGCTTTGCTTGTTATGAAATCCGCCGTTATAATATTTGTAACACTCGTTTTTATATACCTATATGAGAAGGGATATCTCTTATTTTCTTTTGCCGTTTTGGCATTATCTTCAATGCTTGACGGCGCATTTGCAATTTTATTTTTATCGCTTATTTTTTATGCAATCCACAAAAAAGATAACCCCCTAATACTCCTTAGCATCGTTCTTTTTGGCGTGTCGATGAGCCTATTTGGATTTAATGACGGCGGAAAACCTAGGGGGTATTTTTTGGATACTCTCGGAGTGTATTTGCTGATATTTACGCCGATGCTATTTCTCTACTTCGTATTTGCAATTTACAAGATAACGCCCTCCGAGCGGCCAATAGGTTGGTATATATCGTTTTGGGCGCTTATTTTTTCGCTTCTTTTGTCATTTAGGCAAAAAATTATGCTTTATGATTTTGCCCCATTTGTCGTACTTGCCGTTCCTTTTATGGTTAAGACTTTTTTTGAGTCATATCGAATTAGAATAGGTAAAAATAAAAGAGTATACGAAATCGGATTTGCTACTGTAATCTCCTCCCTTGTTTTATTATTTCTCCTCTCTTTTTTCAACCACCCTTTATATGCATTTTTAGAAAACAAAAAAACCCATTTTGCTTACAACTATCAAGTGGCAAAAGAGTTGGCAAAAGAATTAAAAGCTATCGGCGCAACCGAGTGTACCTTGCTTGATAGCGATATGGAGCCGAGATTAAGATTTTATGGTATAAATAGAGGGGGCGATTATATAGTTGGGCAAAAACCGCTCAAAAATAGTAAAAAGGTTTCAATAGTATACAGTAATATAGAAGTAGCCACTTATTATGTTACCAAAATAAACACTTTTTAGTTTTTACCCTCCATACAAGCCTATCTTTAAATTTTCTATCTAGTAAAAATGTTACAATTTGATAAATTACGAAGAGGAGAGGTCTATGGCGCAAAGAGCTATTAGAGAGTATGACGGCAAAGCGCTGTTTGCCAAAATGTGGGATAAGTATTTTGGCAATTTTAAGTATAGCTTTGAGTCGGTTTTGGTAACAAGCGGCGATGAGCTAAGAGCAAAAGCAAAGGAGCCTGGTTTTGAGTGGTTAAATACAAAGCCGCTAGTTGCAAAACCAGATATGCTATTTGGTAAAAGGGGCAAAAACAACCTTGTTTTATTTAAAGACCAAAAGCCGGGCGATGTAACCCTTGAAAAAGCTGCTTCTTGGATAGATGAGAAAAGAAAAGTTGAAACTACCTTGCTTAGCGGGCAACACGGATTTTTGACACATTTTATAGTTGAGCCTTTTACGCCGCACACTCAAGAAGAGGAGTATTATATATCGGCTACCGTTGTGGGCGAAGATGATGTCCTTTATATGTCCGCTGAGGGCGGCATGGAAGTTGAAGAGGGATGGGATGAAAAAGTTGTGGCTGTAACCATACCTATTACAATGAGCGATGAAGAGATAGAGGCCAAAATAAGGGCGCAAGTTCCAGCCGACATCAAAGATAAAAAATCATTTGGTGATTTTGCTGTAGCGTTTTTTAAATTCTATAGAGATTTACATTTTGCATATCTTGAGATTAACCCGATAGTTATGCAAGGCGACAAGTGTGAGCTTTTGGACCTTGTGGCAAGACTTGACGATACCGCTGGGTTTTTGATGAGAGAAATATGGGGTGACATCGAATACCCTACGGCTTTTGGTATGGAGGAGCAATCCCCTGAAGAAAAAGCGATAGCTGAAGCTGACGCAAAATCGGGCGCATCGCTCAAACTTACAGTTTTAAATCCAAAAGGTCGTATCTGGACTATGGTTGCTGGCGGGGGCGCATCTGTTGTATATGCCGATACTATTGCAGACCTTAGCGGAAGCGTTGAAGATCTTGCAAACTACGGTGAGTATTCTGGCGGCCCTACGACTGGCGAGACTGAGTTTTATGCGTCAACCGTGCTTGATTTGATGACAAGAGAAAAAGATCCAAAAGGGAGAGATAAGATCCTTATTATTGGCGGCGCAATAGCAAACTTTACAGATGTTGCAAAAACATTTACTGGAATTATCCAAGCATTTGAAAAATACGCCGATAAGATGAAGGCCGTTGGAACTAGAATATATGTAAGAAGAGGCGGTCCAAACTACGAAAAAGGACTCAAAGATATTAAAGATGCGGCTGATAGGCTTGGGCTTTATATAGAAGTTTACGGACCTGAAACGCATGTAACAGACATCGTTAGAATGGCGCTAGAGAAGTAAGGGGAGAGAAAAAATGGGTGCACTATTTACAAGAGAAACACAAGCGATTTTTTGGAATAACAACAAAAGCGCAATTCAAAGAATGCTCGATTACGATTATGTAATCGGACGCAAAACCCCATCGGTAGCGGCTATTGTAGCTCCATCTAGTGAAGATAAGTTTGACAAATTCTTCTGGGGCGCCGATGAGATAATGATATATCTTTACAAAAACACAAAAGACGCGGTAGCGGCTTGCCCAAATGCCGATGTACTTTTGAACTTTGCATCATTTAGAACGGCATATGATGTTACTATGGAAGCCATCGAGATGGGCAACCACTTTAAAACTATTATGGTAACTGCCGAAGGTATCCCTGAGAGAATGGCCAGGAAAATGAATAGAGCCGCAAAAGATGCAGGTATTACCCTTATTGGTCCTGCAACAGTTGGCGCTATCGTTCCTGGAGCGTTTAAGATAGCAAATATTGGAGGAACTATCGAAAATATTATTAGCTCCAAATTGCACCGCGCAGGCTCATGCGGTCTTGTAACAAGATCTGGCGGTCTATTTAATGAGCTAAGTAACATTATCGCTATAAACGCAGATGGTATCGCAGAGGGTGTGGCAATTGGCGGCGATAGATTTGTGGGAAGCGTATTTATTGATAATCTTTTGAGGATGGAAGATAACCCAGCCGTTAAATATATGGTGCTTTTGGGTGAAGTTGGCGGCACAGAAGAGTATAAAGTAATTGAAGCTGTAAAAAGCGGCAAAATTAAAAAACCTATTATCGCTTGGTGTATAGGCACAATTGCAAAACACTTTAGCTCAGGCGTACAGTTTGGTCATGCGGGCGCTAGTGCTAATGCTGACGCTGAAACTGCGGCGGCAAAAAATAAGGCTATGGCAGAGGCTGGTATATATGTACCTAATAGCTTTAACGACTTACCGGCAAAAATAAAAGAGGTATATACAAAATTAAGAAACGAAGGGGTAATAGGCGAGATTGAAGAGCCTGTCCTAAATAAATTACCGGCTACCAGAAAAGCGAAAAACTTTATTTGCACCATCTCTGATGATAGGGGTGATGAGGCGACATATTGCGGCTATCCAATAAGCGCCGTTGCAACACCAGATACCGGTTTTAGTATTGGCGATGTTATGAGCCTATTGTGGTTTAAAAAGAGATATCCAAAATGGGCTACAAACTTTATTGAAACAGTTATTAAAACAGTTGCAGACCACGGTCCTGCAGTATCTGGAGCACACAATGCTAGGGTTACAGCAAGAGCTGGTAAAGATGTTATAAGCTCTGTTGTCTCCGGCCTTTTAACAATTGGGCCAAGATTTGGCGGCGCAATAGATGGCGCGGCAAAATATTTTAAATATGGACATGAAAACGGATTAACCCCATCTGAATTTATAGACTATATGAAAAAACAAGGGATTCCAATTCCGGGTATTGGGCATAGAATCAAATCTGTTAGAAACCCTGACCTTAGGGTATCTGGACTCAAAAAATATGCGAGTGAGCATTTCCCATCAACCCCGCTTTTAGATTATGCGCTAGAGGTTGAAAAACTAACAACTAGCAAAAAAGACAACCTAATATTAAATGTTGATGGTACTATTGGGGTTCTTATGATAGATATGTGGAGGGCGCTTGGCTACTCCGATGAAGAGATGGATGTATTTATTGAAGCTGGTGCCCTAAACGCATTCTTTGTGCTTGGTAGATGTATAGGCTTTATCGGGCATGTGCTTGATGAAAAACGCCTTGCAATGCCAATGTATCGACATCCGTGGGATGACATTTTGTATGATGTCAAAAAGGCGGAAGATCTCTAAAATATTACCCTATCTCAAAACAGGGC
>JAVRLX010000037.1:0-14590 GCA_031960985.1 Campylobacterales bacterium | reverse complement strand
ATACTGTAAGATGGGCGATGCAACTCGAGTTTGATCCAAAAAATGTAGTATTTGAGGTTGTTGAGACAGAACAGGTTAATGATACAAAACACCTCAAAAATATATTAGATTTTTACAAAAGTCACGGCTTTATGGTAGCGCTTGATGATGTTGGGAGCGGATATTCGTCTCTTAATATGCTAAGCGAACTTCGTCCAGATATTATCAAAATAGATAGAGAGATAATTAGCGGCATAGACAAAGACCCTTTTAAACAATCTATTTTTAATGCGCTTGCAAATGTAGCAACTGAGCATGGAATAACGGTATTAGCTGAGGGGGTTGAGAGCTTGCCTGAGGCAGAATGGATTAGTAATAGCAAAGCTCATTTGGCGCAAGGATATTTTTGGGGCAAACCTACCGCAGAGCCTGTTAGAACTCTTTAGCCAAGCTTTTTATCGTAAAGCCCCACCTATTCATTCGCTAAGGGTTTTGCAAGAAATGTATTAATTTTTTTTCCATACCGACAGATGAGAGAGCGTGTGCTGATATTTTCTACTGCTCTCTCTTAGCACAAATTCTACATCCATCGGCTCCATAAGTAGCGTAAAGTGTTCAGACAATATTTTTGAAATAACACAAAAAGAGTCAATTCCATCATCTTTACCTCCAAGCCATTTATCTTTTACTGTAAACGCTTCATCCCAGCTATACGGGGAGGCAATTAGCAAAACCCCTCCGCTATTTAACCGCTCATGAATAGTAGACAAAAACTTATACGGATCATATAGCCTATCGAGTAGATTTGCCGCCACTATCAAATCATAGTCTTTTAGATTTGGCTTTAGATTGCAGGCATCTCCTTGCCAAAACTGCACTCTTTTACGCACATCTGCATCTATACCAAATTCATCGGCCAAAACCTCTTTTGCCTCTCGTGCATCGCCTTCTGTTTTTATCTTATATCGCACAACCCCATTTTCTTTCATCGAAACTGCATTTTTAATAAATCTAGCCGAAAAATCTACTCCGACCACCTCCTCATACACTTTTGCCAATTCAAACGAACATCTACCTACGGCGCATCCTAGCTCAAGCGCTCTTTTTTGGTTGGTTCCTGCGCTAAGCGATAAGGCTATACGGGCTATTTTTGAGGGAAAATTAGGTACTCCAAAATACTCATCACCGTAGTGAAATTCGAGATACTCCGATACCGCTTCATCACTCTCATAAATATCATTTTGCGCCTCTAGAGGATTTGGACTCTCTACATAACGAAATCCAGCATGCTGAAAAAAATGTCGCCTAAAAGCATATCTAGAAGACAAAAGCGTCTCATTTCCGGTGGAGATAAAAGAGCCGCCTTTTATTAGGTTGTGCCTACCATCAAAAGTCGGTGTAGAAAAATCATCGTATAATGGGTGGGTCTCAAACCCCTTAAATGGGTATATAGGCGTCTCGGTCCACTGCCAAACATTCCCGCAAACATCAAAAAAATCGCCATGCGAAAATCTGTTTACCGGGCAAGCCGAAGCGTAATACTCTAAGTTGATGTTTGCCCCATCCATTTGCTCTTTTACACCACAAACAGCGGCAAGCCTATACCACTCCGCCTCACTTGGAAGTCTGTAATTTTTATTTTCCTTAATTGAGAGCCAATTACAATATGCTTTTGCCTCAAGATAGTTGACATCCACAGGCCAATTGTGCGGCAAATCTATCTCTTTTGTTATTGTCCGATACTTGTATCCGCCGGCGCTTGGTATCCAAAAAATAGGGTGTGTGGGCTTTTTGTAGCGCAACCACTCCTTGCCTTCCTCATCCCAAAATTCTGGGTTTTGATACCCTCCGCTATTTACAAACTCCAAAAACTCGCCATTTGAAACAAGTTGTCTTGAGGCTTTAAAGCTCTCTAGTTGCATCTCAAAATGACCGTATTCATTATCCCAACCATAAAACTCGTCATCTCTTGTTTTGCCTATCTTCACAAGTCCGCCCGGCACATCCAAAATAATATTTTTAGGCGCTTTGCCACTTTCTGTGCACACACCAAAAAGTGGATGCTCTCGCACTTTTTCTATCGGAAGCTGTCTAATAAGCACAGAGCTAGTCTCCAAATGGATTCGCTCATGCTCAATACCCATAAGTATCGCCCAAAAACTACTACTCCACTCTATTGGCAACAAAAGCGGCTCATTTTTTATAAACTCCACTACCGCCTCTTTGACCTTTTGCCTATACTCTCTACTCTCCTCTACGCTTGGCCACTCATATTTAGACTGATCCAAATCATCCCAGCTCATCTCGTCTACGCCAACCGCAAAGATTGACTCAAAAATAGGATTTATCCGCTCCATTTTTTTGGCAAGCGCCAATTTATTGATATAAAAAGCAGCCGTATGACCAAAATAAAATATAAGTGGATGACGAAGCGGTTCGGGTTGTTCATAAAAAACAGAGTCATCTACAAGAATTTCAAAAAGTTTTTCATAAAGCTCATATGTTTTTAAAAAATATTCAAGAACTTCCGCTCTTTTTTCTTCCACCGAACGCCCGTTTAGTCTTATGTTACTTGTTTTATATTTGCCAAGCATCTCACAATCCTTTTAAACTTTTTTTGGAGTGTTGTTTGATCTTAATTATATCTAATAACTCGCAAAACCTCTTTTTTATTCTTTTTAGCAGCTGTATAGTTTTTGGTATTTGTCTCGTCTGGTGATCCAAAAATAAGTAGGAAAAGTAGTAGTTTACTCCGTCTTAATGCTTTATGATAAGCCCAAGACGGAGTAAAGAAATTATCTCTCGGAGAGTTTGTAGTTTTCGATTTCGTTAAAGTTGAGGTATTTGTAGATATCGTTTTCCTTACCAGCTATCGCTTTAGGTACGATACTCATATACTCTTCAACTGTTGGTATTCTACCTAGTTTTGCACAAACTGCCGCAAGCTCTGCGCTTCCTAAATAAACTCTCGTGTTTTTACCGAGTCTATTATCAAAGTTTCGTGTGCTTGTAGAAAATACCGTAGCCCCTTCAGCCGCTTGCGCTTGATTACCCATACATAGCGAGCATCCAGGGACCTCTGTCCTTGCCCCTATGGCTTTAAATATTTCGTAGTAGCCCTCGTTCATCAGTTGTTTTTCATCCATTTTAGTTGGAGGGACTATCCAAAAAGTATTAACGGCAATTTTACCCTGCCCCCTCATGACCTCTCCGGCCGCCCTATAGTGACCAATATTTGTCATACAAGAGCCAAGGAATACCTCATCTATTTTATCGCCAGCCACTTCGCTAAGCGGTTTTATAAAATCTGGGTCATTTGGACAAGCTACAAGCGGCTCTTTTATTTCATTTAAATCGATTTCAATTATTGCGGCATACTCAGCGTCCGCATCTGGCTCCATAAGAGTCGGATTTTTAAGCCACTCTTTCATTTTCTCAGCTCTTCTTTGGAGTGTTCTTTTGTCCTCATACCCAGCCTCTATCATAGCCTCGATTAGAGTCACATTTGATTTTAGATACTCAATCACAGGCTCTTTATTTAATCTTACCGTACAAGCCGCGGCGCTTCTCTCGGCAGATGCATCGCTAAGCTCAAAAGCTTGCTCTACTTTTAGATTAGGTAGACCCTCTATCTCAAGTATCCTTCCATTAAATACATTTTTTTTGTTTTTCTTCTCTATTGTCAAAAGTCCCGCTTTCTCAGCATAATATGGAATTGCATTTACAAGGTCTCTTAGCGTAATTCCAGGTTGCATTTGCCCTTTAAACCTTACAAGGACAGACTCTGGCATCTCAAGCGGCATAGAGCCAGTAACCGCCGCAAATGCAACAAGTCCAGAGCCCGCAGGGAATGATATACCAATTGGGAATCTTGTGTGAGAGTCACCCCCTGTACCCACAGTGTCTGGAAGAACCATTCTATTTAGCCAAGAGTGAATTACCCCATCCCCTGGTTTTAAACTAACACCAGAGCGAGATGTAATAAAGCCTGGCAATGTCTTATGTAAAATCTCATCAGCCGGTTTTGGATAGGCCGCTGTATGACAAAAGCTTTGAAGGACAAAATCTGCAGAGAAGCCAAGCGCACTAAGCTCTTTAATCTCATCTCTTGTCATCGGTCCCGTAGTATCTTGGCTACCTACCGTTAATGTTTGTGGCTCACAATATGTTCCAGGTCTAACACCCGCTACACCACACGCTTTTCCTACTATTTTTTGGGCTAATGTGTATCCTTTGCCTGTATCTTTTGGTTGCTCAGGTTTTTTAAAGATATTTTCAGGACCCATTTTTAGTACATTTCTAGCTTTTGTAGTTAAACCTCTACCGATAATTAGCGGCACACGCCCACCGGCTCTTACTTCATCAAGGATGGTATTTGGGGCAAGTTTAAACGACGATATTACTGCGCCGTTTTTGCTGATTTCACCTTTAACTATGTCTATTTTAATGACATCGCCAGTCTCCATTTGTGTAACATCAGCTTGTATTGGAAGCGCCCCAGAGTCCTCGCAAGTTGCAAAAAATATTGGAGCAATAACGCCGCCTATTACAACGCCGCCAGTTCTTTTATTTGGCACCCCTGGAATATCAACGCCAAGATGCCACTGAACTGAGTTTGCCGCCGATTTTCTAGAGCTTCCAGTACCCACGACATCGCCCACATAAGCTATAGGTTTACCTTTTTTCTTTAGCTCAGCAATGATAGATAAAGCCTCTGGCATTTTTGCCCTTAGCATCGAGTTTGCATGCAGTGGAATGTCGGCCCTTGTAAAGGCTTCACTTGCAGGTGACAAATCATCTGTATTTGTCTCGCCTGGTACTTTAAATACCACGACCTCCATTACATCCGGCACGGACGGCTTACTCGTAAACCACTCTGCATTCGCCCATGAGTTTAGCACCTCTTCGGCAAGCACATTTGATTTTGATAGCTCTACGATGTCGTTAAATGCATCATATACCAAAAGTGTATTTTTTAGCTCATTTGCCGCCGCTTTTGCCACATTTGTATCATCCAAGCTAAGGGCGTTTATAAGTGGCCTTACATTATAACCCCCTAGCATTTTGCCAAGCATCCTTATCGCATCAAGTTTTGAGATACTAGCGCACTCCTCACTACCCTCAACAATTTTTGCAAGATACTCCGCTTTTACCTTTGCGCCGTCGTCAACGCCTGGGTTTACCCTATTTTCAAGAAGGTCCGCAAGCTCTGCGTTCGCTTTTTTCTCAGCTCTTAGTAGTTCCACCACTTCAGCTACTTGATCTTTATCAAGCGCAAGTGGTGGCACACCTAGAGCCGCTCTTTCTTCACAATGTTTTTTATAGTTTTCCATAAAGCCCATGCTAAAAGCTCCTTTTTATTTTTGGTTTTGGTAATATTAGCTTTTTTTGGATTCTTTTTCGATAATAATGTTTCAAAAAGTAATCTTTTTTTGATGCAAAAACCATATAATGTTACTTTTTTACTCATAAGGAGCAAAATTTGCGATTTAAACTCGAAGGGCTACAAAGCTCTACCAATACCATTGATACACTCTGTAAAAAATGTGGCGAGCTAATGAGCGAGTGCGTATGCAACGCCAGGGCAGAAATAAAGCCCAAAAACGAATACCAAATAGTATTATCTATGGAAAAAAGGAACGGGAAACCTGTCACGCTTGCGGGAGTGTTTTATATGAATGAAAAAGACTTAAAAGAGCTACTTACAAAACTCAAAAAATCGTTAGCAGTTGGCGGCACAATAAAAGATGGAAAGCTAGAGTTTCAAGGAGAGCATAGAGATAGACTAAGGGAGCTTTTAAAAAAAGAGGGGTTTAGGGTTAAAAATTAGCATCTAAAAATGCCACTCTTTGCAACCAGATACAAAAGAGCCCTTAATGGCTTTTGCAAATACTGTTACTTTGGTTTTTGTGGCTTTTGATATCTCCATTATTTTTGGTAGGTTTGCCTCCTCAAATCCAAAAAGTAGTTCATACTCCTCCCCACTACACCCAACCTCTTTTGGGATAGATTTTAAAAACTCATACCCTACCCCATTTATCTCGCTTACCCTCTCAAGCTCTTTAAAAAGCCCATCTGAGATATCCATACAAAAACTCATGTATTTGGCCGCCATATACATAAACTTATCGCGGAGTTTTGGTGCGTAAAATTTTGAATTTGCAGAGACACTCTCTCCAGCAAAAAGAGCGTTTAAGTCTCGCAAAGAGCCGCCTAGCGAGCCTGTGTATGCCAGCAGTTGCCCTATTTTGAGCCCTTTTCTATATATAGGTTTATCGGTTTTTGAGATTATCGTAATTGATAGATCTAGCTTTGTGTTTGCTATCGTGTCGCCGCCTATTATTTGTATATTGTATTTTTTTGCCGCTTTTTTAAGCCCTTTTTGAAGCTCCAATATCTCCTCTTCGCTCATTGAAGGCGGAATAGCGGCGGTAATAAGCGCGTACAAAGGGACGGCGTTCATACTTATGGCATCCGAAATATTTACAAGCATAGCTTTGTTACCAATCTGCTCATAACTCATCCACTCTTTTTTAAAGTGAACATCTTCAAAAAAAGCATCTTGCGAATATACAAATCCGTCTATATAAGCCCCGTCATCGCCGATAATTTTCGAATTTGATATGTTTTTAATAAAAAATTTTTCTTTATTCACACTCTCTCCTCTAGTGCGCATTTTTGTAACATCAATGCTCGTCACTTAAAAACTACACATTTTTTAGTCTTATTTTAAAAATATTAGATGATATAATCTAAGTAATGCTAACGGATAGAGGTTTAAATGGATATAAAAATAGAAAACTATGACGCCGTCATCGTAGGCGCAGGCCTTGCTGGATGTGCGGCGGCTAGAGAATGCCAAAAAGCTGGGCTAAAAACAGTAGTACTTACAAAGCTTCACCCGCTTAGAAGTCACTCAGGCGCCGCTCAAGGCGGTATTAATGCGGCTTTAAACGAAGAAGATACGAGCTTGCATGAGTTTGACACCGTCAAGGGAAGCGACTACATCGGCGACCAAGACGCTATCGAACTTATGTGCAAAAAAGCTCCTGAAACTATTAGGTGGATAGAGAGAATGGGGGCTGTTTTTTCCAGAACAGAGGATGGAAAAATAGCTCAAAGACCTTTCGGTGGACAGTCTAAGCCTAGGGCTTGCTACGCAAAAGATAGAACTGGTCTTACGCTCCTTCAAACCATTTATGAACAAGCTCATAGAGAGGGTGTTTTATTTTTAGATGAGTGGTATGTGTGTGACATAATATACAAAGACTCCAAAGTGAGTGGCGTAGTGGCATACAACCTAAGAGATATGGAATTTAGAGTGTTTAACGCAAAGGCGGTAATGTTTGCAACAGGCGGCTACGCAAGATCATACAAAATCAACTCCAACGCCCTTGCAAACACAGGAGATGGTCTATCTATCGTAGCTAGACATGGTTTGCCGCTAGAGGATATGGAGTTTGTCCAATTTCATCCAACCGGCTTGTCTGGTACTGGAATACTAATATCAGAGGCGGCAAGAGGCGAAGGTGGGCTACTTTATAACAGCCTTGGAGAGAGATTTATGAGCAAATACGCTCCTCAAAAAATGGAGCTTGCATCAAGAGATGTCGTTAGTCGCGCAATCACAAAAGAGGTTATGGAAGGCAGAGGGGTTGGACCAAACAAAGACTCCGTCTACATTGACTTAACACATTTAGGCGAAGAGGTTATAAACGCAAAACTTCCGGAGCTTAGAGACCTTGCTATGACATTTTTGGGGCTTGATATGGTCAAAGAGCCTATCCTTATCCAAGCTACAGCTCACTACTCTATGGGTGGGATACCAACCGATATCAACGGACATGTAAAGAAAAATATAAATGAATTAGTGGAGGGCTTTTATGCCGCTGGTGAGTGTGCCTGTGTAAGTGTTCACGGCGCAAATAGATTAGGTGCAAACTCTGTACTTGAGGCGTTATTTTTCGGAAGACATGTTGGCGAGCAGATGGCAAAAGAGGTTAAAAATATACCATTTAGAGCCGCTAGTAAAGATGATGCAAAAACAGCTATTAGCGAGGTAGAGGGGATACTACATTCCAAAGGTCAAGAGTCTGTGACAAAACTAAGAAACGAGCTTCAAGAGAGTATGACTCTAAATGCCGGAGTGTTTAGAACCCAAAAAACTTTGGAAACTCAAAAAGAGATACTAAAAGGGCTTAGAGAGAGATACAAAAATATCGCTATCTCAGACAAATCAAAAACATTTAATACCGAACTACAAGAGGCGATAGAACTAGGGCATATGCTTGATTACTCTTTATTTATCGTCGAGGGCGCTCTAAATAGAAAAGAGAGTCGCGGGGCGCACTTTAGGGAAGACTATACCGAAAGAGACGATGAAAATTTCCTAAAACATACTTTTGCGTACATGCAAAATGGTGAGATAAAAATAGAGCTGGCTCCGGTAAAACTCGGAAAATACGCTCCTGAAGTCAGAAGTTATTAAATAAAGGGCGCAAGAATGTTTGAAACAAAATCAAAAAAAGTGACATTTAAGGTCTTTAGATTTAACTCAGAGACCGATTATTTGCCGGCATACAAAACATATGAGATGGTAGTTGAAAGCCACGAAGTTATACTAGATATCCTCAATAGAATTAAATGGGATATAGATGGCTCACTAAGTTATAGAAGAAGTTGCAGACACGGTATTTGTGGTAGCTGTGCCGTCAAAGTAAATCAAAAAGGGATATTAGCTTGTAAACAAAATGTGTTTGAGTTAATTCAAATATTTGGAGATGAGCTAGTTATTGAGCCTCAAAATATCAAAAGAGCCATTAAAGACCTCATTATCGACAAAGCTGACTTCTGGAATAAATATGATGCGGTAAGGCCATACTTAGTAGCCGAGATAGATGAGCATCCAACATCTGAAAATATCGTATCGCCACACAGCGCTGAAAAAATTGACGAAGCGGACTATTGTATCCAATGCGGATCGTGTTATTACGCTTGCCCATCTGTACAGTATAATGAAAATTATCTAGGACCTGCGGCCTTAGCCAAAGCCTATAGATTTACAAGCGATGAGAGAGACTCGGCTAAAAAAGAGAGACTAACAATAGTCAATGAGATGGGCAAAGGGGTTTGGGATTGTGTTAAATGCTTTGAATGCGCCCAAGTTTGCCCAAAAGGCGTCGACCCAATAGGCAAGATTACAAGACTTCACAATCAGATATTTGCGGAAAATGTAGCAGAGAGCAATGTGGCTACTAGACATGCGGTAGGATTTGCGCACTCGATAGAAAAACACGGTCTTTTAGATGAAGGCGAACTAGTTAGATATTCTGAGGGCAACATAGGCGTAATGAAGCATTTACCAGAGGCGTTTGATATGCTAATACACGGCAAGATAGTGCTCCCTTGGGATATGCCAAAAAGCGAAAACCTTGACGAGATAAAAACACTTGTCGAGAACGCTTCTACACAAAAGTTTGATTAGGATTAGGGAATGATGGGACTAAAATACGCTTTTTATACAGGTTGCACGGCTAAAAACTCTACGCCTGAACTTTTAAAATCAACCAATGCAATTGCAAACAAACTCGGTATTGAACTAATAGAATTAAAAGAGGCTTCTTGCTGTGGGGCTTCCCATCTTCAAGATTTTGATGAGTTTTTGTCGCTGACGCTTAATGCAAGAAATATCTGCTATGCTGAAAAACTAGGGCTTGATTTGGTTACAGTATGCAACACCTGCAATCTAAATCTTTTAATGGCCGATCAAGCTCTAAAAGCTGACGCCAACCTAAGAAGAAGGGTAAATGAAAAACTTGCAGAGGTTGGATTGGAGTACAAAGGGACTAGTAGAGTTAGACATCTACTATATGTCCTTATCGAAGATTTTGGGATGGATAAGTTAGCTCAAATGATTGAAAAACCGCTTGCAGACTTTAATATAGCCCCATTTTACGGTTGCCACAATATTCGACCTAGCTCAGTGCAAAACAAAGCAAACGGAAATGAAAATCCATACAAACCTACATCTTTGGAAAAAGTGATAGAGGCTATAGGCGGTAAAGCGGTTGAATACTCATCAAAAAATAAGTGTTGCGGCTTTCACGCCGACCTTCAATCGCCAAAAGCGGCCGTGCAAATGACTGCAAACGCCCTTGTAGATGCTATGGATAATAATGCAGATATGGTAGTTACACCTTGCCCACTGTGTCATTTGAATATGGATATAAAACAAAAGCAAGCCGGCAAGGCGATAGGCAGAGATGTTCATATCCCAATACTCCACTTACCACAATTGATAGGTCTTGCGCTTGGTATAAGCACCGAAGAGCTTGGATTAAGACACAATATCGTAAAACCAGCTTTTGCACTATAAAAACCAACACCGCCGACAAATAATTTTGAAAATCGGCGGTTTCTGTCATAAAAATATACAATAAAACATCGTGCTAAAAAATATTTTTGTTAATATATTGGAAAAAGATGGGGCTACAAATGAAAAAACTAGAAGAGTTAAGCGTTCTTATCGTCGACGATAGCGCAACCATAAGAAAAATTATTATAGCCAATCTGCAAAAGCTAGGTGTTAGCAAGATATTTGAAGCAAAAAATGGAGAAGATGGATACTCTTTTGCAAAAACGAATCCAGTGGATATAATTATTACAGATCACAACATGGACGGAATGAACGGTCTTGGTTTGGTGACAAAACTTAGAAATGATCCAAAAACCGAAAATATATTCGTTATAGCCGTATCAAGCGAGTTTAACGCAAAGTTAAAAGCAGACTACGGTTTTTTGGGCGTCGTTCAATTTATTCACAAACCTTTCAATCAACTTAGTTTTAATGCCGCAATAACGGCATATCTAAGATCACAAGACAACAACGGCGCCAACTGGGAAAAGCCTACGCCTTCGGAGCTAAAGGCATTGTTTCAAAGTAGAAATTTTGTAGTTTCGTGCAAAAATCAAAATTTGGAGTTTGACTTTGGGGAGCAAAAACTAGTCGTAGGGCTTAATGATTTAGCAGAAAAAGCCAAGCTCTACAGCATCGTAGAGCTTAAAGATTAGAGATAATAATTTATCGTATATTCGAGGTCTTGATCCCCGTCTTGCTTATTATCTCTTAGCCACTTTAGATACGATGGGTCCTTTTTCGCTATTGTCTCAAAACTCTCACCTTTATATTTGCCAAACTTCATCTCCTTCAAAAGCACAGGCGTATTTGTAAGCTCTATTAGCTTTTTGTAATCGCCGGTAATCTCGATTAGGTGGAAAAAAAGTTTTTTTAAAATATAAATATCAAAAAGGGCGTTGTGCGGGTTCATCATATCCCCAAACTCTGCTTTTAATCTAAGGGCTTCATCATCCTTTTCGCTTTTATAAAACCCTAATGAGTATCTCAAATATTGAAGGGCATAACTATCAGAATCAATAAGGTGCTTGGCGCATCTATATGTATCAATGACAAATCCACCCCACTCTATCCCCTCTTTTGCAACCATATCAATGTCAAACTTTGCATTATGCGCTATTAAGACAGAATTTTTAGTGTTTAATTTTTGTAATAAACCACCGCTATTAGTCTCATTAAAAGGGGGTTTATCCTCTACATCCTCTTCAGTTATTCCATGTACCGCCATTGCCGCATAGCTTATCGGCACAGGGGGCTTGCAATAATCTATATGATAGTCGCAACCATCTTTTTTTAAGATCCCAAGCGCTATTTGACAAACCCTATCGTTTTCACCACCACCAGTTGTCTCTGTGTCAAATAAAATAAAAGGCATATTATCGTCTAAGTAGTTGTTCTTTTGCTAAGTAGCTATCACAACCATCTTTAGCCTTTACGGTTTTATACTCCTCGGTTATTAAAAAAAGTTTACACTCATGTGTCGCCTCTTTATAATAAACGCATCCATTGCATGAGGAATTATCTTTTCTAAAAATATTAAAAATATTTGAAATTTTTTCTAATAATAAACCCATTTCAATTCTCCAAATTAATAACCGAATTTTATCCAATTTGCACATAAAAGGTTTTATGAGAGTTTGGAGTATAAAAACCTACAAATGTTTATTATAATAGTGATAAAATAAAATACTTACATATCTTATGAGAATATAATAAAATAATAAAAGCGATTAAGTTAAATATTGGTTATTTACGGGGATTTCAAGTGGCTCAAACAAAAATAAATATGCAACATCAAATGCTTGCTTACTACAAAGAAAATTTGAGAATTGATGGCGAGGGTGCAAAGAGGCTATATAATATTTGTGTAAACTCAATCCAAACAGCGCTTACAAAGGCAGATATAGCATTGAAACAAAACAATTACGAGGAGTTATATTCCGTAATCCACACCCTAAAAGGAGTTCTTGCGAGTACAGGTTTAGATGAGCTTCTTCAAATCGTAAATGAACTCAATATAAAAGCCAAAGAGGCCGCCAATGGAAATAAAGATGCGATAGATGATGATTTTAAAGAGAAATTTTTGGGGCTTAAACAAACCCTCTCTCTCCTTCAAAAGGAGTGAGCATGATAAGCTTAATGATTTGGCATAGAATTATTGCGGGTAAGGATACATAGTGAAAAGTCAAGCGGTAGGGATAGAGACGATTAAAGTCTTGGCGGTCGATGATGAGCCGTTTAATTTGGAACTCATAGAGCTTGCGTTTTTGGAGTTTTCTAATGTTGTCTTGATAAAAGCAGTAAACGGGAAAGATGCCATAGAAAAACTCAGAGATAATGAGATAGATGTCATTTTACTTGATCTTAAAATGCCAGTAATGGATGGGTTTGAGACATTAGATTATCTAAAAAACAATCCAACTTTTTTTGCAATTCCAGTTATCATAATAACTGCAAACGATGAAGAAAAATATAAAGCCCTTAAGATGGGGGCAAATGATTTTTTGGCTAAACCAATAGATATCGAAGAGCTTAAACTTCGTATCTTCAATCAAGCAACATTTTACAGGGAGCGCAAATGGATTGAGCAGATAAATGCTAACCTTGATAAAATAGTAGAAGAAAGAACAAAACAGTTAACCACTGCCCTTAAACTTGCTAAAGAGACCGAGTATGAAATTGCGTTTCGTCTGGGTATAGCAAGTGAATACAGAGATTTAGAGACAGGAATGCATATCAAGCGGATGAGCTGCTACTCAGCCCATTTAGGAAGACTATATGGGTTAGATGAGAACGAAGTTGAACTTTTATCGCACGCATCCCTTTTGCATGATATCGGCAAGATCGGCATCCCCGATGCAATTTTGCTTAAGCCTGGAAAATTAAACGAAAAAGAGTTTGAGATAATGAAACAACATACTACCATAGGTGGGTTGATGCTTAAAGATAGTGATAAGTATCCTATCATGCACATGGGGCAAATTATTGCCATGCAGCACCATGAGAAATATGATGGTAGTGGTTATCCTAACGCCCTTGTTGGTGAAGAGATACACCTTTTTGCAAGGATTGTTGCAATTGCAGATGTTTTTGATGCCCTTTCGTCAAAAAGACCTTACAAAGATCCCTTCCCTCTTGAGAAAACGATCGCCATTATGAAAGATGGACACGGTAAGCATTTTGATCCAAATTTACTTGATCTTTTTTTCAATCATTTGGAAGAGTTTCTCGAAATTCAAAGAGCGTATCCTGATACCAATGAAAACCCGCACATTTTGAACCTCTTGGAGGAATACCGATGAAAATTTTATTGATTGAAGATGAAGATTTTAACCTTATAGTTCTTGAAGAGATGGTAAAAATATGCTGTCCCGATGCGCAAATTATGACCGCCACTAATGGTCAGTTAGCCTATGAGGATCTTGCTAGAAAACTCTTTTGATTTAATCTTTAGTGATATTAATATGCCCGTACTCAATGGCTTTGGTCTTATTAAAAAGATTAAAGAAGAGCTTAAAATTAATACCCCAATAATTGCTGTCACCGCCTCTGCGATGGAAGATGATAAAGAAAAAATCCTACGTGCAGGCTTTAACGATTATATTGTAAAACCAATCGATATAAGTAGGCTTCGAAAAGTTTTAGACAAATATCTCACAGGAGATGCAATTAAATGAAAACATACAATATTGTTTACAGCGATAAAGCAGCGCTAATCGCATGGATAAACTCAATAGATTTCAGTCATGCTAAATCGGTCCTTGTGCAGTTGTTTAGCGGTATTGATGATAAAGAAATTTTAAAAAGTAGAGCCCCTTGCAAATTCAAACCAACACAAGTTACTAATTTTCCTTATCTTGATTTTTTATGAAGTTAAAAGATTTAGGACAAGGTATTTTGTGATGTTTTTATCATAGTTTCACTAAATTTCTATAAATTTGCCGTTTTTTACCCGTGCTTTACGGTTTTATTGTTAAATCTACATAGTTTTTTTGTGTTTTTCTCGTATAGTCAAGTTACAAGTTTCAAACTTTGATGGATACAGACGCAAAGAATCCCTATAATGCCCTCAAAATATAATGCCCTCAAAAATTCAGACAAATTTTCATTAAAATTTATTTCCAAAAAGAGTTAAAATAAACACATAAACATTGGAGATAAAAATGAGCAGAAAAAAAGGTCAAGTTTTTAGCGCTG
>JAVRLX010000036.1:0-15308 GCA_031960985.1 Campylobacterales bacterium | reverse complement strand
CACTCATAGAGAGCGCTTGCGCTATGTTTTTGCCTTTGTATTCTATCTCAAGGGTTTGCTCATTGTATCTAGCGCCGCCACAAGCATCGCATTTGACCATAATATCTGGCAAAAAGTGCATCTCTATTTTAATCTCACCTTCCCCCTGACATTTTTCACATCTGCCACCTCTAACATTAAAACTAAATCGTCCAGGACCATACCCCCGTATCTTTGCCTCTTTGGTCTCTGCAAATAAATTTCTAATATCATCCATTACACCTGTGTATGTGGCAGGATTTGAGCGAGGAGTTCTACCAATTGGACTTTGATCCAAATATATCACTTTATCTAATTTTTCAAGCCCTTTTATCTCTACACCTGCTATTTTTTGCACCCTTTTGGCGTTATTTAAAAGCTCTCTTGCTACAGGAAGAAGCGTTTGGATAATAAGCGAACTTTTGCCACTTCCCGATACGCCGGTGATGCATACCAAGTTTTTAAGGGGGATTTTGACGCTTAAATTTTCGATATTATTGATTGTAACCCCGCTTATCTCAATATACTCACTTTGAGCTCTTCTATAAAAATACTCTATCTTTTTTTCGCCACTTAAATATTTTGCCGTCAGCGTATTAGATTTTCTTAGCTCCTCTAAATTTCCAGCAAAGACAACCTCGCCGCCAAATTTTCCAGCCCCTGGCCCTATATCGACGATGTGATCGGCTTCCTCTATCGTCTTTTTATCGTGCTCCACAACGATAACGGTATTCCCTTTTTTTTGAAGTGAACGCATTGTGCGGATAAGTTTCATCGTATCTCTCTCGTGAAGCCCAATACTAGGCTCATCCACAACATACATCACCCCCGTTAGCCCACTACCTATTTGTGAAGCTATCCTAATTCGTTGCGCCTCACCCCCACTGATAGTCCTTGCATCTCGCCCAAGAGTTAGATACCCAAGCCCAACATCATAAAGGAAAAATAATCTCTCTTTTATCTCTTTTAGTATTGGAGTGGCAATTTTTCGCTCTTGTTCACCCAAATATCCAAACACGCTCTTGCCGCTATCAAAATCATCTGCATCTTCAAATATGGTATATAGCTTATCTATTGGCATATCTATCATATCGGCAATACCGTATCCAGCAACTTTGACCGCTAAAGATTCAGGCTTTAGCCTATGTCCACCGCACGCTTCGCACTTTTTTTCTACCATATAATTTTCAAAATCTTTTTCATCTTTTAAAATATCATAGGCGTATTTGATAACACCCTGCCACTTTCTCGTTACATCATAGCTTTTGAATTTTACGGACACCTCTGTGCTACTACCGCTTAATATTGCCCTTTTTTGGTACTCCTCAAGCTCACGAAATGGCTTATTCGTTGGTATCTTCTCCGCTTCGCAAAACGCCTTTAAAAGAGCGGCGTAGTAGCCTTTATTAAACCCGTACATTATCTTAACTGCTCCGTCATCGATGGCAAGCTCTGCATCCACAACCTTATCCATATCTATAGTATGCCTCATCCCAAGCCCGTCGCAGTGCTGACAAGCTCCCTTAATGGAGTTGAATGAAAAAGAGAGAGGCTCAAGAGGCTCAAACGAGACTTTACAATCAAAACAAGCGGAGTGCTCGCTAAACAGTAGATGATAGGTTTCTAGCTCCAGCTCTTTTGCGTTCGTGATTTCTATCTCAACAACCCCAAAACTCTCTTTTAACGCCTTTTCAACTGCGTCGGCAACACGGGTTTTATTCTCCTCATTTACACTGATTCTATCTATCACTAGTTTTATCGTATGTTTTTTGGTTTTGGCTAGCGACACCTCCTCGTCAAGCCTTGTTAACACCCCATCGATTTGAACACGGACATACCCCTTTTGTCTTAGTCTCTCAAGCTCCCCTTCAAAACTCCCTTTTTTATCGTTAACAACAGGTGAGAGGATCATAATTTTGGCATCTTTTGGAAGTTTGAGAACCTCGCCAATAATATCTTGAGCGCTCATGGAGCTTATTGGCTTACCACACAGATGACAGTGTTGTACGCCAATGCGAGCATACAAAAGCCTCAAATAATCGTATATCTCAGTTATCGTCCCAACCGTTGAGCGGGGGTTTTTGCTTGTAGTTTTTTGATCTATCGCAATTGCTGGAGTAAGCCCATCTATCTTATCTACATCTGGCTTGCCAACCCTATCTAAAAACTGTCTTGCATAGCTACTAAGACTCTCAATATACCTTCTCTGCCCTTCAGCATAGAGCGTATCAAAAGCCAAAGTAGACTTACCGCTACCACTTAAGCCCGTAAATACTATAAGCTTGTTTTTCGGTAACTCTATGTTTATATTTTTTAAATTATTCTCTCTTGCACCATAAACCCTAATCTTATCCATTATCTCTTCCAAAAAAACTCAAAAATTAACGAAGCGGTAATCAAAATATACAATGTAATTAATAGCATTTTATGTTTTTGAGGATGTGTTTTTGAGGACATATAAATACCCAGATACACGCCAAAAAGGGCAGATACAGCAACGTAAGCCCCTTTGGCAAGATCCAAAAATCCATTAATATAAAAACTAATAGCAGAAGATACGCTGGTAGATATAACATAAAAAAGCGTAATTCCTATAGCCTTTTTAAGCCCAAACCCCAAATAACCCACAAGTACTGGGGCCAATAATAATGCGCCGCCGATACCGACCGATGAACCAAGTGAACCAATCAAAAGTCCTATTGCAAAAAAAAGGGGCGGATTGTTTTTTTCCTCATCTGCCTCCCTTACGGCAGGAGATAAAAAAAGTTTTACAACCGTAAATATCATAAATGCTATCAAAATTAAAGCTAATATTTTCTCATTTGCAACTTTGGTTAAATACGCCCCCAAAATGCCGCCAAAAGCACCGCCTAGTAAAAATGGCGCCGCCGCCACAGCATCAAAAACCGATTTTTTATAGTTAATGTATGATCCAAAAATTGAGCTAAAGCTCATTTGCATAGCAGATATAGCAATTGCCTCTTTGAGGGTAATTCCCATAGCTACAAGCATTGGGACAGTAATAGTTCCCCCGCCAACGCCAAAAAAGCCACTTAAAACTCCGGCTAAAAATCCGATAATTACCAAAAAAATATCCATCAAACCCTCTACAAAGGGTCAATTATACCTTTTTGGCGCAAAATTTTATGTTAAATTGAAGTACAATCTAGGCAAATATAGAAAATGTCCTAAAGAGGTTAGATGCAAGAAGATGCGTTAGAAAACCAACTAGAGGTTAACGAAGAAGAGCTAAAAAGAAGCCTTGAGAGCCTAAAAGAGGAGAGGGTTTATACAGCAGAAGAGCTACTTATAGACTATTCCGGGCTTCTCGATATGCAAGTAGAGTTTGCGTCTTATTTGGGAAGCGTAGAGTTAACTCTAGCAGAGATACTAAAACTCCAAAAAGGCTCTATTATAGACCTTCGCAAGCCTGCAGGCGAATCGGTTGAGATATTTATCAACCAACGGATAATTGGCAAAGGAGAGATAATGGTATATGAAAAAAACCTTGCGATTAGGGTAAACGAAATACTAGACTCAAAAACGGTTATCGAGTATTTTTCAAAAGAGAAGTAAATGAGAGCGTTAATCATACTTTTTGTTTTAGTATCAAATATTTTTGCGGCAAGTCTCTTGTCTATGAGCATCAATGAAAACAGCGATGCAGTAGAGATAAACCTCTCTTTCGACTCACAATTTGAAGGCTCTATAGAGCAAAATACCTCCGATAAAAATGTAACGCTAAAAATCTCAGGTATTGCGATAGACTCTAAAAAAGATATAGCGCTATCACAAAATTCGCTTATTTCTAGAGTTACGATGATAAAAGATGGTGTTTCATCGATACAATTGCAGTTTGAAACAAAAAGAGATATAGCATTTGAGGCGTTAAAAAATAACGACGGCTACAAACTTCAGCTTAAAATAACGCCGCAGGCAGCTCTAGCGCAAACAACAGAGGCAAATATAGCTACGACGCCAAAGCCACAGCAAGCGACTATACAAGCGCCCAAGCCGCAGAGTGAGGATGATGTAAGCTGGAGATATATCGTTGTCGTATCGTTTTTAGCGTTTTTGGTAGCAATAATGTTTTATATTAAAAAGAGGGTTGCCAATAATAGCGGCAGTGCAAAATCTGGCTGGTTGCTCCCAAAATCTTTCAAGCGAGAGCCAAAACAAGAAGAGGTGCAGGTAATAACTCAGAGCTTTTTAGACCCAAATAATAAATTAATGCTAGTCGAATATAACAGCATCAAATACTTGCTTTTGGTTGGGAACACCAATGTGGTGGTTGATAGATATTACTCGGACGACGCTGATTTACAAAACGATGATTTTAGACGGATAATGGCGGAAAATGAGAGAAAATTGAGTGAGTTTTTAAAACCTGAGCGACTATCAAATTTTGATGAGTATCGAATGAAGGCGGAGGGGGAATAATACACCCCTCATTAAAAATTGTAGTTAGCAATAACTCTATACTCATTCCAGCTTGTTGTTTCACCGTTTGCAGCTTTTTTGAAGTCTTTTGGAAAGTTACCTCTAAGTCTTAATTGTAGGTTTTTAATTCCAGCGTTGTTGTAAATAATATCAAAACCAGGCTCTTTGGTTGTAACTTTTTTCGTATATGAATTGTCACTATCCACTTTAAAAGATGTATAGTATGCGCTAGCCGTAATATCTTGACCTAAAGCCTCTTTTAGGTTGTATCCTGCTGATACCTTCCAAGCTGTTGTATCTTTAAAGAATTGGTGTCTTGTAACCATACCTTGTGTAAATGCTGGCATACCACCCCAAGGAGTTATTACATCTCCACCAAAAGTAGCGCTATTTTCTTTACCTGTATATGAATAAGCTACTGCTGCATTAAAGCTTCCAGCTTTAGTGGCAAGTTGCACTCCGTAATATGGGGCAGAAGAGAGATTTAGCGTATCGTGCATATCGCTTTCTTTGATATATTGAACAGAAGCTGTCATTTTAGCTGAAGGGTTTAGCAAACATTTCCAGCTGTAATCTGCTTGTGCGTAAATGGCGTTTAGTATTTCTTCGGCATAGTAATCCCATACTTGCACTGTTAAGTTAGGAATACCTTTGTAAACAACAGCGGCGGCTACAACGCCAGAGTTTTTAGCGTTATCGCCAAGAGCGGCTTTGCCCATGTTTTGAAAATAGCCATTTTTATAGTCAGTTCTATTACCATAACCACTTACAAGGGCAAGCTCGCCGCCACTGTATGCATTGGCAAATGTTCCATATGCTATTTTTGATACATACGCTCCTATAAGAGTTGTATCTTTAATATCGTTATTAATTACAACAGCCGCTTCAAACAAGTTTGGAAGCATTCTTGCATCATCGCTTCCAGCAAGAGGGGTGTCTAATTGCTGTCTACCCACTTTTAGAGTCGTATTGCCAAATTTACCTTGCAAATACGCTTGTCCCAAATATGAGAAGCTGTCATCATTGCCATCAAAAAGGGTTTTATCGTTTTTCTTAGCCTCTACGCTCTCATCGTCCAATTTGTTGGTCGTGTAAAATACTGCTCCAGCAGATACGCCATACAGCGGAGCTGTCTCAAACCCAAGTTTACCACCCAGCGCAAGACCGTCTCTTGTAAAGTCTGAAGTGGCGCCACCTTTAAAATCGTAAGCTCTATTTATATAAAAAGCTCTGATTTGACCAGATGCTTTTCCCTCTTTAAATGCCCCAGCTAAATCGTCAGCCGCAAACGAACCTGTAGTAGCAAGCATTGATACTGCTACCAAACTAAGTACAATCTTTTTCATCCAAATACACTCCTGTTTTTAAAATTAATTGGTTTTAAATTTAGATAGCTCAGAGCTTAACCTCTCAGACATCTCAAATAAATCTCTCATTGCAACAGTTATCTCCGCTAAGCTTTTTGCATTAGCATCTGAAAGTTCGGCTATGCTTTCAACCTTACTTAACATCTCATTTATTTGTTGGTTTCCACCAGCCGCATCTTTGGCTGTTTTTTGAACATCTTTAGCCGCTTTTTCAATATCTGCGACCATATTGCTTATTGCCTGCTCCGCTATTTTAGCTTTTTCGCTTAATTTTTCAAGCCCATTAGAGTTTTTAACCATATCTTCAGTTACATCTTGGATTGATTGAACTACAACAGATATGGTTGCATCCGATTCACTGAGGCTTTTTTGTGTTCTTTCAGCTAATTTTCTAACCTCATCGGCAACAACAGCAAAACCTCTACCATGCTCTCCAGCTCTTGCCGCCTCAATAGCGGCATTTAGCGCTAACAAATTTGTCTGATCTGCTATCTCGGAAATAACATTCATTACAGTTTTTACTTGTTCAGCTTCTGCGGATAACCTTTCCAGTTTGGAAGATAACGAAACTTGAGTTTGAGCGCCATTTTGAAGCTCATTTGAGACCTCCAAAACCCCTTTGGCAGCTTCTAAAGAGTGTTTAGATAGCGTCTCAATATCCTCTCCATTTTGCATTAAATCATTTTCGTTATTTTTGAGTATAAGCGATACGGCTTGGGAGGCTTTTGCGCTCTCTCTTGCCATTTTTGCACTCTCTTGTATCTTCAAGTTTATCTGTTCGCTCTCACTTGATAACTTAGATGCAACAGATGAGTTTTCCAAAGCCGACTTTTTGCTACCCTCTACAACTGTTTTAAAGTTATTAATCAAACTGTTAAATACCAAAATAGTCGCTGAAATTTCATCTTTTGCTTTTGCGCTAATGCTAATATTTTTAGATAAATCGTTATTTCGTATAACCTCTGTAACGAATGTTTCAATATTTTTTAGAGGTTTAACAATACTTGAAATAATCCGCATCGAGATTGTTAAAGCAATAAGGATAAACACTGCAACAATAAGCAGGGATTTTCCAATTGAGGTCAAAAGCTGATTTTTGACGTCGTCAATATAAATTCCAGAGCCAATTACCCAACCCCACCCATCGTGTTTTTTTACAAAAGAGAGTTTAGGATAAAGCTCGCTAGTGGCGCCACCGCCAGCTAAGGGTTTTGGCCAATCGTAATAGACAAAGCCGCTACCTGATTTGTTTGCAACCTCATTCATAGCTACAAATAGATTTTTTTTACCATCTGTATCTACACTCTCACCATCTATCCCAAATTGCATTTTGGTTGCACAATTAAATTTTGACGCATCCAAAATTGTCCCATCAAGTTTGCTAACAGTTGCATGCATAATCATTCTTGGGACAGGCTCAGTCAAATCTTGAATCCAAAAGTACTCTTTTTGCTCATATCTAATAGCTTTAATCGCAGCTATTGCTTCTTTTTGAGCGCTTGTTTCATTCATCTCACCTTTTTTACTTTTTTGGTAATAGTAATCAACTATCCCATACGCTACATCTACAACATGTCTAGTTTTTAACTTTTTTTCTTCCAATATATTTTGGTATGAGACATATGCATCAAGCCCAGCTATAACTACATAGCCAAAAAACGACAAAATTACAAAAATCCACAATCTAAGTTTTACGCTCATTAAACCACCCCCATCTTAACTCCATATTCAGTGAATATAGCAAAATCGTAACAAAGATAAGATTATTTACAAAAAGTGGGGAATAAATTTACATTTTTGCAGTGTAATTTTGTAACATTCAATTGGGAGTTAGCGGTTAAAAAAATCCTCTATATAGCTTCTCATAACTCTCGGGTCTGATATTTTGTTTACAAGCACCCTAAATGAGGCCGCCCCTTCAATCCCTTTTGAGTATGTATGTAGATGCTTGCGAAACATTATCACACCACGCTCGCCGTAAAATCTAACCATCTCGTCAAAATGCTCTAACACAACCTCTCTTTTAAGCTCGTTAGATACCTCAGCGTTTCCTTGTTTGATTTGATAAAATATCCAAGGATTTCCGATGGCGGCGCGCCCTATCATCACACCGTCACACCCTGTAAGCTCAGAGACATATTTGGCTTTTTCAAAACTCGTAATATCACCATTTGCGATAACCGGTATTTTAACCGCCGCTTTTATCTCGCCTATCGCTTCATAATCGACCTCGCCGCCAAACTTCATAGCCCGTGTACGCCCGTGTACCGCTATAAAATCGGCGCCGCTATCTTCACAAACTTTTGCTATCTGAACGCCATATTTACCCTCAAAACCAAGACGAATTTTACAAGATGTATATTTTTTATTGGATGTTTTTTTAATTGTTTCAATAATTTTAGACATTTGCGGCAAATCTTTCAGCAGTCCACTTCCACTATTACCTCCAACCACTTTGGGAGCGGGACAACCACAATTTAGGTCTATAATATCGATACCATCCATTTCATTTAAAACCTCCACCGCCCTTTTGACAACATCTTCTTTGGAGCCTGCTATCTGCACAGCATATGGGGTCTCTCGTTCGCACTTTTCGGCTAATTTTTTTGTTTTTTTGCTAGCGTATGCAAGGGCGTGAGAGCTTATCATTTCGCTAACGGTAAGATCGACGCCAAATTTTTTTACAACTGAACGAAAAGGGAGGTCGGTATAGCCCGCAAGTGGGGCTAAGACGGTAAAATTTGGACCAAATGGAATAGATGGCATTTATTACTTTTGCAGGGCTTCTAGGAAGCTTGATAGTCTTAAGTTTTTACCTTTTTCTTTTAGGCACAAAAATGCTTTAAACTCCAAGAATTCATCGTCGCCACTTTGAGATAAAAGCTCTTTTGCCTTATCAATTACCTCAAGCTCAAGGTTGACATAGATATAAGCGCCTATCGCCTCAAGATTATCTCGTGATAGTATAAAGAATAACTCCAAGGTCTCATCTGGATTTAACTTTCTAATGAGCGCTTTGGCAAGAGTTATATAATCATCCTTAGTAAATTTGGTTATAGCGCAAAGCTCTTTTACATACTCTTTATCAAGCTCAAACTTATCATCCGCGCCGCTAAATCTAGTAATTAGTTTGATAGCAACTGCTTTTGTAGGCGTAATATCGAGCTTTTTGATTTGTTTTAAATCCCCAAATTCAACATATGTATCAAACGCTTTTTGGCAAAGAGTAGTTAGTTTGTCACAAGATTTTAACACCTCTTCGGCATATTTGGGCTCTAATGCAATCCTGTTTTCCATATTTTTTTGCATCAATGGGTTATCTTTTGAGAGCCTATATTTTGATAGTTCGACAAACTCGCCAAGATCCTCTATCTTATGAATAGTCTCAGCTATTTTGTCAATTTTTGAGATACCAAGCTTAAATCTACTTTTTGGCTTTATATCGCACTGCGAAATAAAATCACCAAGCGTTTTAAACTCGCTATTTTTGTACTCTTTTTCCTCTTCATGACCTAAAAACTTTGAGCTTATTTGATCTGTTAGAGTCTCGAAGTCATGCTTGTATGAGCTAATTTTGAGGTAATTTACAAGCCCGTAATATCCCATGTGCGCCATTGTCGCTATAAAAAAGATTATTAGAGGGACTACCATCCACACAGCAACTGGCAGCGTGTATGTAAAGCCCAAAAATGAGAGGCTATAATCCCCGCTACTTGCATTAAACATTGCTATTAACCCAACGAGACACACATAGATAAAAGAGAAAAAAGTGTAATTTTTTAAGCTCATCTATTTTCCTTTTGCTTTATTTTCTTTTTCGACAATCTCTCTGCACACTATACAATATCTTGCAAAAGGTTTTGCTTTAAGACGTGGTATACCGATAGGATCTTCGCACATTTCACATATCCCATAGGTTCCATCTTTAATTTTTTTAAAAGCGTACTCTATTTCTTCAAGTTCTTTTTTTTGTTGCATTATTATCGCGTCAGATATTACTGCGCCACCGCTAGCGGACGCCAAATCTCCTTCGTCTTTAAGGTCGTCTTTTTGTGCTCCGACTTGTTCATTGGCAAAGGACGCTATATTTTTTTCTAGTTGAATCTTTCTCTCTTTTAATAATTGTTCAAACATTTGTAAATCTTTGGCTTTCAAACAAGACCCCTTATTTATGGTATGGATGGTTATTTTTGATTGCAACGCCCCTAAACACTTGCTCGGCTAAGATAAGCTTTGCAAGTTTGTGAGAAAAGGTAAGCGGACTAAGGCTAAGCGCCGCATCAACTTTTTTTAAAAAAGATTGGTTAAACCCGTATGCTCCCCCTATAAAAAAATTGATATTCGAATGGTTCTCAAAAAATTTACTAAAAGCGATACTATCTACACTTTTACCTTTTTCATCGAGAGCAATGTTGTATGAATTTTCAAAATATGGCAAATAAGCCCTTTCATAAGCCTCTTTTGCCGCCTCTGCCCCTTGCTTTTGGGAGGCGGCAAGAGATTTATCAAACAGCTTTACAAACTCCAAAGAGCAAAATTTTTGCGACATTTTTTGATAATCTTTTAGCATCGACTCTATATCGCCATCCTCGCTTTTTTCGATGGTAAAAATCCTAACCCTCATTTTTAAAGTAAAGTAACAAATCTCCAACGGTTTTTTTCAGCTCATCTCTTTTTACAACCATATCAATAAGCCCTTTTTCAAGCAAAAATTCACTTCGTTGAAACCCTTCTGGAAGCTCTGCATTGATGGTTTGCTTTATAACCCTTTGCCCCGCAAAACCGATAAGAGCGCCCGGTTCAGCTATAATAATATCCCCAAGCATTGCAAAAGATGCGCTTACGCCACCCATTGTTGGGTCTGTGAGTATAGAGATAAAAGGAAGCCCCTCATTTGACAACTTTGCAAGAGCCGCCGATGTTTTTGCCATCTGCATAAGGCTATATGTACTCTCTTGCATCCTAGCGCCACCAGATGCCGATACAATAACAAGTCCACACTTATTTGCTATCGCCCTATCGACAGCTCTAACTATCTTTTCACCCTCTACAGATCCTAGACTCCCACCCATAAAATTAAAATCAAATATTACAATCTGCGTTAAAATCCCATTTATCGTGCACTCTCCACCGACGGCAGAGCTTGCCCTACCCGTCTTTTTGATACCCTCTTCAATTCTTTTTTTATACGATTTTTTATCTACAAAGTTTAGTGGGTCAACAGGCGTTAAATTATGGTCTTTTTCTACAAAGCTCCCTTCATCACAAAGTATCTCTATCCTATCTTCAACACTTAGCCTCATATGATAACCGCACTTAGGGCACACATATCTTTTTGCGGCAACCTCTTTAAAGTACATCAAAGCTTGGCAACTCTCGCACTTTATCCAATGTGATGGAGCTTCGCTTTTTGTAGGTCTCTCTTTTCTTATTTTGCTTACTATTTCGCTAAAGAACACTTTGTCTGCCTTGTGCTAAAATCACTATTTCTAAAATCTCTTCAAAAATCTTTTTATCATGCGACACCAAAAGTATGTCGTCTTTTTCGTATATATAATGCCCGTCCAAAAAATTGAGCGCTGCAATTATATCAAAAACTCTTAACTTACCCACATAAAGGGCAAATGAACACCCTTTGGAGTAAACAAGAGATAGCGCAAGAGCCCCCAGTGAGCGAAATTTGATTCCCTTTTTAAAAAAAGTCTCCACTATTTTTGGATTTGCATAAGCTTTTTCAAAAATTGCTACCCTGTTTTGTTTTGTTTGCACTTTAGAAGTAGCATCCCAAAAGATATTTTTACGTATCTCTTGAGTCTTATCTTTGTAGAAGATATCCCCATTGGCAAAATTACATATAAACGATTTTTTGTTTTTACCTTCATCGAGGCATACGCTAGCGCCATAATAAGGGATGCCAGATATAAAATTATCACTCCCATCGAGTGGATCTAGATATATTGTGTAATCACCCTTGCCAATATACCCATTCTCTTCAGAGTATATACGACCAAAAGGGGCTAAATTCTTAACAAAAATCTCCTCGGCAAGCAAATCGGCTTTTATACTTATATCACCACCCTCGCCAACTTTAAAGCGCTCTGTTAAAGCATTATGGCTATATTTACATGCCTCTTGCAAAAACTCTTTTAATGATTTTTCACAAGCGACAAAAAAATCCACGCGACTAACCTAAAAGCTTTTCTCCAATGGCTTTAGCCGCCTGCCTACCGTCCAATGCAGCATTTACCACTAAATTTGCGCCACGATAACAGTCGCCGCCGGCATAAACACCGCTAAGGCTTGTTTCATAGTTTTCGTTTACGAGTATCTGACCCCACTCATCTGTTTTAATACCAGCAGATGGGATAAACGCTGGCAAATCCATTGAAAAACCAAGAGCCATAACTACAATATCCGCCTCTATAAACTCTTGTGAGTCTGCAACCTCAACTAACTTGCCTCTGGCGCCATCTTTAATAACTTCCATTCTAACAACATTAATACCGCTTACAGAGCCGCTTCCAACAATCTCTTTTGGGGCCGCAAAAAATTTAAACTCCGCCCCCTCTTCAACGGCGTTTTTATACTCTTTTTTACTTCCAGGCATACCATCTTCGCCCCTTCTATAAACGCAAAGGGCGCTTTTTGCCCCCTCTCTAAGAGCTGTTCTAATACAATCCATAGCAGTATCGCCACCACCAATTACAACTACTTTTTTATCTTTTACATCTATATCTTTAATATGAGGAAGCTCAAGCTCCTTTTTTTGAGCGCTACCCAAAAAATCCATCGCTTGATAAACGCCAGCTAAATCTTCGCCGCCTATACCCGCTTTGTTGCCTCTTTTGGCGCCTATTCCCAAAAATACCGCATCGTACTTGCTTCTAAGTTCATCAAAACTAATATCTCTACCCACCTCTTTACTAACAAACAGTTTCATTCCAGCGTTTTTTAATATCTCAACCCTTCTAAACACAGCCGCTTTATTAAGCTTAAAACTAGGTATCCCCCACGACAAAAGACCACCGGCAAACGCCTCTTTTTCGTATACATCTACCGCAATACCTTGTCTAAGTAGGAAGGTTGCGGCAGATAATCCAGCAGGACCAGCCCCTATAACGGCTACCTTTTTATCTGTTGTAATTCCAGGAAACTCCAAGCTTAAACCGTTTTTAAAACCCTCTTCGGTGATAAATGTCTCTATTGAGCCTATCGTAATAGCCCCAAAATCTTTATTTAAGGTGCATGAGCCCTCGCAAAGTCTATCTTGAGGGCATACTCTACCCATAATTTCAGGAAAAGGGGAGGATTCGTTGCTCATCTTAAATGCCAGCTTCAAATCATTTCCAGCTACAAGCTTTAGCCATTGTGGAATATAGTTATCTAACGGACAACCGTTGTGGCAATATGGAATACCGCACTGTACACACCTATCTGACTGCGTTTTAGCAGATGGAGTATCATATCCATCATAAATTTCATTAAAATTTTTAAGTCTTTCAAGAACATTCTTTTTTGCCGGTTCTACTCTTTTATTTTTTAAAAAACTTTGCATATTATTAGTTGCCCTCCTCAGGATTCAAAGGAGATTTCATATCTTTTGGCATAACAAGCCAGAAATACCTTACCTCTTGTCTAAAGCCATTTAAGATATTTAGCGCTTTTTCGCTCTTTGTCTCCGTGTAGTGTTTTTTGAGTACCCTTTTTAGATACTGCCTTACTTCATCGCTATCGTCGGTATCTATCCTTTGGGCAAATACAAGCTCGCCGTTTAGTTTGTCGATAAACTCTTTTTCTTTATCATACACAAATGCTATACCACCAGTCATACCTGCTCCAAAATTGATACCTGTTTTACCAAGGATTACTACAACACCCCTTGTCATATATTCGCACGCATGGTCGCCACTTCCCTCAATTACTGCAAGGGCGCCTGAGTTTCTAACCGCAAACCTCTCACCTACGCTTCCAGCAATATATAGCTCGCCGCCAGTTGCGCCATAAAGACAAGTATTTCCTGCCGCCGCATACTCTTCGCCTGCTAATTTTGGAGTAATAACTACTTTACCGCCATGCATACCTTTGCACACATAGTCGTTTGCATAACCATCAAGATATATAGATATACCATTATTCAAAAATGCCCCGAGTGATTGACCTGCTATACCGCGAAGCTTAATTGATACCGTTCCCTCCGCTAAACCTTTATCTCCGTAATACTCTGCTATTTCGCCGCTAAGGAGCGCGCCAAAACTTCTGTTTAGGTTTGTTATCTCTCTATCAACTATTATTTTATTTTCAGGGTTTTTAATTGCCGCTCTTATCTCTTCTAACACCTCTTTTTCAAATTCATTATCATCAAATGGGGTGTTTGACTCTTTTGTGCATTTATCAAAGCCTTCTACTTTTTGAAGTATTCTACTAAAGTCAAATTTAGCGGCAAATTCACCATCTATTACTTTGAGCAGATCACTTCTACCTATTAGCTCATCAAGGCTTTTGTAGCCTATGGATGCGAGTATCTCCCTTACATCCTCTGCCAAAAATTCAAAAAACTGCACTATCTTATCAGCTGTCCCTCTAAAGTTTGCCCTAAGCTCTTTTTCTTGTGTCGCTATACCTTCTGTACATCTATTGAGGTGACAAACTCTGAGTATTTTGCATCCAAGTATCGCAAGCGAAGAGGTGCCAAACGCATAGGATTCAGCCCCCATCATTGCCGCTTTTACGATGTCAAGACCCGTTTTTAATCCACCATCAGTCTCTAAGGTTACAAACTCTCTTAAGTGATTAACCTTAAGGGCATTATGCGCCTCAGCAAGCCCTATCTCCCAAGGGTTACCTGCAAATTTGATGGATGCAAGAGGAGCGGCGCCCGTACCGCCGTCTCCACCCGAGATAATTATCTTATCTGCATATGCTTTTGCCACACCTGCGGCAATAGTGCCAACACCAACAGTTGAGACCAATTTAACCGATACTTTGGCTTTTGGATTTACCTGTTTTAGGTCAAAAATGAGTTGCGCCAAATCCTCGATAGAATAAATATCGTGATGAGGAGGTGGTGAGATGAGCGTTACGCCAGGAACCGTAAATCTCAGTTTTGCAATAAGAGGCGTTACTTTGTGCCCTGGTAGTTGTCCACCCTCGCCAGGTTTTGCCCCTTGCGCTAATTTTATTTGGATTTCGGTTGCGCTTCTAAGGTATGCTGGAGTCACCCCAAATCTTCCCGATGCAACTTGTTTAATTTTAGAGTTTTTGGATGTTTTTAGTCTTTCAGGATCTTCGCCCCCCTCGCCAGAGTTTGACATACCACCAATTCTATTCATTGCCTCAGCCAAAGCCTCATGAGCTTCTGGGCTTATTGAGCCAAGACTCATCGCCGCCGTTGCAAATCTTTTAAATATTGCCTCTTTTGGTTCAACCTCGCTAATATCGATAGGTTTTCTATCGCTTGAGATGGCAAAAAAGTCCCTAATCATC
>JAVRLX010000035.1:0-15451 GCA_031960985.1 Campylobacterales bacterium | reverse complement strand
TTACTTATTATATCAAAAAATTAAAGAGACTAAAAAAGCTCGCCTTGCCCTCCCCAGCTCAGCTCTTTTATCTTTAAAATATATTTTTTGACATCAAATTTTGCCTTACATCCGTTGTAACTCATATACCGTACTTTACCAAATACCTTGCGAGGTGGCCAAGCCCTATCGTGCACCCCTCCGATGCTCCACGCAATACCCGCATAACCGTTTGGATCTCTGCCATCAAGGGCGTATTTATCATTTAAGTATACCGCAACCTTAAAAGCCTCTTTGGTACTTGGCGTCCACTCTAGTATCTTTTTGGCCCAGTACATCCTCATATAACCGTGCATTTTCCCTCTTAGATTTAGCTCATTTTGGGCGGCGTTCCAAAGCTCGTCATGGGTTGATGCATCTTCAAACTCTTCAAGGCTATAAATATGCTCCCTTGCCTCTTTGTCGGTAATTTCCATATTTGCCTTTGCCCAAGGCTCTAAAGAGTTTTCGTTGTCGTAGTCCTCACAATATAGGCAAAAGTTATCGGCAAGCTCTTTTCTTACTATCAACTCCTCCAAAAATGCCGCTTTACTCTCTTCGTTTGCTGTGGCAGAGCTAACGGCAAGGGCTATTTCAAGAGAGGATACCTGCCCAAAGTGCAGATATGGAGAAAGCTCAGACTGAGCATCTTTAGTCGGGTCGTTGCGATTTAGGGCGTAACCATCTAATTTTTTAGCCAAAAACTCTTTTAGTTTTTCCAAAGCGGCGTCTCTTCCGCTAATAAAAAACCTATTTCGAGGTAGAGTGGCAAAGGGGGAGTAGTCGTTTTCATAAAACTTTTGCACCCCTTTTTGCATCTCTAATTCCGGTGGCTGTAAGAGAAATTGTGATAAAAGCTTATGAATTTTTGGCCTTATTGTATATGCCGCAAACTCTTTTTTGTTTGATACAACTCTTGCGGGAACGATATTGTGTGAATCAACCTCAAACACAGAGCCATCAAAAAGCCATATAAACTCTTTTTGCCAACTTTGCTTTATCCGCAAAGGGTCAAAATCGCAAAAGATAGCTTTGGCGCCAACTAAAGCCGCAAAGTCTGATATTTGTTTTGGGGGATCTCCATGCAAAAGACAAAATGGAATATTTTTATCTTTTAAATTAGCTTCCACCTCCCGTAGTCCATCCCCCATAAAAGCAAAAGCTTCCGAAGCCGCGCCAAGAAATTCTGGTACAAGACAAAAAACTACAATAAGGTTTGCGCTATTTTTAGCTGCATACTCACTTGCCGCCAAAAGGGCAAAGTTGTACTCCACCCTCTGCTCTCTACTCATCCAATAAAGAACCGTTTTGCCTTGTTTTTGAGTGGTTTTTAGGGGATAAATCCTTTTATTCAAAGACAAGCGGACCTCCAATCACCCCTTTTTTAGCGTACTTTTTGCAGTACTCCACAATCGCCCCATGAAAAAGGCTAAAAACTTTTACTATATCGCCATTTACAAGACGACAAGCCTCTTTTTCATTAGCATATATCCCATCTTCCAGCCACTCTCTTATCTCTTCGTACTCAAGATTTTCCATCCCGCATTTATCCCGTAACATTTTAGCGGTATAGGCATCCACAACCATAATCTTGCGGCGGCAAGCATAAAGCAAAATACTATCGGCTGATTCAAATCCAACCCCTTTTTGGCTAAGAAGCCACTCTCTATCTGCGCCGCTTACAAAGCTCTCAAAATCCCCAAACTCTTCAAATATCGCCTTGCAAAGAGCTTTTAGGCGAACGCTTTTTTGATTATAAAATCCACTCGGACGGATCGCTTCAGCCAAAATACCTATTTCAAGCTCAGCTATTTTTTGAAGGGATAAAAGATTAAAGCGTTTTAGGTTTTCAATACTTTTTTCGACATTTTCCCATTTGGTCTGTTGCGTTAGCACCACCCCAACTACAACCTCAAAACTCCCGCTACGAGGCCACCAGTATTCATCTCTTGCGGTTAGGTTTTTTTCAATCTCAAAAAGAGAGCGAAAAAGCTCAAAACTATTCAATAAACGCCCCTTGCGACACGCCAAGCTCACCATCATCATATGCTTTTATCTTAAACGCCTCAACACATCTGCCATTATTTAGCTCAAAGACAATCGCTTGAAAGATTCTTTTGCACCCTTTGTGGACGACAAAACGTTTGCTTGCCCCTGTCAAAAAGCGGTATATAGGCTCATCCTTGCCCATCCCTATAACACCGTCCCTACAACCGGTAAGCCCAACATCGGCGACAAAACCGCAACCGTTTGTGATGCGTAAATCATCGGTGCCAATGTGCGTATGAGTTCCTGCAATAAAAGATACGTCGTTCTCAAGGTATCGCCAAAGAGCCTCTTTTTCGCTTGTTGTCTCGGCGTGAAAGTCGATAAAGATATTTTCTACCCCATCGTTTTTAAGTGTATCGACAGTAGCTTTTACAAGTCTAAAAGGATTATCCGAAATCGGCATAGAAAAATACCCCATCAGATTGATAACTCCAAGCCTCTCGCCGCCAGCCTCAAGTATCCTAAGCCCCTCGCCGCCAAGCTCCGATGGATAGTTAAGAGGCCTTATGAGTGGATATTTTTTGAATACCTCCTTAACTTCAGGCTTGTCCCAAATGTGATTACCGCCAGTCATCAAATCCACTCCGGCATCCATCATTTCAGCCGCAGTTTTTTGGGTGATACCAAACCCTGCCGCTATATTTTCAGCATTTATGATAGCCGTGTCCACGCCAAATCGCTCTTTTGCCGCCCTCAAATGCCGTCTCACCATATCTCGCCCAGGACTTCCTACCACATCGCCGACAAAGAGTATTCTCATTTTTTAGCCCTCAAAAACTTTAGCACACTTAGAAGTATATCGTCATCATCTTTACTAGGCGCGGTAATGTACTCTTTTTTGCCATCTTCGTAGTTTATCGTAATATTTTGAGCATAATTTGAAATTGCCGCCACACCGCTCTTTAGCGCAAGGACTTTTATCTCTATAAGCTCCAAAAACTGCTTTGTAGGGGTATCCGGTTTGCCAAATCTATCATTTAGCTCCTCTTCTATCTCGTATATCTCTGACACTTCGACAGCCCTGCTAAGCCTTCTATAGACCTCTAGTCGTAGCCTATCTTCGGCGATAAATTCAGGAGATATAAACGCCGACACGCTAAGTTTTAGCTCAACCTCTTTTTCCTTTTCAAAGCTTTTGCCGCTAAGCTCATTAATCGCATCTTCAAGCATCCGTAGATAGAGCCCATAACCGATGTTTTTAATATGCCCCGATTGCGCCTCTCCTAAGATATTTCCACCGCCTCTTATCTCAAGGTCTTGATACGCAAGCGCCGCCCCGCTTCCTAAATACGAGTTTGACTCTAGCGCGATAAGCCTTTTTTTGGCCTCATCTGTAAGCTCATCTTTTGATTCAACAAAGAAATAAGCGTATCCTTGCACACTTCCTCTGCCTACCCTCCCTCTTAGTTGATGAAGATCTGCCATCCCAAACATATCGGCTGAGTCAACCATTATCGTATTGACGCGCGGCATATTGATACCGGACTCTATGATGGAAGTGGAGAGGAGCATATCATATTTGCCATCCACAAAATCTATCATAATTTTCTCGGTCTCATCTGAATTTATTTTGGAGTGCAAAAGCGCTATTCGTAGAGTTGGCAACATGTCAAGTAATCTTTTTTTTGCATCCTCAAGGGTTGCAATACGGTTGTGGATATAAAATATCTGCCCACCCCGTCTAAGCTCCCTCATAATCGCCTCTTTAATCGCTTTTTCATCGTATTCTTTGACAAAGGTTTTAATAGGGAGCCTCTCTTTTGGCGGGGTATTGATTTCGCTTAGGCTTTTGACATGAGAGAGCGCCATATTAAGACTTCTAGGTATTGGCGTTGCCGACATTGAGAGGATATGCGCCGTTTTTGAGATGGCCTTTAGCTTCTCTTTTTGCTTTACGCCAAATTTATGCTCCTCGTCCACCACGACAAGCGCCAAATCTTTTACCTCGGCGTCAAGAAGGGCATGCGTCCCTATCGCTACTTTTAGCGTTCCATTTTTTAAAGCTTCAAGCGTCGCTTTTTTCTCTTTTATAGACACGAATCTATCTACTTTTTCGCATTTAATACCGTATTTTGCAAACCGTTCATTAAAACTCTTATAATGCTGGCTGACAAGAAGCGTCGTTGGAGCCAAAACTACCGCCGAATAGCCGTTTATCGCCGCGGCAAATACGGCGTTCATAGCGACCTCGGTTTTACCAAATCCAACATCTCCGCTAAGAAGCCTATCCATAGCCACTCCACGCTCAAAATCGGCAAATATCTCCTCAATCACCCTAGTCTGATCATCCGTATAGACAAAGCCGGCATCTTTTTGGAATACACTAATTTCCGCTTTTTTGGTATTTAGCTTTACACCCTCTTTAAGCTCCCTCTCCGCCGCCAACCTTACTATTTCGCCTGCTATCTCAAATAGCCTTGAGCGCACCGACTCTTTTAGTTTCAAAAAGCTAGATTTTCCAAGCCTATCGATAACCGGAACCGAGCCGCCATCGCCAACAAATCTATCTATCAGCGTTAAGTTTTCTACAGGAACAAGCAACTTATCGTCGTTTTGATAGCGTATCTCCACAAAGTCTTTTGTAGCGCCAAGTACCGTTAAATGCTTTAACCCCTCAAAAATTCCTACGCCATATTTGTCGTGAACAATATAATCGCCGGGCTTAAACTCATCTAGCGCAAGCGCTTTTTTCGGTCTGCTTTTTTGCTTTTTTTCGGTTTTATTTAGAGAGATAATTAGCTCATGCGGACTTTGGATATTAATGACAAAAGGGGCTTCTATGTGCTTAAAAGAGTCTTTTAACTCATAAATTCCAGCTTGTTTCAGTAGCGCTTCATTTGCAGCAATAATAGTTATTTTTTTGTTTTTATGAGTTTCAAGGGCGCCTTTAATATCAACAATTGAGTGTTCTTTAAACTCTTTTGCTTCAGGAAGGGCGGGGATATTTACTAAGCGCGCACATAGCGCCTCATCCTCCTCTGCATCTTTTAAAAACGCTGGAGTGAAACTTCTGTAGCTATCAAAAAAAGAGAGGTAATCGACATTATCCCAAAAACACCAGAGTCCAAAAGAGTGTACATCTTTAAAAAAACCATCATACTCTGAGTATTTGGTAAGCGAATTTAGCTTTTCAAACTCCTCTGCGGAGAGCGCCAAAAATGCTGGCGCAACATAGATATTCTCAAACTCGGCTTTGTCGCTTTTTTGGGTGTCTAGGTCAAACTCACGAATAGATTCTATCTCATCGTCAAAAAAACAAACCCTAACAGCCCTTGCCATATTTGGTGCAAAAATATCCATAATGTCTCCCCGAAAAGAGACCTCTCCAGCTTCAGCTACTATGTCCACAAACTCATATCCATATGCGTAAAGTCGTGATTTGAGCTCTTCGATACTCACTTTTTGGGCAAAACTTAGCTCAAAGCCGTTTAGATATTTTGGCGCGGGAAGTGGGCGAACAAGACTCTTATATGGAGAAATAAGAATTTTTTTGTGCTTTTTTGATGTAATAAAAGCATTAAGCGTAGTAAACAGCTCCCTTATCTCTTCGGCAAAACTCCGCAAATCATCGCCAACTTCAGCTCGAAAATCGGGCAATACAAAGCCTTCATAACCAAAAAAATCGGATACAAATCTAAGCTGCGACGCATCTTTTGCGTCTCTAGCCAAAACCAAAGGGGCTTTTTCGCCCGCACGAAATACGGACAAAAATTCAAAAAACGAACTTTGCAATACTACTCGCTATCAACTGTTTGAGTTAGTGTATCGCCGTTATTTCTAACATAACTAGAGCCTTCAAGTATGCCGCCGGCCTCTATAACCAAGGAGACGCTATGCACCTCGCCTTTTATTTTACCGCCAGAGAGTATCTCGCAACTATCGCACTCTACCTTCCCCTTTATCTCCCCGCCAATTATCACACTTTTAGCGATTAGCTTGCCTATTACAAGACCATTTTTACCAACTGTAACTACGCTTTGAGAGTTTATATCGCCCTCTACTTCTCCATCTATATAAAAACTATCGGCAACGCTTAGTTTACCGATGATTTTGGTGCCGGAAGCGATGATAGACGCTCCGCTTGAGTTTGCCACTTTGTTGCTTCTACCAAAGATGCCCATCTGACCTTTTTCTCCTTTTCGAATAAATATGCAAAATTTGTGTAATTCCATTTTAAAAACGGCTCTGGGTTTATAGGTTCGCCCATAAAACGCACCTCATAGTGCAGGTGTGGACCTGCGGTAAGCCCAGTATTTCCGCTAAATGCAATAAGCTGCCCCTTTTTGACAAAATCACCGGGTCGTACTGCAAATCTGGAGAGATGCGCATAAACACTCTTAAAACCGTAGGCATGCATCACAACCAGCATATTGCCATAGCCGCCATTATATTTTGTAGTCTCTACGATACCATCGGCGGCAGAGTATACTTTTGTACCAATATCTGCTTTTAGATCTATTCCTTCGTGAAAAATACTCCTCCCAAGCACCGGATGATTTCTAGAGCCAAAATCGCTCGTCACCCCCTGAAATGGCACGGGGTAGCCGTTGGGAATATTTTTTAAAAGCATAGTTTTTTGCTCTACGCTCACAGAGGATAGCTCAAGCTTTGGCGCCGCTGTTGATTCGCTTCTAAAAGTTATTAGATTTTTTGCATTCGCCTCTTTTTCTTTAAGAGCCATCTCTGCATCCACAATACTTTTTAGACCTTTGTTCTCGGCAACCATCTCTTGATAGCTACGCTTTGTCGTCTCAAGTAGCTCCTCTAGTACAAAATTATTGGATAAAGAGAAAAAGAGTCCAATAGAGCCAAAAACCAAAAACAACACTGAAAAAACGGTAAAGCTAATAAGAACCCTTTTTTTTATACGCCCTAGCGTAAAACTCTTATGTCCAAAAGGGGTCGATACCGTAATAACCGTAGATGCAGCCTCTTTGCTTCTAATAGGAAGCGCTTTTGGATGACGGATTTTTGGCATCTTAAGCTTTAACTGCCTACTTTTTACCTTTTGTCTCTCAAGCTTTGGGGGGATACGGCTTTTATAATGCGCCTCCAAGAGTTCAAAGTTTTTTTTCAAACCCCTCTCCTTAAAAACTCTGCCACAACGCTAAAGGAACCAAAAACTAGATACTCTCTATTTTTATTAATTGTGTCGAAGTTTCGATAAGAAACGCCTATTCTATCCAAAATTTTTATTAGCTTCTCTTTTTCGATTATTCTATCGTTTTTTACGTCTATAATTTCAACCGACTCTATATTTTGCCTTAAAGCCATAAGCGTCGCATACGGATCTTTATCAGCGTAGCAGTTAAACACAAGCGTCACTTTTTTATCGCCAAGCTCACTCGCAACCCTTTGTGCCGCAAGCTCATTGTGACCCACATCAACTATTACATTTGGGGCTATTTTCTCAAATCTGCCGCTTAATGTACAAACCCCATCAAGCTTAGGCGCCACCACCCCTAGCTGTTTTGCGCCAATATACGCTAGGCTTAGATTTTCAGCAAGATATGACGCCAAAAAATTATTGCGTGCATATTCCGATATAATGGCTTCATCTTCGCTGCTCATCATCTCATCCAAAAACTTTATATCTTTATCTTTAAACTCTTTTTTGATTATTTCATAAACTTCGCTGTTTGACTGAAACCCTACGATAGTTTTGCAATTTGAAGCCCTTAGTTTTGTCTTTGTTATCTCACCCAAGGTGTTACCTAGCATCTCTTGATGATCAAAACCTATATTTGTAACCAAAAGAAGCTCTTTTGAAAAAACCGAGGTGGAGTCAAATTCGCCCCCAACACCCGCCTCCAAAATAACTATATCTGCTTTATTAGCAAAAAAGACAAAACCTAAAAGAGTTAAAATTTCAAAATAGCTAAGAGGGATTAAAAGCTCGCCAAACTCTGCAAAAAGACGCCAAAACGACTCCTCTAACTCCTTTTGGGTCGCCTCACCTCCATCAAACCAAAACCTTTCAGTAAAGGAGAGTATGTGCGGCGAGGTAAAATGCCCAACCATAACTCCTTCGTTTTTTAACATCTGCGCCAAAAAGCGCCCAGTAGTTCCTTTGCCGTTTGTGCCGACAATTTGTACTATTTTGGGACTCTTTTTTTGGGCGATATAATTTTGATAAAACTCCCTAAATCTATCTGGATCAAAGGGGGCATACTCAACGCCCTTTTTATCAAGAAAATCGATTAGGTTCACGCCGGAAATACCCTGTTTCTACCACTTTGCTTTGCTTTGTAAAGCTGCTCATCTGCAGCTTTTATAAGCTCTTTTAGGCTCGGCGCATCTTTTCTTTGTGCACATCCACAGCTTACTGTCACTGCAATACGCGTATCTTTGTATATAAATTTTGTATTTTCAACAGCGGCTCTTATTGATTCCGCATATGACTTGGCTCCAGCAAGATCTGTTTTCGGAAGTATTGCAATAAACTCCTCTCCGCCAAATCTTCCGACTATATCCATTTCTCTTGATTTTTTCTTGAGTATCTGAGCAAAAGACGCAAGCACGACATCGCCTGCCATGTGTCCGTAAGTATCGTTAATTTTTTTGAAAAAATCTATATCGAAAAAGACAAGGCTATAGTTATCTTCAAAACGCAAAAATAGCTCTTCATATCGCTCCATCTCCTCTTCAAGCACTTTTCTATTTGCAAGTTTTGTTAAAAAGTCTATGCCGGCTTCCTCTTTTGCGCTCTCAAGCGCGCTTTCTAGAGTTTTTATTTTTTGCCTTAAATTTTCTATCTGGGATTGCTCGCTCTTTAAAGTAGAAACTACATCATTAATATCCCCATCAAGCGCCAAAACAAGCGCTGTTAACTTCACTTTTACAGCTTCAAAATCACCCTCTTTGCTATCCTCAATAAGCTTTTTGATGGAGCCCACTTTTTGCGCACCCTTTGCGCTCACATCTGTAACGCCAGATATTTTGGCGTAGCATTTTGTGACCATTGTGTCTATCTCTGAAATTTTGCCTTTTATTGCTTTGTTATCTAGAAATACCCTCTTTGAAATAAGAGATTTTACATCGTTTTGGACTCTTTTTTGGGATATTTGTTTTGGGTCGTTTAGTAGATTTTTTCCGAAAAGTTCGAGCTCTTTTTCCATCTCTTTCGTAAAGGACGGTTTTAAGCTCTCCAAAATCAAAATAGATATGTCGTCAAAATTTTGCGCATTTTTTTCAAACGCGAGTTTTATCTCACTAGCAACATCATCCAAAAAATATGACTTTATCGTAGCAAACTGCTCCAGTTTTGCAAACTCGTTTGGTTTGTAATTTGCCGCCAACGAATCCCACTCCTTGGCAAGGCTCATTATAAGCTCGCTATTTTTTGTATTTTCTATCTTATCTAGACTCATTGAGGCAAGTTTTGCCGCATCTTTGCATCTAAACTGTTTTACGACTTTTAGAATTTTTTGCAACAAAATATATTGCGCCGTTAAATACTCGTTTACCTCGCTTGGATTAAGTCTGTTTACTTGAGATATAAGGAATTGGACAAACTCGTCCATGGTTTTTGGCGTGCAGCTTTTGATTAGTTTTTGGTAGCCCTCATCAAGTCTAAAGATAAATTTTTGAAGCTTATCGCAATCTTCGTGACTCAGCCCCTCCTTTTTAAGCTCCCTGCAAAAAGCCCTCTCAAATTCACTTGGGGTAAGCTCTTTGTGTTCATTTTTTAAAGATTTAATCGCCCTTGCCGCTATCTGTTGTAGCTTCACCTAAAGCCCCTAGTATTGATATTTGAGAAGTTAACATATCGATTGCTTTTATCCCGCCGTTTTTGATAGCCTCAAATCTTTTGGAGTCGGATATGGTAGTATTTGGCTCAATTGGAAAATCATAGCTTCCGCTGGTAACAAAAGTTTTTGTCTCTTTTTTGGATACAACAACAGTATTGATATTCACCGTAGCCCGGTAAAGTACTACATATCCATTTTTGTCATACTGTATTGGTACAAACCCTACGCTATCCACCCTTACAAATAGTTTTGTGCTCGCATCTTCTTCATTTACAAGTCTAGATTTGAATTTTGTAACAATAGCTTCATTTATGGCGTCTTTTATAATAACCGTATTCTCAGGATCACTTCTTAGCATGCTAACTTTTACGAATATTCTATCGCCTATTGCTTTTTGGGAATAATATGCGGAGGGCTTATACCCACATCCCGCAAACAACAAAAGAAGCAAAAGAGGGCTAAGAAGCTTTTTCAATTTTTATCCCTTCACAACGAAGTTTATTAGTTTATTTGGCACCACAACCTCTTTGATAATTTCACCATTTATCCATTTTGAAGCCTCTACCTTCGCCATCGCCAAAATCTCATCTTTTGTGGCGTCTTTTGGAGCATTAAGCTCTGCTCTTTTTTTGCCGTTTATTGTAATTGCATAAAAGATGGTGTCGCTCTCAAACGCCGCTTCATCAACCTCTATCTTGCCAAAATTTGTCCGCCCAAAAAGCCTATCGGCTATCTCGTGGCAAATATGTGGCGCTATTGGCTCAAGGACATTTGTAAGGATATAATACCCCTCGCTCCACACAGACTCGTCGTTTTGTGCATCGAGGGCATTAAGAGCCTCCATAGAGGCAGCAATTACCGTATTAAAAGCAAACGAGTCGTCAAATACCGCAAAGCTTTTTTTAAGGGCTTCGTACACCTTTTTTCGGGCCTCTTTGGCCTCTTTGGTTAGTTTGGCGCTATCTACCACAGGTTTTGTTTTTGAGCCTTTAACACCCAAACTTTTCTCATAAAAACGGCGCAAAAATCTAAAGCAACCCTCAACGGCGCTATCGTTCCACTCAAGCTCTTTTGTAGGAGGGGCGGCAAACAAAATAAACAGCCTTGCAGTATCAGCTCCATATTTTTTGACTAATTCATCTGGATCTACTGTGTTACCTTTTGATTTGCTCATCTTGGCGCCATCTTTTAACACCATACCTTGCGTAAGAAGATTTTCAAACGGCTCATCGACATTTACATATCCAAGATCCCTAAGAGCTTTTGTAAAAAATCTGGCATAAAGAAGATGAAGTATCGCATGCTCTATCCCGCCCACATATCTGTCAACTGGCATCCAGTAGTTTACCGCCTCTTTTGAAAACGCCTCTTTGGAGAAATTTTCAGGATTTTGGGCATATCTGAGAAAATACCAACTAGACTCCACAAAAGTATCCAGCGTATCAGTTTCACGCCTTGCCTCGCCGCCGCATTTTGGGCATGTGCATTTCATAAATCCAGCATGTTTTTCAAGTGGATTTCCGCTCCCATCTATCACAACATCTTCAGGGAGTAATACCGGCAGATTCTCTTTTTTTTCAGCTACTACGCCGCATTTGTCGCAGTGGATAAGCGGGATAGGAGTTCCCCAATATCTTTGTCTTGATATCCCCCAATCTCTAAGTTTGTAAGTTTTGACACCCTTACCAAGCCCTAAAGCCTCAAATTTTTTAATAATTAATGGTCTTGCCTCAGTGTTTGAGAGTCCATCAAACTCGCCGCTATCAAACATCGTCCCCTCACCCGTATATGCGCCTTTAACCTCTACTCCCTCAGGAGCTTTAATAACCGCTTTTAGAGGCAAATTAAATTTGTTAGCAAACTCATAGTCTCTCTCGTCGTGCGCCGCAACACTCATAACAGCCCCGCTACCATAATCGGCTATTACGAAGTTGGCAACCCACACAGGCAAAGCCTCATTTGTAAGTGGATGGATAACCTTTAGCCCTGTATCAAACCCATCTTTAGGGGCCGCCCCTCTATCCCTTGGAGCAACCCTTTGCATTGCCGATACTTTTGCGCTCTTTTCGCCGTCCAAAAGTCCGTTTTGTTGCATAAATCTTATTATCTCATGCTCTGGCGCTAGTGCGCAATAAGTTACGCCATATACAGTATCAGCCCTTGTCGTAAATACAGATAGCTTCTCAAAATTCCCACCAAGCAAAGCTTTTGAAGCTTCATCAAGCTCAAAGCCAAACTCAAGCCCCTCACTCTCTCCTATCCAATTTTCCTGCATTGTAAGGACTTGCTTTGGCCACCCTTTTTCAAGTTTTTTAATATCTTCCAAAAGCTCAGCGGCATATTTTGTAATGGCTAGATAGTATTGATTCATCTCTTTTAACACCACCTCAGTGCCACACCTCCAACACTTACCATCCTCTACTTGCTCATTTGCAAGGACCGTAAGGTCATGTGGACACCAATTCAGTAAGCCCGTTTTACGATAAATAAGCCCCTTCTCCCACATGTCAATTATGAAGCTTTGTTCAAACTTTGTATAGTCTGCGTCACAAGTCGCAAAATCCCTTTTTACGCTAAAAGAGAGGCCAAGGCTTCTAAGCTCATCTCTCATGTAATCGATGTTTTCATAAGTCCATTTTTTTGGATGAACTTGGTGTTTGATAGCGGCATTTTCGGCAGGCAGACCAAAAGCATCCCACCCTATCGGATGAAGGACATTAAAACCTAACTTTCGGTAGTGTCTAGCAAATGCATCGCCTATCGTGTAGTTGCGCACATGCCCCATGTGTATCCGCCCACTCGGATAAGGAAACATAGAGAGAATATATTTTTTTGGTTTACTTGTGTCATCACTTGGCTCAAAAGCGTTTGTATCAGCCCACTCTTTTTGCCATTTTTGTTCTATTGTCTGTGGATTGTATTGCATGTTTAAACTTTATCCCTAAGTTTACAGTTTTGTTCAATTTTAATATTGTACACAATGATTAGTGAAAGCTTGGATTTATCCAATCATTATTTTGGTGCTGCTTGACAAATATATATCAAATCATATATCATATTGTAAAACAAACACAAGGAAAAAAGATGAGGAGCTTGGAGAGTCTACAAAAACAACAAGTTGGACTTCGCTTGCCAACATACCTGATAGATGAATTAGATAATTTGGGCAAACTACATAAACTTAATCGTAGCGAAATGATAACTGAGGCTATCCGATCATTTATCGAGGAGCAAAAGTGTATGCAGTTTTACAAAGAGTTTGAGGCATCTTGCAAGGAGCTAAAAGATAAAAATGAGACAAAAACTCTTAGGCAGTTAATAGATGAGCTTGAAAATAATTAGCCTAAAGAGTTTTGAAAAAGATGTAAAGAGGTTGTACAAAAAGTATAGCAAATTGCCAAATGACTTAAGAACGCTAGAAGAGATACTAACACAAAATCCAAAAGCTGGCATATTAATATCTAATGGTTTATACAAATTAAGACTCAAAAATAGCTCTACTACAAGTGGCAAGAGTGGCGATTTTAGGGTTATTTACTGCTATTTAGATGAAGATGAAAATTTATATCTAATGAAAATTTATTCAAAAAGTGAAATAGAAAATATCAATGAGGATAGGCTCTTAGAAATTTGGGAGGCAAGCCGCGAGGCTTAAGCCGCAAGCTACTTATACCATCCCTTTTTCAAATTCCGCTCTCATTTTCTCTTTTTCGATTTGGATTTTAAGCTTCTCAGCCTCTTTTTCTTTGGCTTTTGCCACATCATACCCAAACCAAATCAAAAAAGGAGAGGCTATAAAAATAGAGCTATACGCCCCAATAATCGTACCTATTAGCATAGTAAACGCAAACCCTTTGATAATTTCGCCGCCAAATAAATAAAGCGTCAAAATAACAAAAAAGAGGGTAAGAACCGTTAGAATGGTACGAGAAAGCGTTCTTGAAATCGCTTCGTTAATTATCTGAGCAAAATTATATTTGCCATTACTATCAGGTTTGGCCTCTTTTACATGCTCTCTAATACGGTCAAAGATAATAATGGTATCGTTAATTGAGTGTCCCATTAGCGTCAAAAGCGCGGCAAGCACAGTCAAATCAAAATCTATCCCCGCTATTGCCACAATCCCAGCAGTAATAGCAACATCGTGAATTACGCCAAGAAGCGCCGCAAGCCCAAATCTCCACTCAAACCTAAACGCAAGGTAAAAAAGTATCCCAAGGGATGAGATAAGCATCGCCATCATCCCTTTTTGACGCAGCTCATCACCAACCTTTGGACCTATAATTTCCACCCTTCTAATCTCAAATTTCCCGCTAGGAGCCAAAAGCTTAGAGATAACATCTCCCGTATCTTTAGTCACACTTTGGTTTGTAGTCTGAAAACGGATAAGTATCTCATTTTCTTTTCCAAACTCTTGTATTTCAACCCCTTTAAAATCGCTATTTTTTAAAAGCTCTCTAATTTGCTCCGTATTTGGTTTTGCATCATACTTTATCTGCACAACTGTGCCACCGGCAAAATCAACCCCAAGTTTAAAGCCATATGTGAGCATAAAATAGAGACAAAACGCCATAACAACGGCAGAGATGGAAAATATAATTTTGTTTTTACCCATAAAATCATAGGTTTTTTTGTTGTTAAAAAGTTCCATTATTTGCCGCCTTTTAGGTAGCTATTTGGCATCCCAAACCAAAATTTGATATTTTTGCTTTTTTCTATTTTTGCCAAGAATGCATCAAATAGCCCATGTGTCCCAACTATTGCAGTAAGCATTGAGATGAGAACTCCCACCGCCATAACAACCGCAAAACCTTTGATAGGACCAGTGCCATAGACATACATCGCAATAGCCGCAATAACAGCAGTTACATTGGAGTCAACAATAGCGCTCATAGCATTATTGTAGCCCTCTTCTATCGCCTTCTTGATTGGTATTCCCTGCCTTAAGAGCTCTCTAATACGCTCATTAATGATGACATTCGCATCAACAGACATACCAATCGTAAGTACAAGTCCCGCCATTCCAGGAAGTGTAAGCGTTGCGCCAAATAACGCCATTACGGCAATAATAAGAGCAATATTAGACACAAGGGCTATATTTGCAAACATACCAGCGGCGCCATAATAAACGCCCATAAATCCAAATACCAAAATACCGCCTGTTACAAAAGCCATGAGACTAGCATGAATGCTATCGGCGCCGAGAGAGGGTCCAACACTTCTTTTTTCAAGCATAACAACACTAGCCGCAAGCGCGCCAGAGCGGAGCGCAATAGCCAAGTCTCTCGCCTCTTCGGCAGTAAAATGACCCGTTATCTGGCCGCTTCCCCCACCTATTCTCTCTTTGATTGAAGGGGCGGAATATACTTTGCCGTCAAGAACTATCGCAAGCCTTTTGCCCACATTTTTGGCTGTAAAATCTCCAAATATCGATGCGCCCTGCGAATTGAGCTTAAACTCAATTGCCGCCTGCCCATTATTATCATACCCCACTTTAGCATCTGTAAGCATTGAGCCATCAAGAACAGGAACATCTTTTACGACAAACTTCTCATTGGGATTTTTATAATCGGCAAGCGCTCTAAGTCCCGCCTCTTTTAATTCAGCCTCGCTCATATTCAAGGCGTCACTTC
>JAVRLX010000034.1:0-15604 GCA_031960985.1 Campylobacterales bacterium | reverse complement strand
TCCATTTCGAACCTGGCAGTCAAGCGCCACATCGGCAATGATACTACCCCTTACTGGGGATGGAAAAGTAGCTCGTTGCCGGGGGTTTCTTCTTTATGCTCCTTTTATTAAAAATCTTGTTTTTGATGCTATTGTTATTGTTTATTATTGCTATAATATCGTATGAGCAAAAACAAATTAAAACTGCAATATTGCGATAGGCACAACACACAATCTTTAAAATTTGACGGCATGTTGCCTATTTTTGGGCGTGAAAATTTGGAACCATTTTGGGTTGCGGATATGGATTTTTGCGCTCCAGATTTTATTGTCAATGCCATTAATAAAAGATTGACTCACGAGGTCTTTGGTTACCCTACTGTAAGCGATAGTTTTTTTAACTGTGTATCTTTATGGTTTTCAAAAAGATTTGCGGTAGAGACGAAAAAAGAGTGGATAATACCGATGACGGGCGTCGCCGCTTCCATGTTTACGGCAATTTTGGCTTTTAGCGAGGAGGGTGATAGGGTTGTTATACAACCTCCGGTATACGGTCCATTTTTTGGAGTAACAAGGGCGGCAAAGAGAGAGCTTGTTGAAAATCCTCTTATTATTGGCAAGAGTGGTTATGAGATAGATTTTGATGGGCTTGAAACTATATTTCGTACAAAAACTCCAAAAATACTACTGTTTTGTTCACCGCATAATCCTGTCGGGAGAGTATGGAGAGAGGATGAGCTGAAAAAATTAGTCTCTTTGTGTGTTAACTACGGTGTTTTAATAGTAAGCGACGAGATACATTTTGATTTGATTTTTGCTCCACATAAGCATACAACTCTTCTAGCTATTAATGAAATACAAAATAATCTTATATTATTGTCTGCTCCAACAAAAACTTTTAATATTCCCGGGCTTAATATCTCATATGCAATTGTGCCAAGTCGTATGCATAAAAAAAGATTTGAAGCTTTAGCGAAAAATTTACATCAAACGCTCCCAAATATTTTTGGCTTAGCGGCTATTGAGGCTTGTTATAACGATGGAAGCGAATGGCTTGAGGGTCTTAGCGAGTATTTATACAAAAATAAACGACTTATTGATAATTTTATATCTAGCCATTCTTTTGTAAACGGTTTTTCACCTGAGGGCACATATCTTTATTGGCTTGATTTTAGCGCTACGAAACTACAATCTTCCGAGGTCTCTTCAAGGCTGCAGAGTGTCGGGGTGGCTCTTAGCGGGGGTGATTTTTTCTTCGGTGGGCGTGAAAGTTTGTTTTTTCGTTTTAATTTTGCAACTGATACAAAGAGGGTAGAGTGGGCGCTACGGCAAATAAAGAGCGCTTTTGACGCCTAACAAAACGCACCTAAGCCTTTGATGGCTTAGGATTGTGGAGTGTTTATGAAGATTACGGTGTAATTATAGTTTTGTATTGTTACATTATCTTAACGAAGCGTATTTTTCCGGCGAGCTTTTTGCCGCTTTTTTGAGCCCTGTGATAGCGTATATAATTTCCTCAGCTGTTATATTTTTTTTATCCTTGCCCATAACGATAGCCGCGCAACTAGCGGTAAGTAGGTCAAATTCACGCGTAATACCAAATCTGTCTTTTGCAGTTATATGCCCCGCTTTTCTATCTTCTTTTGGGTAAAATGATTCGGCGTTTTGAGCAAATTTTTTAAGAGCCATCTTAAGTGTCCTCTCAAACTCAGCTATGGAATTTTCATCCTCTGCTTTATATCCTATGAAGAAATCATCGCCGCCGATGTGTCCAATAAATGGCTTAAATTTTGCCATCTCCTCTTTTATCGTGTCTGCAAAAAGCAGTATTGCCCTGTCCCCTTGTCTAAAGCCGAACTTGTCATTGAATGGCTTGAAGTTGTCTAAATCCAGATATGCTAATAGATACTCAGATGTGTTATCCATGGTTGCTTTGTATATGAAGTCATTAATGATTGAATTGCCTGGCAGTTTTGTCAAAGGATTTTGATCTCTGGCTATTCTGAGATTTTTTTCATTAAGAGCGTTTATGAGCGATTTTGCGGTTAAAAAGCCTTTATAACGAAATTCCTTAGTGATAATGACTCCTTCTAATTCATCGTGATGCGCAAACATATCCAAGATATCTTCTAGCGGCGTATTAACATCGGCTATAGGACAAGGCGTGACATATTTGCCGGCATTTTGATTTTGGATAATTTGCAACCCGTACTGGGAGTAGATATATCGCCTAAGGGTTTTTTCAGTAACTAATCCAAGCGGCTGCATATTTGCATCCACTATTGGAAACATCGCTATTTTTTCATCTTTTTGAAATCTTTCTATTACGTTGTTGATAGGCTCTGTATTTAAAATAGTATCAAGTCGCAGAAGCTGATTTAAAATATGCGATACATCAGAATCTGTTGTTCTCCTATCTTCTTCTGAGAGCTCCTTGATATGCGAAAGTATTAGCCTAATCTCTTTTGTCTTTGAGGGTTTTTGGATAAAAAAGCCTTGCATGAGGTCACATCCGAGCTCTTTTAGTGTGTAAAACTCCTCTTTTGTTTCTATCCCCTCAGCTATTACGATAGCGCCTCTGATATGTGCTAGCTTGATAATCTCCGTACAAAAAAGACGATTTTTGCTGTAACGTTTAATATTTCTAACAAGGAATTTATCTATTTTGACGACATCTGGTTCGGAGTAATAAAGAAGCTCAAAGCCGCTATGTCCGCTTCCGAAGTCGTCTAGCGCTACTTTAAAGCCCTGTAGCTTATATGTATTTAAGATATTTCTTATGCTAGCGTAAGTGGAAAATTTATATCGCTCTGAAATATCAAAATATATATTTGCAGGGCTAATGTTGTACTCTTTTAGCAGTTGTCTTGTATTGCCTGGGCTATAGTCTAGCATCTCAAGTATTCTTGTATCTAGGTTGTAAAATAATTTTAGCGATGAAGCTATATTTGTTGTGTTTTCTTTGGATAACTGCTCTTGTATCTCTGTAAATTTAGCAAATACGGCTTTACGGAGCTCCAAATCCACATCATAAAGCACACCGTCACGATATGCCTCGTCAAGCATATCATCAAGATTTGCAAAACCGTTTTTTTCAACCCCCCTCAGCAGGGCTTCCACTCCAAAAAGCTCTCCGTTGTGCGGATTTACAATCGGCAAAAACAGATAACTTGTGTCCTCTACTATTTTTTGCCATTTTTCGTCCAGTTGTATCATTTGTTTATTCCTCGTAAAGCAAACGCAGAGCTTTTTTTAACTCTTCAAAACTCTCCAAAAAATCATCTTTTACCATACTTTTGGCATCAAGCGCATTTTTGGCTTTTGCATTAAGAGTAACGGCTATATGTAGACAATCATCTAGTCCGGTGCTTGAAAGTATACCTTTGAGATTATGCATTGAGGCGTATAGCTCCGCTAAATCTTCTTTTTTTAGCGCGCTCTCGGCTCTTAAGAGTGTTTTTTTGATTGAATTAAGACAAGTGTCGTATAAAGTTTTTGCATCTTTACCGGTTAGCCCTAGATTTTCTTTGTAGTAGGCAAACATTTGTCTTTGCATATTCAACTTAGTTGGATTATGTTGTTTTAGTACTATATCGCAAGAGTCGTTTTGGCATTTTGGAGCGAATTTACCTAGCGCTTCGGCTACTTTGTCTACTCGTACAGGCTTTGTGATGTAGTCGTTTGCCCCTAGCTTGAGCGCTTTTGCTATATCCTCTTTGAAGGCGTTTGCGCTCATAACTATAATTGGCGTTGTTTTGTCAAATTCTCGTATCAGGCGAATAGTCCCAAAACCGTCAAGGCGGGGCATTTGAATATCCATAAACACTATATCAAAACTTCCGTTTCGCACCATCTCCAGAGTCTCTAGCCCATCTTTTGCGAATTTGATGTTCTTTATGCCAAATTTTTTGTCTAGCATCGCCATCATAAGTTCTGCATTAAATGCCACATCTTCTGCAATAAGAAGCTTTAAATCTTTAAAAGCGTTGGTCGTAAAATCATATGTAAGTTCTAGTTTACCCTGATTTTTGTCTATTTTTTTGCCTAGCTTAAATGGGAGTGTAACAAAAAATTTAGCTCCCTTTCCAAGGCGACTTTCGCATCTTATGGACCCACCCAACATCTCACAAATATTTTTGCAGATATAAAGCCCAAGTCCTGTGCCATTAAAATTGTCTGATGCCCTCTCTCTTATTTGATAAAATGGTTTAAATATGTCATCTATTTTATTCTCATCTATCCCAATGCCCGTATCTTCGACCACTATTTCCACTTCAAGTTTATCTTTGTGTTTATTTTTTATGATTGTATCAACTTTGACATATCCGTATTTTGTAAATTTAAGCGAATTGGATACGAGGTTTACAAGTACTTGTTTTAGGCGGTCTGCGTCGCTTATTATGTATCTATCTAATTTTGGGTCGTTAAATATAAGTTCTACCCCACCTTCACATCTTGAGCTCACTATGTTTTTAATATCATCCAAAAGAGCTCCGTAGTCAAAAGGGGCTTCAAAAAACTCCATCTGGTTTGCTTCTATTTTTGAAACATCCAGTACATCGCTAATAAGTCGCAGGAGATGCTTTGAACTTATGAGGCTCTTTTTGACATACCCCTGTTGTTCGCTGTCTAAGTCGGTGCATTCAAGTAGCTCCAAAAATCCAATAATTGAATTTAGCGGTGTGCGAATGTCATGAGAGATGGAAGAGACGAATATTTTTTGAGTATTGAACGCTTTTTTTAGCTTTGCATTAATCTCTATTTGTTCTTTGAGTGCGTCATCTACTAGTTTTACAAATGCATCCGCTGGTGTGAGCGGAATTTTTATCTCCTTTAGATGCGACTCGCTTGCTTTATCTCCTTTTTCGCTCAAGGTAATAACTATGCTAGAGTGGCTTAACTCGTCTATATCTGAGTTTATATCGCCGACAAATTCAGATTCGCCAAAAAACGATGCGCAGTCGCATAGACTTGCTAGACTACCGGGAATAGCAAGTTGTGTTTTGGTTTTAAAAAACTTTCTAAGGGTGTAGTCAGAGAATATTAGTATGGCAGAGGGTGAGTGCGCTTTTGCCTCTTTTGCGATTTCGTATGACCTTTGGCTTACATCTTTGAGGCTTGTATATCCTACCTGCAGCATATCGCCATCATTGACATCGCCCCTCATTACAGCTTTTTTAAATCCAAACTCTTCGACAAACAGGGCTTTTGTGCTTTTTTGGGAGATAAGAGGAAACCTACATGCCGCTAGCAGCGGATCTTCGGCGACAATATCCTCACCCAAAAGCTTTTTGTATGCCTCTAGTAGCTCAAGACCCTCTAATTTGTACACAAAGCCGTGTTTTGCGCTTGTTACTTGAAGTTTTTTGCTTATCGGTTTTATTTCGGCGTTTTTATAAATTTGCGCATTTAAATTTTTACCGCTCAAAAGCACGACTATCACCCCGTTTTTTATCTCTTTTGAGTTTAGATATATGGACGCTTTAGAGGGCTCTGAAAACGACTTTATTCCCGCAATTTTTGTGTTTAAAGAGTTTAGCGCGCTGTTTAACTCTTGTGGCGGCGGGTATGAGATGGAAGAGAAGATTAAAGCGGCTTTTAGTTCATCGCTTCTGTATTCAGCCAAAAAACTGTCAGTTATTTTTGAACTTTCACAAGCAACAGCTTTAATTAAAGCTTTTTTGGCGAGCATTATACCTATTAGCGCCCCTTTTATTATTAGCCTCTCTCCGATACATCCGCCCTCTACTACAAAAGCTACTACGGTTATTTTTTTGTATGATTTTTGTAAAAATTCAGAAGCCTCCAAAGCCTCTTTTTTACATTCACCGTTAAACGCTATGAGGGCAATGGCTGACGTATAATCGTGTTTGCTTATGCTCTCTTCGCAAAACTTTTGCAAATGACCGACATTTTTATATTTGTGGGTAAGAAGTCTCATTGTCAGTATCCAAAAATTTTTGGGGTAAAATAACAACTCTTTATTACCAAAGATTGACAAACAAAATGGAAAAAAATTGAATAATCCAAAAACCCTTGGCAAATCCGCTCTTATTATGACATTAAGTGTTATGTCGGTATTTGCGGCATTTACCCTGTATATTATGTATAGCGAATATTTGCGTTTCAAAGAGCCATCCATCGATATATTTTTCCAGCTTCTTATAATGGCTCTTTGCGTCGTTATTGGAGTTGGACTTTTTTGGGGTTTTTTTGTCGCTAAGGTGGCAAGAGAGCTTGGCGCTATATCAGAATTTTTAAAAAACCACGATACAACACAAATGCCGCTTAATACAAATGAGTTTAAGATAGTGGAATTTCGCCAGATAGCTCAAAATATAAACAAAATGCTTGCTGAGATAAAAGAGAAAAATAATGAGCTAAAAGAGCTTAACGAAAATTTGGAGCAGTTGGTGGAGATAAAGACAAAAGCGCTTGCAAAAAAAAATGAAGAACTAAGTCACGCCAAAAAACAGATAGAAAAAGTACTTGCTTCAAGAGACAAGTTTATCAAGGACTCCATACATGAGATAAACACTCCTCTTGCTGTAATTCAGGCGAATATAGAGCTAATGCGGCTAACAGGGCAGGGTAATCGTCACCTCGTAAAGATAGAGGCGGCCTCTAAAATAATTACAAATATATATGAAGATTTGAGCTACTTTATCAAAAAAGATAGATTTATGGTAAAAAAAGAGGTGCTCAATCTAACGCAGTTTTTATCAGAGCGCGTGGAGTATTTCAAAGAGGTTGCAAAAGGGGCAAATCTAAAAATGAGCTTTGAAAGCTCTGAACAACTGTTTGTGTTGTTTGACATGACCCAACTTTTGCGGATAGTCGATAATAATATTTTTAATGCCATCAAGTATTCAAAAGAGGGTAGCGAAATAAAAGTTTCTATATTTGCCGACAAAAAAGGTAAGATAATATTTGAGATTGTCAATGAGGCGCTATATAAGCCGGATATGCAGACGGTGTTTAACAGGTTTTATAGAGGCTTGGATGCTAGGGGTGGGTTTGGAATAGGTCTAAGTCTTGTTTATCAAATAGCAATTCAAAATGGAGTTGGTATCTGCTGTGCCGCTTTGGAAGATGGGAGGGTGTGGTTTGCGTATGCATTTAAGGATTATTTTGAAGATGCGTTTAGTTCGCATGGGTTTTAGAAATTTAGGTAAAATTATACTGGCAAAACACCAAAAATAACTAATTAGGATGCAAAATGCAAAAAGAGGATATTTTAAATGTTCTATCCTCTCGCAAATCAGAGTTTAGGGATAAATATACGGTCACAAGATTGGGATTATTTGGCTCATATGCTAGAGGCGAAGCAACGAAACAAAGTGATGTGGATATAGTAGTCTCTATGCAAAAACCAGATGCTTTTTTGCTTTTGGGGTTAAAAAGCGAACTTGAAGAGTTATTCAAAACACATGTAGATATTATCCGCCTCAGAGACAAAATGAATGAATATCTAAAAAATCGTATTGAAAAAGAAGCTGTATATGTATGACAGAGCGCATGTAATAGAACTACTTGAGCAAACTATCGATGCAGTATCTACTGTAATAGAGAGATGCGAATGTGTAGATAATGTAAATGATCTTATAGATACAAAAAATGGACAAGAAAGACTTGATGCAATATGTATGAAACTAATAGCCATCGGTGAAAGCCTCAAAAATATAGATAAAATCACAAAAGGCAATTTACTTGCCAACTATCCCCAAATTGAATGGAAAAAGATAAAAGGTATCAGAGATATCATCTCCCATCACTACTTCGACCTTGATGCAGAAATAATCTACTCAGTATGTAAGGAGCATATAAAACTGCTACTGGAGACATTAAGAATTATTTTGAGCGATATTAGTCACTAAATAGCGAAAAAGAATGTCCTTAAAAATAGTTTTTAGTACACTGAGAGCATATAAGATGATTCAATTGAAAGTCGATTTTGGAGATTGTAAGTGAAAATTTTACTACTTGAAGATGAAGCGATGCTACGAAGTTCCGTAAAAGAGTTTTTGGTTGCCCTTGGAAGCGATGTGGATGATTTTTTTGATGGCGCTGAGGCTTTATCGTCTTTGCGTGATGCGTCATATGATGTATTGGTGTTAGACATTAATGTACCTACGCTAAACGGCTATGAGCTGCTTGAAGAAGTAAGACAAAAAGACAAAAATTTGCCGGTGATATTTATCACCGCAATGACAGATATTGAGGATATAACAAAAGCATATAATTTAGGATGTTCCGATTATCTAAAAAAACCCTTTAAATTAGAGGAGTTATGGCTACGAATCAATCAAATATTCAAGCTGATGGAGGGGAAAAATTCTAATATTTTGATACTAAGTCAAAAATACCGCTACGATAAGAAACACAAAATACTTTATTACGAGAATAAAGAACAAACACTTAGCCGAAGACATCTGCATATTATCGACCTTTTGGCGACAAACACTAATTTTACTTTTGACTTTGACGCCTTTCGCCAAAGGGTTTGGGAGCGTGATGATATAGATGATGCAACGATACGCACCGAGATAAATCGCCTTCGCAAGCTTCTAAAAGAGGATTTGATAATAAATATAAAAGGTTTGGGGTATAAATTAGAAAAAAGACAATAGTGTTACAAAATTACACTATAGAAATATAAATTTACCTCTTTTTGTTACTTATTTTACCTCTTGCTACGTTCTTGCTATACAAAGTTTTTACAATCAATTAGTAAATCAAAAACAGGAGTGTTTAATGAAGAAGGTTACGCTTAGTTTGGTAGCAGCTTCAACGGTTGCTACGATTGGTTCGTTTGCGGCTGACGATTTGGCTAGCGCGTTTAAAGAGGGAAAAGTTTCTGGTCAGATCAGAGCTTTTTATATAACAAGAGATTACGATAAGAGAAATGAAACTACTAATCCAGATAGAAGCGGATTTGCTATTGGTGGTAAAATGGGCTATGAAACTGCGCCAGTATATGGCGTATCTGCTGGAGCAATGTTTTATACAACTAACGGACTAGGAACTAAAAACTCTAATCCTGCTAAAACAGAACAGTCTATATACGGCACTGCTTCGACTGCGTCAGATGCAAGGCCTGATGTAACATATCTTGGACAAGCTTATGTGCAAGCTACTATTGATAAGACAACTGTAAAAATAGGTAGACAAGAGCTAAATACCCCTTTAGCTGGTATGGATGATGCAAGAATGCTTCCAAATCTATTTGAAGCGGCTGTTGTAATTAATAAAAATGTGCCTGATACTACTTTGATTGGCGCAGTTGTTACAAGAATGGCAGCAGGAACATTCGCAAATGTTTATAATGCTGCAGGTAAAGGCACAAATTTGTCACTGCAAAGCGGTTATGGTCTTTCTTGGAAGACTGGAGAGTTTAAAACAATGTCAAAAACAGCTCTTGGAGATGGAGTTGATAATAGACCAGTATATGCTGTAGCGGCTATAAATAATAGTATCAAAGGGCTAACTATTCAAGCGTGGGATTACTATGCTGAAGACATATTAAATGCCATATATGCACAAGCAGATTATAAATTTAATCTTGGTGTAGATATGGTTGCTTCTTACCAATTTTGGAATGAAAATGGTGTTGGCGATAAATTTGCTGGTAATGTTAAAAGTATGCTAAATGGTGTTAAACTTGCCGCTACCCCTATAAAAGGTGCAAATGTATATGCGGCATACACTAAAACTGAAAAACAAGAAGGGAGCGGAACCGCTTTTAACGGTGGTATGATAACCCCATGGGGTGGAACTCCTGGATTTGTGCAAGGTACTGTTACAAGACTTGCCTATACAGCAGGTACAACAGCATGGAAAGCAGGTGGTAGCTATGACATTATCCCTGGTTTAAATGCTCATGTAAGTTTTGCACAATTTAATGTAGGTCCTAATGCTGTATATTCAACTGTGACACACAAAGCAAGCGAAACAGACTTTGACATCACTTATAAGCCTGCTTTAGTTAAAAATCTTGAGCTAAAGCTCAGAGGCATCTACGCTAGAGACTTTGTTCCAAACCAAGATTTTGATGAGTATAGAGTTATTGCCAACTACAATTTTTAATGAAAGAGAGAGGGTACACGCATGAAAAATAACATTGTTGAAATAGTCAAAAATAGCCCTAGCTATCAAGAACTTGTCGCTAAAAGAACCTCTTTTAGCTTGAAGCTTACGGCGGTAATGCTTGTAATGTACTATGCATTCATCCTTGTTATCGCATTTGACAAAAAGCTCCTTGGCGCTTCGCTAAGTGGCGGCGTAACAACAGTTGGTATACCGGTAGGTATAGGTATTATAGTGATTTCGTTTATACTGACAGGTATCTATACAAAAAGGGCAAACAGTGAGTTTGACGAACTAAGCGAAAAAGTAAAAGAAGAAGTAAGAAAGGCTGGCGAATGAAAAGATTTTTAACAATTCTAGCGATGCTATCCGTCGCTACGGCGGTTTTTGCCGCGGGCGGCGTTGATGGAGCAGTTGAAAAACAACCTTTGAATATCAATGCGATAATAATGTTTTTAATTTTTGTTGGCGCAACTTTAGGTATTACATATTGGGCGGCCAAAAGGACAAAAACCGCAAAAGACTTTTATGCGGCTGGCGGCGGTATTACTGGTAAGCAAAATGGCTTAGCGATAGCTGGAGACTTTATGTCTGCGGCCTCATTCCTTGGTATTTCGGGTCTTGTTTATACAAGTGGCTTTGACGGACTTATTTATTCGATAGGTTTTCTTGTTGGTTGGCCAATCATTCTTTTTTTAATTGCTGAGCCTCTTAGAAACCTTGGTAAATATACATTTGCAGATGTTGCCTCTTTTAGACTTAGACAAACAGATATTAGAACAATTGCGGCGGCAGGTACTATTGTAACCGTTATTTTGTACCTTATCGCTCAAATGGTTGGCGCGGGCAAGCTTATCCAACTATTATTTGGTCTTAGCTACTCAACTGCGGTTATACTTGTTGGCGTACTCATGATTTTGTATGTTGCATTTGGCGGTATGCTTGCGACTACTTGGATTCAAATTATCAAGGCTGTACTACTGCTTTCAGGCGCTACATTTATAGCGTTTATGGTTATGCTTCACTTTGGATTTAGCTTTGAGGCGATGTTCCACAGCGCAACAGAGATACATAAGTCTCATACGAAGATAATGGAGCCGGGCGGACTTGTGTCTGACCCTTGGAACGCTATATCTTTGGGTCTTGCATTGATGTTTGGTACAGCTGGCTTGCCTCACATCCTTATGAGATTTTTTACGGTAAGCGACGCCAAAGAGGCTAGAAAATCGGTTTTTTATGCAACAGGTCTGATTGGATACTTTTATATCCTTACATTTATCATCGGTTTTGGCGCTATTACGCTACTTGCCCTTGACCCTACATATTTTCAAAAAGGTGTTGCGAGCGTTGTTAATGGCTATCAGACAATAGTTAGCGAAACAAACGCTTCGCAAATATTAGTAGGCGATAAAAAAGCCCTTATTGGCGGCGATAATATGACTGCTATCCACCTATCTCACGCAGTTGGTGGCAACTTGTTTTTGGGCTTTATCTCGGCTGTTGCATTTGCAACTATCCTTGCGGTTGTATCAGGGCTTACCCTCTCAGGCGCTTCAGCTATTAGCCACGATTTGTACGCTAGCGTAATTGGAAGGGGCAAAGTTGACGAAGCTACAGAGATGAAAGCATCCAAAGTGGCAACTCTTATATTAGGTATTCTTGCAATCCTTTTAGGTATCGCATTTGAAAAACAAAATGTTGCGTTTATGGTTGGTCTAGCATTTGCGATTGCCGCATCTGTTAACTTCCCAATACTCCTTCTTTCAATTTATTGGAGTAAGCTAACAACTAAAGGCGCTTTGTGGGGAGGTACAATTGGTCTTGTATCTGCTGTTATTCTTGTTATTATGGGACCTGCGGTATGGAAAGATGTGCTTGGCAACAAAGAGGCGTTAATTGGTCTTAAAAACCCAGCCATTATATCAATGACACTTACTTTTGTGGTTACCTATATAGTATCTTTGATGGACAACTCTGAAAGAGCCAAAGAGGATCAAGCTGGATTTGAAGCGCAATATATTAGATCTCAAACAGGTATTGGCGCAGATAGCGCAGTAGCACACTAAAACACGCATTTAAACGGGGGAGCTTTTGCTCTCCTCAGTTTTATAGAGGATATATATGAGTAGTCTCGATATAAAAACATTTTTATCAAAAATCCATCCGTTTGATGAGTTAGAAGCTAACGCATTAAGCGAGCTATCCCAAAAAGCGGATATTTTGTATCTAAAACAAGGGGAGCTTTTTTTCAAAAAAGGTGATGAGGCGACATGTTTTTATATAGTGGCTAAAGGGATTATCAAAGAGGAAAATGAGGGAGAGTTTTATTACTCATCGGGTGATTTTTTTGACTTTGAATCTTTGCTTGGCGGATCATACGCAAGCTCGTATTCGGTCATTGAAGAGGCCTTACTGTACGTTTTTGCAAAAGATGATTTTTTAAAAGCCGTTCATTCTAATACCAAAATAGAAAATTACTTCTTTTTGTCTGCCGCCAAAAAATTAGAGGCAAAACACAAAAACTCAGACAGTTACTTTTTGAAAAAAGTTAGCGATATATCGTATGAAGAGCCTTTGTTTGTGGATGAAAAGAGCTCTATTTATGAGGCGGTTACTCGGATGACAGACGCCAAAAAGACATTTGTTCTTGTTAGGTTTGAAAATGAAATTGGAATTGTGACAGATTCTGATTTGCGAAAAAAAGTTTTGCTAAATAGGATGAATTTGGATACCAATATAGGAATGATAGCTACCAAAGGGATTAAAACTATAGAAAAAAACGATTTTTTGTTTAACGCTTTGCTTTTGATGACAAAACACAACATCAAAAGGGTTGTCGTACAAGATGGCGGTGAGATATCCGGCGTACTTCAAGATATTGATATATTAGCCGCCCTTTCATCTCACACCCAATTTGTGGCCCGTAAAATAGAGACGGCTAGCAATATAAGCGAGCTAAAACTAGCAATAGCCGATATCGATAGCTCAGTTAAGAATTTATTAAACGAAGGGGTAAAGGTTAGACACATCGTTAAGCTTGTTAGTGAGCTTAATATAAAAGTATTTCAAAAGGTTTTTGAATACTCTTTTGAGAAAGATTTAAGAGACGATGTTGCGCTTGTTATTTTTGGTAGTGAGGGTAGGGGTGAGCAGATACTTAGAACCGATCAAGATAATGGGATTATTTGCTCACTAGGCGCAAATAGAGATGCTATCAAAAGCTCATCAGAGAGGTTTAACGCTATATTAATAGAGCTTGGATACCCAGAGTGTAGCGGTGGCGTAATGGCAAATAATAGCTACTATCAAAAAAGCGTTGAAGAGTACAAAAAAGATATATATGACTTAGTTATGTCCCCAACTCCAGATACCTTTTTGAATTTGCCAATTTTGATGGATATGAGCTTTGTTGCAGGGAATAAATCGCTTGAAGTGGAAGTTAGAGAGTATCTTAGAAAAAAACTAGGGATGAATCCGCAAATACTTGCGCGTATGGCGGGGGGTTCGTTATCTTTTGAGACACCGCTGTCGATGCTTGGCGGCTTTGTGCTAGATAAAAAAGAGCATAACGGAGAGCTTGATATTAAAAAAGGGGCAATTTTTCCAATTGTAAACTCTATTAGATGCCTTGCTTTTGAAAAAAACATAGACGCCGTTAACACTTTTGAGAGAATAAAAGGGCTAAACAATATTGGGCTAATAGATAGGGCATTTGCTGAGGAGCTTATTGAGGCTTATAATTTCCTCCTTGAGATTAGGCTAAGAGAGCGGCTTTACAAGTTGCAAACAGGGCAAAAGCCAGATAACTATATAAGCCCATCAAGGCTTAGTAAGCTTGAGAGAGATCTCCTTAAAGATGTTTTAAAAATAGTTGACAAGCTTAAAAAGTTTTTGTTCGCCCATTTTAAATTAGGTTACATATCATAGATGTTTGAGTCGCTAAAAAGAAAATACCTTAAAGGAAAGCTAAAAGACAAAAGATTTGAGTTTTTGTTTGATGAGCCAAGATTTGATGAATATGTGGCGTTTGACTGTGAGACTACGGGGCTAAATCCAAAAAAAGATGAAATTATCTCAATTGGAGCGGTTAAAATTAGAGGTAATCTAATATTAACGAGCGAAAAATTTGAGGTAATAGTTAGGCCGCAAAACCAAATAAATAAGGAGAGTATCAAGGTACATCATATTAGAAATTGTGACGCAGAGAATGGAATTTCATCAAAGGAGGCTTTGGAGAGATTTTTAAATTTTATACAAAATCGCCCGCTTGTCGGCTACTATCTTGAGTTTGATGTAGCGATGATTAACAAATATATGTTGGAGTTTTTGGGTACAAGTTTGCCAAACCCGCAAATAGAGGTTTCAGCCCTCTATTTTGACAAAAAAAACGATGTTTTTGGTAGTAAAAATGTCGATTTGCGCTTTGAAGCGATTATGAAAGATTTAAATTTGCCGTTATTTGGGCAACATAGCTCATATTATGACGCTTTAATGACGGCGTTAATGTTTGTCAAACTAAAAAGCAGTTAAAATTTTAAATTCAAATGTAAAGGAGAGGTTACATAAAAATGGAAGAACTACACGGAATGGTTTTTAAACCAAAAAAAGAGCTTTTTAAGATTCCAAACATAAAAAATATGTGCGAATATGAAGAGCTTGTAGAGTGGGCCCAGAGAGACTATGAGGGCTTTTGGGCGCACTTTGCAAATGAGATGATAGATTGGAAAAAGCCGTTTGAAAAAACGCTCGATGAGTCTAGCGCTCCAAATTACAAATGGTTTATTGGCGGCAAGTTAAACGTTAGCGAGCAATGCCTTGATAGGCACCTAGAAACTAGAAAAAATAAAGCGGCTATTATATTTGAGGGTGAACCCGGAGATAAAAGGGTTATAACCTATAGAGAGCTTTATTATGAGGTGTGCAAAACCGCAAACCTACTAAAAAATAGATTTAACGTCAAAAAAGGGGATAGAGTTGTTATCTATATGCCGATGATTCCTGAGGCTATATTCTTTATGCTTGCTTGCGCTCGTATTGGGGCTATTCACTCAGTAGTATTTGGAGGCTTCTCTGCTGAAGCTTTGAGGGATAGGATAGAAGACGCTCAGGCAAAAGTAGTCGTTACAAGTGATGGCGGTTATAGAAGAGGCAAACCATACCTTCTAAAACCTGTTGTTGATGATGCCCTGTCAAAAGGATGTAACAGCATTGAAGCTTGCATTATAGTTCAAAGAAACAACGAAGAAATCCCTTATGTAGCGGGTAGAGATTACATCTATAACGAACTTGTAGAGCTTGAGAGCCCACATTGTCCGGCTGAGACTATGGATAGCGAAGACCCGCTATTTCTCTTATACACTTCAGGCTCAACAGGTAAACCAAAAGGGGTGCAACACTCATCTGCAGGCTACATTTTGTGGGCTCAAATGACTATGAAATGGGTATTTGATGTGCAAGAAAATGACACATATTGGTGCACAGCCGATGTGGGCTGGATTACAGGACACACATACATCACTTACGGACCGCTTGCTATAGG
>JAVRLX010000033.1:0-13095 GCA_031960985.1 Campylobacterales bacterium | reverse complement strand
CACCTTTTCTAAAGCCAAGTCCGGCGCCTTCATACGCAAAAAATACTCCAGCTTGATAATGCGCCCCTTCGCTATCTTTTGGAAGCTCTACAAACTCTTGATAGATACTTTTTTGATTTGAATATATCCCGCCATTTTCTGCGATAATATCCCCATTTGCATCCACAATTTTGACATTTTCACCCTCTCTTGAGAAGCATTTTTTCTCTACATATGCCTTTCCTTTTAGCGGCTCAAACGATGCATCAAGGAGATATGGGCTATCTGGAAAGAGTTTTTTAAGGATTGGTAGCATCCCTTTTGAGTGAAACATCGCCGCATAAGGTGGATTTAAAAAGATAGCAACTTGATTTTTGACCATATCGGTTAGTTGAACCAAAAGCTCGCTCTCGCTAATGGCTATATCCTCCCACGGATAGAGTTTAAACCAAAACTCATACTTTTCGCCATCCTCGTCAAATACCCCATGATTTGGGTCAAAGCCCACCTCATCCATATAGGTAAAACCGGTCACCCAACCCGCTTCGTGCGCCACTTGTTGTAAGAATTTGACTGTGTTTTCCTCCTCTTTGTTGCCCCTAACTGCAGAAAAAAGGATTCTCCATCCCTCATAAAGCTTTTCAAACTCACTTACATCCTCATTTAAAGTTACAAGGCGTTTGAAATTTGCCTTTAGCGCCTCATAGAGGTTATTAAATTGAGAGCTTGTATCCATCCCATTCTCACGAGCCAAAGCCCATTGAATAACCGCTGTTTCAAATACCGCAGTCGGGGTATCGGCGTTAAACTCAAGAAGTTTAATAGGCGCCCCATCTATCCCACCGGCAAAATCAAATCTACCATACAAATGCCAGTGAACATCAGACTCCCACGAAAGTTTTATTAACTCCACAAGGTTAAATGGAATCCCTATTTCGTGAAATAAATTGTTTTTAATAACATACTCACCGGCTTCAACAAACATATCGTATATTTCGTTTGCGGCGGTGTAGTAAGCCTCAGCCTCATCTTCGGTAATTTCTACCATACTATCCGCTACATAATCGCTATTGTCAATGTCTGTATGCCAATAAAACCCAATCTCTTCGAGGGCAGATTTTGGCAAAGGGTGCACTTTTTTTAAATTTATCATTTTTTAACTCCCAAAACTATGGCTTGATGCTGGAGCGCTAGGAGCTCCAGCTGGTGTGGCTGGCGATTGCATCGGAGATTGTTTGAAATATCCACTTTGAGGTTTTGCTCCTGTTGTCGATGCTGTAGATGGAGTCTTTGTTGCTGGCTGACTCATTTGGGTTGGGGTATTGACCCTTTGATGCGCTTGAAAGTTTGGATTGTTAAAGAGTTTATTGGCAAGATATCCGCCAATTAACGCCCCCGCCGCAGAGGCAAGTATTGTCTCACCAAGACTCATACCAGCCGATTGCATCTGCTCATTTGGAGCTTTTGCAAGATTTGATGTATTGTTTTCTACTTTTTTTGCCTCCTCTTCGGCAATTTTTTTAAGCTCCGCTTCGCTTAAGAGCCTCTCCGTGCCATTTAACTCCTTTAATATCGCACGGCTTGGACCGTTTGTCGGGTATTGCTCAACTACTTTGTATTTACCCTCGCCAACCTCTTGTATAACCAAAAATTGCCCTTGTGTTTTGGCCGCTTCAGCGACACCGCTAGAGGATTCTTCTTTTGGTTTTTCATGACATCCACTAAGAGCTAAAGCCGCAAGCGCCGCTACCGAGCCAAAAGCCGATACCTGCGAAATTTTTTTTATGTAATGTTTCATTTTTTCTCCAAAATAAAGTTTTGTCTTATTTTAAAATACGCTTTTATATACAAAGATTAAACCGACAAATAGTATCGAACTAACCAAAATATTTGCCGTTACCGTGTATGGTTTGCAACTATAAAGTGAAGCTAGATTGACATTATTGACAGCTAAAGGCATGCAAAGTTGCAAAAACAAAAGCGTTTTGACAAACGGCTCTACCTGCGAAATACCTAAAAGCGCAAAAGCAAATAGCGGAATAGCTACAAATTTATACGCCATTGTTGCCCCAACAAGTTTGAAATCAGGCCTAAATCTACCTAGCCCACCCAAAAATACCCCAAAGATAATAAGCTGAAGCGTCATTGAGGTGTATGCTCCCATCTCAATAGTCTGCTCAAGCGAGGAAGGGAGCTTAAAACCGGCGTAGTTGAGGGTTAGCGCAAGAGCCGCTGACCAGATAACAGGCATTGAGAGTATGTTTTTAAAGGCCTCTTTTGTCGTATAAGAGCCTAACGAGTACAAAAAAACGCCGATAATATAAAGGACAAAGATATTTGCAAGATTGATTAGCACCGCATAAAGGACGGCTGTTTTACCAAACATCGCAAGAAGGAGCGGAATGCCTAAATTTCCAGTATTTCCTATCACTCCGCCCGCGGTTACTATCACGGCGTCTTTTTTATCTTCAAACACACGGCTAAACACAAAAAATCCAAATACAGCGGCAAACAAAGAGATGCCAAAATATATAAGCGGGGCGCTAATTGCGGCAAAGTCTATCTTTGCGCCCAGTATCCCCCAAAAAGAGAGAATTGGTTGCAAAAAATAGATGGAAAGAAGCACCAAAGTTCGTTCGTGAATTTCACTAAATATTCGTTTTGCCGCAAACCCAAGAAAGACAAAAAAGTAAACTCCGATGATTGAGAGAAGCAAACTCATCGCAGTTTTTTCATTTTTTTAGCAAGTAGAATTATTTTTGATGGTTTCATTTCTTTGAGCTCATCCTCTGCGCCGATTATCTCATCTGCCACGCTTTTAGCAAAAGCCAAATCAAAATCTTTTCCAGCCTCATTGGCGCTAGTGGAGTACATCCATCCAAACGGTTTTAAAAATTTATAATAATCGCCGCTGTGGACAACCCTAATTGCAAGGTTTTTATGGGGATAGACAAATGTGGTTTTTTGTGCCCTGCGAACAAGCTTTCGCTGTTTTTTTGGAACTTTTGTTAGCTTCTTTAGCTCATTACACCCTGCAACGGTTATGATAAAAGGTTTATCGCTCTTTCTTCCCTTTGCAGACATAAGCGCTTCTCTGTTTTGTGAAGCCAGTCCAACGGTAGTGTCGGACTGAATAAGGTAGATTTTTTTGGGGTCCATTAGCCTAGGTAGTCTTGCAAAGCTTTAACGGAGAGCTCGCCTCTTTGAAGCCCTTTCGCCGCTTCAACCGCCGCATTTGCCGCCGCTATCGTCGTGATGTATGGAACGGAAAATCTAACTACAGATTGGCGAATTTTTGTCGTATCGTTTTTGACCGAATGGTTGTCTGAGGTATTGATAACCATCGCTATCTCCCCATTTTTGAGGTGGTCTTCAATATTTGGGCGTCCTTCAGAGATTTTTAGCACGCTCTCACACTCAATCCCAGCCTCATTTATCGCTTTTGCCGTTCCGCTTGTCGCTATTAAGCTAAAACCTAGAGCTTTATACTCTTTTGCAAGACTTACGGCGTGCGCTTTATCAGCTTGCGATAGCGATATAAAGAGCTTGCCGCTTTTTGGCAATTTATTTCCTGCCGCCGCTTGACTTTTGGCAAACGATACCCCAAAATCATCAGATATACCCATTACCTCACCTGTTGATTTCATCTCAGGTCCAAGGGTTACATCAGATCCAGGGAGTTTATTAAATGGAAATACAGCCTCCTTTACTGCTATGTGCCCTTTTAGCTTAGGGAGCAAAAGCCCATCTTCTTCATATACTACGCCGTGTTTGTCATAGAACTTAAGAGCCTCTCTTAGATTGCCTTGCCACATCACCCTTGTTGCTACTTTTGCCATTGGCACACCAGTCGCTTTGGATACAAAAGGAACCGTTCGGCTAGCCCTCGGGTTAACCTCGATAAGGTATAACTTGCCTTCAAATATCGCAAATTGGATATTTAAAAGTCCTTTTACACCCAAAGCCAAAGCTATTTTGGCGGTTGTAGCTCTAACCTCTTTTATCATTGCCTCATCAAGCGATACAGGAGGAAGCGAGCAAGCCGAATCGCCAGAGTGGATACCAGCCTCTTCAATGTGTTGCATAACTCCACCTATGTATACATCTACCCCATCTGTAATTGCATCCACATCAAGTTCAATAGCCCCTTCTAAAAACTTATCTATAAGCACCGGAGAGTTGTGGCTAACCGATATAGCCTCCGCCATATAAGTTCTTAGCTCCTCTTCGCTGCTTACCGTTCGCATCGCTCTACCGCCAAGCACAAATGAAGGGCGAACAAGGACAGGATAGCCTATCTCATTTGCATATTTAACCGCTTCCTCTATGCTTGTAGCGGTTGCATTTTTCGGTTGCAATAGCTCCGTTTTTTCGGCAAATTCGCTAAATAACCTTCTATCTTCAGCAACATCTATCGTATCGGCGCTTGTTCCAATGATTTTCCCACCATATGCGGCTATTTTTTTGGAGAGTTTGAGCGGGGTTTGCCCACCAAAATGGACAATTATCCCATCCGGTTTTTCTTTGTCTATGATTGAGCTTACCCTCTCAAAATCGATTGGCTCAAAAAACAAAATATCGCTTGTATCATAGTCTGTCGATACCGTTTCAGGGTTGCAATTTAGCATTATTGAGCGAATCCCCATATCTTTTAAAGCAAATGCGGCATGAACACAGCAGTAGTCAAACTCTATACCTTGCCCTATTCTGTTTGGTCCCCCTCCAATAATCATGACTTTCTTGTCACCCTCAAAAAGGGGTTCATTTTTGGCGTATGGATTTTGCTCATAGGTAGAGTAAAGATACGGGGTCAAAGCTCTAAACTCGGCGGCGCAAGTATCGACTTCATTGTATGTAAGAGCTATCCCTTTTCTACTTCTAGCCTCTTTGACATCCCCCTCAGTGACACCGGCAAGCTTGGCAAGTCTAGCGTCGCTAAAGCCCATTGATTTTGCGGCAAAAAGGGCGTCTTTGTCGTTTAATAGCGAGCTACTTACCTTTTTTTCAAACTCAACTATCTCTTTAATTTCACCTAAAAACCACCTATCTATTTTAGAGAGGGCAAATATCTCATCCATACTAAACCCTCTTCTAAAACCCTCCGCTACATATAAAAGCCTATTTGCATTTGGTCTTCTAATCTCTTTTTTAATAAGTTCATCATCTCCAGCCATATTATCAAAGCCAGTTAGCCCCGTCTCAAGGGAGCAAAGAGCTTTTTGGATCGATTCTTTAAAGGTTGTCCCTATCGCCATCGCCTCCCCAACCGATTTCATCGATGTGGTAAGTGTTGAATCTGCCCCTGGAAATTTTTCAAATGTAAATCTAGGAAGCTTGGTCACGATGTAGTCAATTGTCGGCTCAAAAGATGCCGGAGTGCCGGTAATATCGTTTTCTATCTCATCCAAAGTAAAGCCAACAGCAAGAAGAGTCGCCACTTTGGCTATTGGATAGCCGGTCGCTTTTGAAGCAAGAGCGGAACTTCTCGATACCCTCGGGTTCATCTCAATAACGGTCATTCTTCCCGTATTTGGATTGATGGCAAACTGAACATTAGAGCCGCCCGTATCAACCCCTATTTCACGAAGTATCGCAAAAGATGCATCTCTCATCCTTTGGTACTCTTTGTCAGTTAGCGTAAGCGCCGGAGCTATCGTAATAGAATCCCCAGTATGTACGCCCATCGGGTCTAAGTTTTCTATTGAGCAAACGATGATGCAGTTATCAGCCGAGTCGCGGATAACCTCCATCTCATACTCTTTCCACCCTAAAAGACTCTCTTCGATTAGGATTTCGCCTATTGGGCTAGCCTCTATTCCTTTCATTGCGAGGTCTTTAAACTCATCGATATTGTATGCCACCCCTGATCCACCGCCGGCAAGGGTAAAAGAGGCCCTAATAATAAGTGGAAAGCCCATCTCTTTTGCCGCCTCAAGGGCCTCATCTACTGTGTAGGCATATTTACTTTTTGGAATATCCATTCCAATTTTTAGCATACACTCTTTAAATGCTTGTCTATCTTCCCCTTTTTTGATAGCCTCTGGATTTGCCCCTAAGAATTTAACACCCTTTAACATCCCTTTTTCATACATTTTCATAGCGATATTAAGAGCCGTTTGTCCACCCATTGTAGGCAAAATTGCATCTACATTTTCCTTTGCAATTATCTTTGCCACAACATCTTCAGTTATTGGCTCGATATATGTTTTATCTGCAAATTCTGGATCTGTCATAATAGTTGCGGGGTTTGAGTTGATGAGAACGACGCGATATCCCAGCTCTTTTAGGGTTTTTGCCGCTTGAGCGCCAGAGTAGTCAAACTCGCAAGCCTGCCCGATTACGATAGGGCCAGAGCCAATTAGTAAAATAGTCTGTATATCCGTTCTTTTTTTTGTTAGTTTTTTTCTCATCTTTTACCCCTTATTTTGCTTTTTCAATGACATAAAAATAATTTGGCGAGAGAGGGTTGTAATAACCATCTACTAGCGCCTCTTTGTAAGCGCTATCTGAATTTACACTTTTTACAACGCCAACTTTTACACCTTCAAAAAATATGTTATCAAGTCCGCTCGTTATTACCTCGTCGCCCGGTTTCACATCCATCCATGTCGGTATGTATTTAATTACTAACTTATCTTGATTTTTGCCATACAACACACCAGGAGCTCTTGATTTTCCAATATATACCCCATATGAGCATTTTGGATCACCATTTAAAAACGCCTCATATCTACCATTTTGGTTTTTAAGTACTATGCCACATGCTACGGAATCTACCTTGTTTTGAGTTGGATAAATGATACCGTAAACTTTTGCAACATCGCTTTTATCTATTTTTTGGGTCGGTTCAAAATCTATCCAAAGCCTATAAAGATTGGGTAGGTTTGAGTATGAAAGCGCTTTTGAAAGCTTTATTTGCGCGTTTTGACCGTTGCCAGATGGTATAAATCCTTGTATATTCTGCCTATATATTGCATCTTTAATACCGCTTTTATAGGTTAGGGCTTCTTTTTGAAGTTTTTCATTTTCGGCTTTTAGAGATGCTATTTTCTCGGCCTGAAAAAAATGTGTATCAATCGCGTCTTTTATAAAATCTACAGTATCAGAATAAGTGAGTCTAGCGCTTGATGTCAATGGTTGCAACTGTCTTTGCAGCAGATTTCCGAAAAAATAATAAACGACAAATAAAAAAACTACAAAGAGGGCAGAAACAAGCCATTTTTTACTCATACGAGATTTGTTGTAATAGATCTAACTCTTCAAGGACGATAGCCGTCCCTCTAACAACCGCCAAAAGCGGCTCCTCCGCCACGAATACCGGAAGTTTGACAGCCTCAGAGATATACTTGTCAAGTCCTCTTAGGAGCGCGCCCCCGCCTGTAAGTACGATACCGTTTTCAACAACATCTCCAGCCAAATCTGGCGGCATAAGCTCAAGTACTAGTTTTACGGCATCTAGGATAGCTTTGAGGGAGTCTTTTATCGCATCTCTAACCTCTTCGCTTGTAAACTCTATCGTGGTAAGAAGGCCATTTATCTGGTCTCTTCCTTTGATAGCCATAGTAAGAATCTCGTCTAATTTGATAGCAGAACCAATGGTCATTTTGATCTCTTCAGCGGTTCTTTCGCCTATCAAAAGATTGTATTTTTTCCTTACATAGTTTACGATGTCATTATCAAGTTTGTCGCCGGCCACCCTAATAGACTTACTAATAACTAGTCCGCCAAGAGATGTTACCCCTATCTCAGTAGTGCCGCCACCGATGTCTACTACGACATTTCCTTGTGGCTCTTTTACGGGTAGGCCCACGCCGATAGCCGCCGCCATAGGCTCATCTACTAGATAAACCTCTCTAGCGCCCGCCGACATTGCAGACTCCCTAACAGCCTTTCTCTCAACTTGTGTAAGACCGTACGGTACGCATATAACTATACGCGGTCTGATAAATGCTTGTCTGTTATGCACCTTTTCGATAAAGTGTCGTATCATTTTTTCGGTAATGTCAAAGTCGGCGATAACCCCATCTCTCATCGGTCTAATAGCCGTAATATTACCCGGCGTTTTACCTATCATATCTTTGGCTTCTTGGCCTACCGCAAGTATTTTTTGTTTGCCGTATCTATCTGTTTGCACAGCTACGACTGAAGGCTCGTTAATTACGATACCTTTACCTTTCATGCTCACTATCGTGTTTGCAGTACCGAGGTCGATGGCGAGGTCACTAGAGAAAAAACCTATTAATTTATCCAAAAACATATTATCTATCCTTTTCTTTGATTATGCACTAGCTTTTTTACTTTTTGAAGACTCTGATTTTGAGAGTTTTACCTTTAGCGGTTTTTCGCTTTTTTCTATACACTCTTTGTTTACGATAATTTCGTAACCCGCAAGTTCGGGTAGATCGTACATCGTATCCGTCATAATATCTTCAACTATCGCCCTAAGCCCCCTAGCTCCAGTTTTTCGCTTTATACTCTCTTCACAAATAGCCCTAATGGCATCTTCGGTAAAAGTCAATTTCACATTGTCTATAGAAAAGAGTTTTTGGTACTGTTTTAGTATAGAGTTTTTTGGCTCCGTAAATACTTTTACAAGCTCGTCTACGCCTAGTTCTTTAAGGCTCGCTATTACATGAAGCCGTCCGATAAGCTCTGGGATAAGACCGAATTTAACAAGGTCGTCTGGCTCTATCGCATCAAAGATATTTTCATCTTTTATCTCTGTCTTCTCTTTTTGCAAAAAGCCCATAGCTGAGCCTGAAATTCTATTTTTAATAATTTCAGCTAAGCCATCAAAAGCCCCACCTGCAATAAAGAGGATATTTGTCGTATCTATCTGTATAAAATCTTGATTTGGATGCTTTCTGCCACCCTTTGGCGGGATATTTACAATGCTACCTTCAATAATTTTTAAAAGCGCTTGTTGCACCCCTTCGCCCGATACATCTCTTGTAATTGAGCGGTTTTCACTCATTCTAGCTATCTTGTCTACCTCGTCGATAAATACTATCCCGTGTTCCGCTTTTTTGACATCACCATTTGCGGCTTGAAGGAGTCTAACAAGGATATTTTCAACATCCTCTCCCACATATCCAGCCTCAGTTAGACTCGTAGCATCGGTAATAGCGATGGGCACATCTAGATATTTTGCCAAAGTTTGCGCTATTAGCGTCTTACCACTTCCGGTAGGTCCAACAAGCAAGATATTTGATTTTTTTAGCTCAGTATCATCATCTTCAGCCCCAAGCCCCTTGAGAATTCTCTTGTAGTGGTTGTAGACTGCTACGGCGATTATTTTTTTGGCTCTATCTTGCCCTATTACATAGCTGTCAAGCGCCTCTTTTAGCTTTTTGGGTGTGACTTCGCCTCTAGTGATCTCCTCTTTTGAGGAAGCCAAATCCCCCATGATTATTTTGTGTGCGCTTATGACGCAGTTTTTGCAAATATACGCATCCTCGCCCGCCAAAAGGGGATTTTGCTCGCTATCGTGTGCGCCGCAAAAATTACAAACTTTTTCACTCATCTATTTGACCTGCATCTTTACTATGGTATGGTATGCCTCTTTTTGTCTCAAGGCAGAATTTTGCAATTTTTTGCACATAGGTATTATCTATCGCCATTAACTCCTCGGCCGCCTCTCTAATGGGTCTTTTTTTTAAAAATAGCTCTCTATATGCTCTTTTAATAGCGTCTATATCGCTTCTATCTATATGTCGCCTAAGTCCAACAAGGTTTAGCCCCCTTAGATGCGCTCTATTGCCCTCAGCTAGACAATATGGGGGGATATCCTGATTTACCGCGCTTGCACCCCCAAGCATTGCAAAATCCCCGACCTTAACAAATTGATGAATAGGGGTCATCCCACCTACGACAACGTGATTTCCAAGCTCAACATGCCCAGCAAGGGTTGCATTGTTTGCAAGTATACAATTATCCCCAATAATGCAATCGTGTGCTATATGAACATACGCCATAAATAGCGACCCGCTTCCAATTTTTGTCACACCCCCACCTTGAAGTGTGCCAGGATTAAAAAAACAAAACTCCCTTATTGTATTGTTATCACCGATAATTAGCTCTGTCTCTTCGCCATTGTATTTTAGGTCTTGAGGGATTGCGCCTATAACTGCGTGAGAGAATATCCGGTTATTTTTACCTATTGTTGTTTTGCCGGTTATCTGCGCGCCGTTACCTATCTCGCATCCGTCGCCTATAACCACTTTTGGACCAATATATGCGTATGCGCCAACTTTTACATTTTTGCCAAGCTGTGCGCCATCTTCAATTATTGCTGTTTGATGTATCATTATTTATCTACTATCATTGCTTTTAGCTCAGCCTCGGCAACCAGCTTGCCATCAACATAAGCTTTGCCATCAAGGACCCAAATATTGCCTTTGTGTTTTATAACGGATAGCTTGTACTCTAGCTTATCGCCCGGAAGTACTGGATTTCTGAATTTTGCTTTGTCGATACTCATAAAGTAAACAACCTTGTTTGCAAATTCGCTCTCGTCATCTACGCTTTTAAACGCGAGCACCCCTCCAGCTTGCGCCATCCCCTCTATAATAAGAACGCCTGGATAGATAGGATGTCCTGGGAAATGCCCCTGAAAAACATGATCTGAAATTGAGATATTTTTATAAGCCTCAATTGATTCCCCGCTTGTTAGCGCAGTTACCCTATCGACTAGCAAGAACGGATATTTATGTGGTAATATTTTGGATATTTCGTTAATATCAAGCATATTTTGCGGCTACCTTTTTATACAGAAAAATTAGGGGATTTTACCAAAAATTAGCTTTTTTTAAGGCGTTTGTTCCACTGCGGAGTAGGTAGTGGCAAATTTTAGCTCTATTTTGTATTTTGCGTCAAAGATAGGGGTATCAACGACAAAAATCGGCGACATATCAAACGGATGAGCCACAAGCGACAAGCGAAAATTCATCTCCTCCTCAAAAGTAATTGGCGAAAAGATAAGCTCATGGCAATTTTTGTAGCTTTTATTTAAAAATTCGTTTAGTTTTTGCAATGCGACAACCCTTGCGCCCTCTTTGTCAAGATAAATTACCCCATCTTTTTCAAAAAGGACATTTGCGCTAAAGCTATCCCTTTGACTCGTTGAATAAAGCAAAGGATAAGATGTTAAAAGCTCGCCATTTGCATAGATAGAAGCCGCCAAGCAACGATAATCAAGGACTCGAGAGCGAAAAACTTCGCCTCTGTTTTTTGCATAAAAGTTTAACCTATCTTCAGCAGATGCTGGGAGCGCTCTTGGGGCAAGCGATGAAAAGCTCTCAAAGATAGGCTCGCCTTTTTTTGCCTTTTGGTTTATAAGCCCCCATGAGCAACCGCAGTAGTTTTGACGATAAAGTCCCGCCTCTTTTGCGGCTCTGTTTTGCGCTTCCATCCCACCCTTTGTGAGATAATCCACAAAGACAAAATCCACGCCGTATTTTTGGGATATTTTTGCAAGGCTATTTCTTAGCTGCTCCTTATCTTTTAGGGGACTTTGAAGGAGTGTGGAGGTAAAGCGTTTAATTCCAAGCTTGGCCGCTATTTTTGCCGCTTCTTCAAACCTTTTATCAAAACATATCTCGCACCTCTCACCTTTTTCCGCGCAATCTTCAAACCCTTTTACCGCCTCAAACCAGCAACTATCATCATACTCCCCCTCAAGTAGCTCCACTCCAAGCTTTTCACAGCTTTTACGAGCATCTTGGAGTCTAAGGTCGTATTCGCTCCTTGGATGGATGTTTGGATTATAAAAAAAGCCGATTAGCTTTTCATTTGGAAAGTCAGCTTTAAGCCTACTTAAAAAGTAGTGACTATCAACGGAGCAACAGATATGAACGAGCATCGCCTACAAACTTATCCATTTATCAAGGAGTTTAAACAAAAGCTCATTTGCCTTTGGGATATGCTTTGCGCCCTCCATTATCGTTTTTTTATCTTGCACAAAAGGCGAATCGTGCTTGAGATAGTCGCCATCCGCGTCAATGAGGTCTTGCATACTCTCTCTTGTAGTCTCAAAATGAAACTGAGTGGCGATGACTTTGCCCCCTTTGGCTACAAACATCTGGTTTTTAAAAGCGTCGTTTGAGGCTAAAAGGGTAGCCTCCGGTGGCAAATCAAATGTATCGCCGTGCCAGTGAAATACAACAGCCTCATCACCCAAATCTTCTGTTAGAGGATGCTTTCCAAACGACACGCTTCTCCACCCAGCCTCTCTATCGCCACTTGGATAAACTTTAGCGCCTAACACATCTGCGATAAGTTGTGCCCCGAGGCAAATACCAAATACTTTGCCGCCTTTGTTGATATAGTTTTTTAACGCCGCTTTTTCGGATGAAATAAAAGGCAAAGAGTCGTACACCCCCATCGGCCCACCCAGTACCACAAGGGCGTCACGGGCAATAAATGGCTCACCGTAGTCGGCACGTACAATTTCTAATGTATAACCCCGCTTTTTTGCAAACTCCTCTATCGCCCCAGGCCCTTCAAAATCGACATGTTGCCAAACCGAAATTATCATTACTCGGCGCTTATCTCTATTTTTACGATTTTATCACCTTGCTTTATGCTATCAAGCGTCTTCATACTCTCCACATCTTTTGGGTCGATTTGACCAAATACGGTGTGTTGTTTGTCAAGGTGTGGTTGCGGGGCAAAGCAGATAAAAAACTGACTTCCCCCCGTATCTCTGCCAGCATGCGCCATTGAAAGTGTCCCCTTTAGGTGCTTTGAGGTATTTTTGTCGCACTCGCAAGGTATCGCATATCCAGGTCCACCTCTACCGTTTCCTTCAGGGCAACCTCCCTGCGCCATAAAACCGGCTATAACTCTATGAAAATTAAGACCGTCATAAAACCCTTTTTTAACAAGATCTGCAAAGTTTGCCACAGTTATAGGGGCTTCATCTTTGAGCAGTTTTATTTTCATAACCCCTTTTTCGGTTGTAATAATCGCATAATTAATCCCCTCAAGAGCCTCAGGTGATGTATCAAACTCTTTTAACTTTTTTTTAAACATATTCTCCCTCTCTTTTTATGTTATGGCAACCAAATATGAGACTGCCCTTGAGTTTTAGCTTAAGGGCTTATGGTTTGAATAAGT
>JAVRLX010000032.1:0-16665 GCA_031960985.1 Campylobacterales bacterium | reverse complement strand
AAGCTCGCTAATGTAATACTCTTTATATTCCTCAAACCAAGCAATAAATATGTCTTTGAAGGTATTTTCTATCTCTTCTAATTTTTTATATGTCACCGGTATTTGATCTCTCGCCTCCCCAAAAAAATGGGCGGCTTCGGCGTATCTGGATTTGAGTTTGGCATACTCTTTCTTTTTCTCTTCCGTATTTAGATTTGGCTCTAAAGACTTCATCAGCCCTTCCAGATAACGCATTTTCATTTCATAGCTGTTTCGCATCGATTTGAGCTCTTCTATTTTAAAGATCAAATCATTGTATGGCTTGAGTGTTTTTAGAAAATCTCGCTCGAAAACGATAGCCGGCATAGCGACTTTGGATAGAGCAGATGAGTAAAAAGTATAAAGCTCCATAACATCTTTGTATAGTTTTTGAACTAGCCCCGTTAGTATGCTTGGGTCTATTGAGCGGAGGTTTCGTACTGCCGTTTCAATAAATCTTTTGAGTTTGAAATAATCGATATTTGGAACTTCAAGGGCGTTATTTTCTATAAAAGCTTGCTCAAACTCTACCACTTCGCGGATCTCTTTAAAAAAATTATCGAGAAAGTCTCTTACATAAGCCTCCGCCTCGGTGTGGTTCATCTGAAAGTCACTCATTCGCCCCCTCTTTTTTCGTAAAACTCTTTTTTAAACTTTTTAAACTCTTTGTTTAGTATGGCCCATCTCGCTTGTTTTACAAGATTTAGATAGTAGTGCAGATTGTGAATTGTGGCAAGGCGGTAAAATGTTAGCTCTTTCGCACGAAAAAGATGGCACATATAAGCTCTTGTGTATCTGCGGCAAACGGGGCAGTCGCACTCTGGGTCAATCGGTTTTTCATCCAAAATATACTTTGCCGCTTTGATATTTACCTTGCCAAATGAGGTAAAAAGAGTGCCGTTACGAGCATTTCTTGTTGGCATTACGCAATCAAACATATCTACGCCCCTTTCGATATTTTCAACTAAGTCCTCAGGTGTGCCAACTCCCATAAGATATCTAGGCTTATTGTGCGGCAAAAACGGTGTAGTCCACTCTACAGTGTCATACATAGCCGCAGGCTCTTCGCCCACTGAGAGTCCGCCAATCGCAAATCCATCAAACCCAGCACCATCCACCTCGAGTGATACGAGTCCCTCGGCTGAAAGCTTGCGAAATGCCTTATCTATCCCCCCTTGCACAATGGCAAATAAGTTGTTCGTCTGCGCTTTTCCTTTTATCCTCTTGTTTATATGATACGCAAGGCTTCGTTTTGCCCACTCAATTGTCCGCTCAACCGATTTTTTAATCCGTTTCTGTTCAGCTGGGAGCGCTATAAGATCGTCAAGTACCATCATAATATCGCTATTTAGCTCATACTGAATATCCAACACCTTTTCGGGGGTAAAATAGTGCGTGCTACCATCAATGTGGCTTTTAAATTTTATCCCATCGTCTGATGCTTTTGAGATATCACTTAAGCTAAATGCTTGAAAGCCGCCACTATCGGTTAGAAAATTGCCGCTATATGTGGTAAATCCATGCAGTCCACCCATTTTATCCACCACACCGCTACCTGGTCGCAGATATGTGTGATATGTATTTGCAAGGATTATTTTTGCCCCAAGCTCCTCAATATCTGCCATATCGAGAGCCTTTACGCTTGCCACTGTGCCAACCGGCATAAAGACAGGTGTCTCTATCGTCCCTCTTGTTGTTGTAATAGTGCAAGCCCTAGCCGCTCCATCTGTCCCTTCTACTCTAAATTCAAACATTTTTAACCCCAAAATCACTACTAGATACTATCTTTATGCCGCAATTGTAGAATTTTTTATCATTTGTAACAAGTAGTTCGCACCCTTCTCGTTTTGCGCAAAGACATTGGAGCACATCTTCTAAGTCGATATTTTGATTTTTTTGGCAGATTTCGATTGCCGATTTGATGACATCGCCGCCAAACGAGACCACCTCCCACTCATCCACAATCGTACGAATAAACTCCAGTACAGCTGGTTTATTTTTGGAGATATAAAATAGGGTTGTTAGCATATCCTCAGTTATAACTATACAAAAATTCTCTGTGATAATTTTATCTACTACCGCCACCGCTTCTTTGTGTTTTTGTCTATCGCTATCGAGTAAGTCTAAGATGATGTTTGTATCAAGAAATATTTTTCTCATTTCGTATCTTGAGCCTTTAGCGCTTTTAGCTCTTGGATACTCATCCCCTTTGTTTCGCCCTTTGCTATACCTGCAAATTTGAGTATAGAGCGTTTTTTGCGCTCTTTTTGCTCTTGGAGTTTGCTATTAATAAACTCTTTTACCTCGGTTGCTAAATGTTTTGGTACAAACACACCTTTATACTCATTTGACCTTTTATCCTCTATGTCAATGTAGTCATAATTCATTAGTGCAGAGCCGCTACGAGTTAAATCACGGATACTCATAGATGTTGTCATAAAAAGCCTTTTTAAGATTTTTGATTATTATTGTAGTCAAATAGATGTATGTTGTCAATCGTATAATTCCCTTAGAAAATCAAACAACTTTTTTAAAACCGTCATTTTGCACAAATTGAAGTGGTATAGTCTTGACAAATGGGGGCATTTTAAACAACTCTTTTTTGTTATAATCTGCACCTTTAAAATAGGGTATTAATAAGATATGCAAAAAATAGTGGTAATTGCAGGCGGCAGCGTCGCAAGAAGATTTTTACAAAGACTTCGAAGCGTAGAAAACGACGCTATTTTTTTTGATATTGTGTTGAGCGAGAGTATTGGCGACGGGTTTGAATTTCCTGCTAACTCACTAGTGCACACATTTGATCCGACAAGCGAATATAAGCTAAAAACCCTACCTCTCAAAGAAGCTAGAGTGATTTTTGTGGCGTTAGAAAATATGCAAGATGCAAAAATAGTCTCCGAGCTAGCTAGGGCTGAAAATATGAGCGCCTCAATTGTGGTTTTGGATAGCGAAGGGCTTGACGCTGGATTTATTGATAGACTCAAGATAAAAACCATCAACTCTCACGATGTTTTATCCAATATGTTAATGTCGTTTATGCCAAGCATCCCCCTTATCGCCCAAAATATAGGCAAGGGTAGAGGCGAAATTATGGAGGTGATGGTCCCATATGGGAGCAAATATGTCTTTCGTCATATCTCCAATATCGAGCAAAAAAACTGGAAAATAGCCGCCATATACAGAAACGAGCAGTTAATACTCCCCAAGCAGTCTACGATGATAAGGCCGCAAGATGAGCTAATCCTCATCGGGCAACCAAATATTCTAAAAGATGTCTATAAAGCCATCAAAAGTGAGATAGGTCATTTCCCGCAACCCTTTGGGGCAAACCTATATTTGTGTCTTGATGTCTCTGTGATGAGCGAAGCAAAAGTTAAGCGACTTGCTTACGACTCTATAGCTTTACATGAAAAGCTAAACAGTAAAAAACTATTTATTAAAGCTTTTAATATCAACTCCCCATCTGTGCTTAACTATTTACGAAGCATATGTAGTCAGGATGTTATCGTAGAATTTGAGTACCGTATTAGCAAGGCTACGGAAGTTATCAAAAGCGATATCAAAAAATACAACATAGGTTTTGTATTATGCGACAAGGATATGTTTAGGGGTGATGTTAAAAAGACCCTTTTTGAGCTTAAAAAGCCGGTTTTAAAGTTTGGCAAGCGAAGACTTTTTGACGATTCTCATTTTGCATTGGTTGATACGGGCAATCCTGATTTGGAAAAAATATCATATGTATTTTTTGATATGTCTTTGCAACTCAAAAGGGCGTTAAAATTTTACCACTATGACCCGGAAGGGGGCGAGAAAAACGAAGTGGCGGAGCACTACACTTCGCTCTCTGATGTTTACGGTGTGAAGCTTCAAGTAGTGAAGGAGTCCAAAAACTTTTTTAGGGAGTTTAGGGGGCTTGGCAACTTTATACAGTTTTTGCCTTTTACCGATGAGCAGCTATCTTTACGGCTAAAATATTTTTTAAACCCGTCTAGTAATGGGCTTTTCTCTTTACTAAAAGATAACCACCAAATATTTATACCTATAAGCGATTGAGGAAGAAGATGAATATAAAAGTTGATTTGAAGAAAAATATAGACGATAGCTATGATGTTGTAATAGGCGAATTAAAGCCACAGCATTTCAAAAAAGCGTGCATAGTTACAAATCCGACTGTATCTAGTCTGCATATGGAGTATTTAAAATCCAAAATTACAGCCGATGAGCTATGTATTGCGTGTGTGCCAGACGGAGAAGAGTACAAAAATATGGACACAATTGAGCAGATACTCTCCGTCTGCTTTGAAAACAGACTTGATAGAAGTTCGTATCTGATAGCCTTTGGGGGCGGCGTAATAGGGGATATGACAGGCTTTGCGGCGTCTATTTATGAGAGAGGGTGCAACTTTATTCAAGTCCCAACAACCCTTTTAAGCGCAGTGGACGCAAGCGTTGGCGGCAAGACTGGGGTAAACAACAAATACGGTAAAAATCTTGTCGGAAGCTTTTATCAGCCAAAAGGGGTGTATATCGACCCATATTTTTTTAAAACTTTGCCAAGTAGAGAGTTTGCGGCGGGCGTTGCGGAGATAGTGAAAATGGCGGTTACTTTTGACGCTAAATTTTTTGAGTTTTTGGAGGGGGCAAACCTTAGGGATGATAAAGATGCGCTCTTAAAAGCTGTCGCAAAAAGCGTAGAGATTAAAGCCGCCGTTGTAGCGCAGGATGAAAAAGAGCATGGAGTGCGGGCTGTTTTAAATTACGGGCACACCTTTGCTCATGTGATAGAGAGTGAGACTAATTACACTGGGTATCTTCACGGCGAGGCTGTCTCAATTGGGATGGTGATGGCAAATACGCTTGCGATGAGGCTTGGGAAAATAAGCGAAGAAGAAGCGCAGAGGATAAAAAATCTACTTCAAAAATATGCTTTGCCGACGACTTATGGGATAAAAGATGTAGAGGCTTTTTATGATAAATTTTTTCTTGACAAAAAAACAAAAGAGGGTACGATAAAGTTTATTATTCCAAATGGCATCGGCGGATTTGAAATTATCAAAGATACACCAAAAAATATAGTAATGGAAGCTTTAAATGAGTTTTTGGCTTAGGATTTTATCGCTATTTCTCGTTGTATTACTTACGGCTTATGCAAAACCAAAAAAGGAGCTTTCAAGCGCTGAAATAGCATCACTTGAGCAAAATATTAGTAATACAAAGAGTAAGATATCTTCGATTGACGAATCGCTTGAAAAAAATATTTGGTACAAAAGGTATTTAGATTTTAAAAACTCTGGAGAGTATAAAAAATCGATATTTGGAGAGCTTATAAAAGTTGAAGATATTGGCCGTGTGCCAAAAGTAGAGAGCCCATTTGGGATTTTTAGCGCTCTTTCTTTTATTAAAGAGATATCTGTCAAAAAAGATATGTATGAAAGTAGAATTTCGGAGCTTGAAAAGTTAGATGAATTGCTAACACAAAAGAATCGCTTAAATCTACAACTTGCCGCTTTTTTAAAGCAAAAGGGGGACCAAAACTCTTTAGACGAGCTTGAAAAATTAGAGCAACAAATTGATGTTGATACAGTTGCTCTAAAGCACTTAAAAAACGAAGAGACAGTATTTGCCAAAAATGTAGAGGAATTTAAAACAAAAGCGAGCGAAGAGATTCAAAAACTGCAAATAGATATTAAATATCAAGTGGTTAAGTTATTTAACATTTTGCTTATTGTTATTGCGATACTAGCTGTCTCTATTGCTATAAAAATTGTGATTAAAAAGTACTTTATAGACAATCATGAAAGGGCATATCTACTTGCCAAAACAGTAAATATTATAACAATTATCCTCATTGCGCTAATACTGCTATTTTCATATATCAACGATGTAGGCTATTTGGTTACGATACTAGGCTTTGCCTCTGCTGGTATAGCAATAGCCATGAAAGATTGGTTTATGAGTCTTTTGGGGTGGGTTGTAATTGTCCTTGGCAACTCTATAAAAGTGGGCGATAGGGTTAAAATAACATCAAAAGAGGGGGTAGAGGTACTTGGCAAAGTCATAGATATTTCACTTTTGACGATTACTATATTAGAAGATCTCTCACTAATTAGTTATGGAGTTACAAAGAGATCTGGGCGGATGGTTTTTGTCCCAAATAACTACATTTTTACCCATATATTTTTAAATTATACCCACTCTGGACTCTCTACCGTCTGGGATTGCGTAGATATTAGAATTACATTTGATTCAGATGTGGATGAGGCGGTAAGAATTGCAAAAGAGATAGCAGAGAAAAACACAAAGACCTTTTCAAGGCTTCATGAGAGGGGGATAAAGCGGATGCGGGCAAAGTATAACATCGGAGATGTGCCTAGTGAGCCAAAAGTGTTTACCTTGATAGAAAACAATGGAATCGCTTTGTCTATTTGGTATCTTGTATATTCGTTTGCGCCACTTGCTACAAAAAGCCAGATGTCAAGAGATATATTGGAGGCGTTTAATGCATCTGAGAAAATCAAAATAGCCTATCCTACCACTTCGGTTTTAATTAGTGAGGATGGTAGAAAAAATGGTTAAAAGTTTTTTGGCGCAATACAAAAAGCCACTTGGCGTTATCGCAATCTCATCGTTTCTTTTTATGATTTTGGGGCTTTATATTGCCTTTAGAGACAATTCAATTGCCGTAAATTACGATAAATTAAGCGCCATTCTTGCAAATAGTAAAGTTGACAAAGCGCTAACAAATAACAGATATATTTATATTTATGTGGGCGATACCGTATACTCTATTCCAAAGACAGATAAAACGGCCGAGCTTGTACTGCGCAATGTCCCAATGGAGCCCAGCTTCGATTTTGTCCCATTTTTGCTTTTTTCCGTTGTATCTCTTGTGGCGTTTATACTGATTTGGAAAATTGCAAGCAATTACCTAAACAAACGGGCGACATACGGTGTAATAAAGGCGTCTGCCGCCAGAGGTAGCAGCGAAGTATCCAAAGAGTTTGCATACGAGATAAAAAGTCCACTCAAATTTACGGACATTGCGGGGGTGGATGAGGCAAAAGGCGAGCTTGTCGAAATAGTTGAGTTTCTTAAAAATCCGAAGCTTTTTAAATCCAAAAATATCCATATGCCAAAAGGGGTTTTGTTGGTTGGTCCACCAGGGGTTGGTAAGACGCTTTTGGCTAGAGCTGTTGCGGGCGAGGCTGGAGTACCGTTTTTTTATAAAAGCGCCGCTACTTTTGTGGAGATGTATGTTGGCGTAGGGGCAAAAAGGGTGAGTGAGCTGTTTGCGGCCGCCAAGAAAAAAGCGCCGTCGATTATTTTTATAGATGAGATAGACGCTATAGGCAAAAGCAGGGGGAGCGCAGGAAGCGGCGAGAGGGAGGCTACTCTTAATCAGCTCCTTGTTGAGATGGATGGTTTTGAGGGCTCAAGCGGGGTTATCGTCATAGCCGCAACTAATAAAATAGATGTGCTCGATGAGGCGCTTTTAAGGGCGGGGAGATTTGATAGAAGAGTGTTTGTGGAGCTTCCAGATCTAAATGGGCGCGAAGAGATACTAAAAATATATCTTAAACACAAAAAACATACTTTGGATATTTCGTCGTTAGCTAAAAAAACCGCCGGTTTTTCTGGAGCGGCAATAGCAAATTTGGTTAACGAAGCGGCTATTAGCGCGCTTAAAAGAGGCTCTGAGAGTATCGACGAAATAGATTTTGCAAACGTCAGAAACAAAGTGATGTACGGTACAAAAAGGGTTGCAATACTAGGTGAAAAAGAGCTTGATATCCTCTCAACCTATCAAGCCGCCAAGCTACTTTTTGCCGCTAAAAATAACATTAAAGTCTCTTATATATCGCAAGTTGAGCTGAGGGTGGATGAAGATAATTTGGAATACCTCGGGGCAAAAGATATAAGAGCCCTTTTGGAGTACTATTTAGTTGGAAGGGCTGCAACGAATGAGATTTTTTCGGATGTCTATTATCAAAGCAAAAACGACTATGAAAAAGCGGCAAATATAGCCAAAAATATCCTTTTTAAATACGGGATGGAAAAAGAGGAGCATACTACCGACGTAGTCTCATATCTAGAAAAAACAGAAAAAGGGCTACTGGTTTTTGTAAGAGATAATAGGGAGAAGATAGCAAAATTATCGGCAACGCTCAGAGAGGATAGACATTTTGAATTTAGCGAGCTAGAGGAGAGAGGTGTTTTATAGCGGTTTTTGTTTAAGTGGCGAAGAGGGGCTGTTTGAGCCATACTTGCCGGCATTTGGCGATTTTGTGGCCGGATTTAGCTATGGCGCAATTAAGGCCGTAAAGTATGCTCTTAAAGATGAGAGCGTTAAAAACCTTATCCTTTTATCTCCCGCATACTATTCGCACAAAAGCGATGATTTTAAGAGCGCTCAGATTGCCGCTTTTGAAGCAGATCCTGGGCTTTATAAGCTAAAGCTTCTCAAAAAAAGTGGACTAACTGAAGAAGAGGCTCAGAGATACGGTAAAGAGGGAAGCGTAGAAGAATTAGAGGAACTTTTGTATTTTGAGTGGGATTACGCAGGTCTTGATGCTTTGCGTCAAAGAGGGGTTAGGATAGAGGTGTTTATAGGGAGCTTAGATAGGGTAGTTGAAATAGTTCCGTCACAAAACTTTTTTTCAAAATATGCAAAAGTGCATCTTTTGGAAGGCAAAAATCATATATTGAGGTAGAAAATGGAGTTAAAAATAGGAATTATAACAGTATCAGACAGGGCAAGCGCGGGTGTTTATGAAGATATTTCTGGCAAAGCGATATCCGAGACTCTAAAAGAGTATATTAAAGGGGATTGGGTAGAGGAATACAGACTTATTCCAGATGAGCAGCCAATAATAGAAAAAACTATGCTTGAGCTTGTATCGATTGGGTGTTCGCTTATACTGACAACTGGAGGGACAGGTCCTGCTCCAAGGGATGTAACGCCAGAGGCTACGGAAGCGGTATGCCAAAAGATGATGCCTGGATTTGGCGAGCTAATGCGTCAGGTCTCTTTAAAGTATGTCCCAACAGCTATACTCTCTCGCCAAACAGCTGGAATATGCGGTAAAGCGTTAATAGTCAATCTCCCTGGCAAACCAAAGTCTATTAGAGAGTGCCTTGAGGCGGTTTTCCCAGCAATCCCTTATTGTATCGACCTTATCGGCGGGGCATATATTGAAACTAACGAGGATGTAATTAAAGCGTTTAGGCCAAAGGGATAGCGGTGAACACATATAGCGACCTTGATTTAGCAAATTGGAAAGAGCTCGATATAAATGTTGAAAGTCTATGGCTCATAAATGAACGAGATAAGAGTGGCAAGCACAAAAATATTTATCATGGCAACTTCATCCCTCAAATTCCAAATCAACTTATAAGGCGTTATACGAAGGCTGGCGAAAATGTATTTGAGCCGTTTATGGGTAGTGGCACTACGGCTATTGAGTGTGAAAAATTAGGACGAAATTACATCGGTTTTGATATAAATCCAGAAATGGTAAGTTATGTTGAGAATTTAAAACTTCAAAATAATCCTATTATTAAAAATGTCAACTCAGAAGACTCAACCTCTTTTGAATTTTTGGGCGATAAAAAATTTCAATTTGTGCTTCTTCATCCGCCGTACTGGGATATAGTCAAATTCACAGACAAAAAAGAAGATCTTAGCAACTGCGCTGAACTAAAAGAGTTTGTTGACAGATTTCTAACAATTTGCAAAAACTTTATGCCATATCTCGACAAAAATAGATATTTTGCCGTAGTTATCGGAGATGTGTACAAAAATAGCGAAGTAATACCTCTTGGCTTTTATTTGATGCACCATATCAAACTAAATTTCAAGGTCAAACTCAAGGGTATAATCATCAAAAATATTGAGGGCAATCGGGGTAAAATAGGGCAGAATAATATCTGGCGATATCGGGCTTTAAAGAACGATTATTTTATTTTTAAACACGAGTATATTTTGGTGTTTAAAAAACAATAAGCTATAAAGGAGTTAAATGAATCCATTTAAAAAGGGGACAACCTCATATATAGATTTTGAAACTCTTAGTGATCTAAAGTGGCATTGTACAAAATGCGAATTAAAATCAGGACAAGCTAAAACTTGGCAAGTTTGGAGGCAACAAGGAATACAGCTTGATATCGATGAACAGGGTAATTTTTATAAAAAACAATATTGTACTAAATGCAATAGCGTAACAATTCATAGAAAACTAAAAAGTTTAGAAATATTAGAAGAGACAAAAACTCGTTTTGGTATTTCGCCAAATTTAGCTAAAAAAATAAAAGAGATATATAAAAACGAAGAAGCTGTATTTTTAAGGAAATTACCTCCAAAAGAACTTGAAGTTGATCATAAGTTTCCACAAGTGCGCTGGAGTAGCAACGAAAAAGAAAATAGTCTTGAAATGAGTGAAGAACAAATACGAGCTAAATTTATTCTACTTACACGCAGTAATAATCTTTTAAAATCAAGACAATGCGAAAGATGTGTGAAAACTGGTCAGAGAGGAAACTTTCCTGGAATTTTATTCTGGTATCAAGGTGATCAAAATTGGCGAGGTCTTTCTTTAAATGATGAGCAAGGGTGTGTTGGATGTTTTTGGTACGATCCATATGAATGGCGAAAAAAACTTAATGAGTTAGTTAGTTCAAAAAATAATTTAAAATAGTTCATAAAATATTTGACATTATAGAAAAAATAGGGTATAATTTTGGCCGTAGTAATTGATAGATTTAAGGTAAAAGAGCTAATGGCAAAAAAACAGATAAACTCACAAGGTGAGCTTGCCAAAATGCTTGGTATATCCAAAGCGCAACTTTCAAATATTTTATCGGATAAGTTTGTGCCGATAAAAAGTAATGTTGTTGAGCTTGCGGAGTTTCTCGGAGTTAGTCCAATTGAGTTGATACAAGATAAAAAAGAAAAAAACAAATGAACTATATTGGCTCAAAACAAAAACTATCTGATTTTATAAAGTCAACTATTAATATTGTTGCAAAACCGACATCTAACACTGTTTTTTGCGATATATTTGCAGGGACGGGAATCATTGGTAGGGTATTTAAAAAAGATGTCAAAAAGATTATTGCTAATGATAAAGAACCATATAGCTTTGTTCTTTGCCGAAATTACATAGGTAACCACAAAGAAAAAGACAGAAATGATATGCTATGTGAACTCACCAATTTAAGAGGTGTAAAAGGGTTTATTTTTGAAGAGTACTCTTTTGGGGGTATAGCGGGGCGGCAATATTTTAGCTCTGAAAATGGAAAAAAAATAGATGCTATTAGACTTGAGATAGATAAATGGCATAAGAGTAAAACAATAGACGACGACGATTATTATTTTTTACTTGCCAGCTTATTAGAAGCGGCGGATAAAGTCGCAAATACGGCTAGCGTATATGGCGCATACCTCAAGCATCTTAAAAAATCAGCCTCAAAACCATTAGAATTAAAACCAGCAACATATGAGATAAACGATAATGAACATGAGGTCTATAACGAAGATGCAAACGAGTTAATCAAAAAAATAGAGGGCGATATTTTGTACCTAGACCCGCCATACAACGATAGAGAGTATGGGGCTAATTACCATTTGTTAAATACAATAGCCCTTTATGATAAATTTGAGCCAAAAGGCAAAACAGGGCTTAGAGGCTATAAACGGTCAGCATACTGCAAGAAAAACGAAGTTAAAACGGCTTTCGATGAACTAATCAAAAACGCAAAATTTAAATATATTTTCCTTAGCTACAACAACGAGGGGCTGATGGGCGAGAAAGATATAAGAGAAATTATGCAAAAGTATGGGCATTACGACTTAATAACAAAAGAGTATCAGAGGTTTAAAGCCGATAAGACAGAAAATCGAAATCACAAAGCAGAAAAAACTTTTGAGTATTTGCATATTTTGGAGAAAACAAGCTAAACTTACTCGCTAAGCTTACTCATTACAAAAAACTCAAGCTCCCCTCGTGGTACTTTCTTTTTTATCGCCTCATTGTATATCTCGGCTACTTTTGAGCTATAGGTTTCGTAGTCAAAAAGGGGAAAGTGCAGGCTCCACGCCTCTTTTATCCTTTTAAGCGATATCCTTTCAATCAAATACTCTTTAAATATTGAGTATGAGACAAAAAACAGCCCAGTAAAAACAATTGCAGATATGATTGAGAGGTGGCAATCCATTTTGGCTAATATCTCGTGCAGTATACCTACACCAGGAAATATAAAAAATATGTGGACCAAAATAAGAAAAGCAATAAACATATTTTTTGTATTTACTTTGTAGCCAAGTGTTGCGCTATTTGGGATAAGATTATCTTTAATTTGCCTATTTGCATCTAATAAATCTTGAAAAAGTATAGGGTTATTTGACACTGTAAAAACAAATGGGAGCAGTTTTTTATCTACGATTTTATCGATACTATTCATCCCTATCCCCTCTTTTTTAAAAGTTTAATTTTTAAGTCCTTATCCTATCTTTTATAGCTTAAACCTCGTAGGATCAAAAAAAGTATCATCATGTATATGTTCAAACGCCGATTTTAGCATAGTAAACAAATTTGGTCTCTCTCTTTCAAGATTTTTTAGAAAATTTTTAGTCTCTTCTCTTTTATATGGCATTTTAACTTTAAAGTTCATCGCAGGACAAGCCTCATCCCCGATAACGGTTAGATTGTTGCTCTTTGCAAAGTGGCTAAGTTGAGCCTCTCTTACTAAAATAAGCGGTCTTATCACTACTATACCGTTTTGGGCTTTGTATTTTGGGGCAAGGGTTCGCATAGCGCCATTTTGAAAAAGGTTCATAAAAAAACTCTCCACCGCATCGTCCAAATGATGCCCAAGCGCAAGTTTATTATATCCGTTACTTAGAGCATAAGTGTATAGCGCCCCCCGTCTCATACGGGAAAAAAAACTGCAAAAAGAGGAGTTTTCTCTGATGTGGTTTTGGGCTGTATCAAATATTTTTGACTCTATTATCTCATGCTCTATCCCATAAGCCTTGCAACGCTCTGTTAAAAACTCAAGCTCTTCACCCATTCCATAAGATAGCGTCACCGCTTTAAATTCAAAGTTAAAAGGGGCTATACGCTTTAGCCTTGCTATTAGATGTAGCATAGCTTGAGAGTCCTTGCCGCCGCTAAGTGCGACGAGTACCCTATCTCCCTCTTCGATTAGACTGTATTTGGCGTTTGTTTGGCCAAAGAGTTTTAATAGCTTTTTACTAAAGAGTATATCAGAGCTCATTAATCATATTTTCTAAAAAGTTTGCACTTACTTTAGCGCTACTAACAAGAAATTCATCAAAATTAAATCCCGCATCCATATCGGCTGTATCAGATATTGCACGGAGGATGAAAAATGGGACATTTAAACATTTGCATACATACCCCACGCTTGCCCCCTCCATCTCAAGAGCATCTGCCTTAAATGTATCTTTTATCCACCTTTTTTTCTCTTCGGAGGCGACAAATTGATCCCCCGTTGCTATTATCCCACCTATTATTTTGATACCCAACTTATTTGCCACTTTTTTTGCTAATTCATTTAGCGATCTATCGGCCTCTACAAAATCGCCACTCTCTGGTATAAAGCCCCACGGATGCCCAAAAGCGGTAATATCAACATCGTGTTGCACAAGTTTTTCGGCAAATATAAGGTCGCCAATTTTAAGAGACTCATTGATACCGCCCGCTACGCCGCTAAAAAGGAGTTTTTGGCAACCAAACTTTTCAATTAAAAGCGTTGCGGTTAGCGCGGCATTGACTTTGCCTATTTTGCTGTAAGCCATTGCTATCTCTTTAGAGTTAAGCATACCGGTATAAAATATATTATTTGCATATTCGTGTTTTGTTAGATTGTCTATCTTTGGCAAAAGCGGCTCTATCTCTTCTCTCATAGCCCCAAGTATTGCTATCTTCATCTTACTCTCTTACTTTAGTTTTTCTATTGTTTGTGATATCGCGGACATAGAGTTGACGCTGTATGTAGGGATGTTAACCCCTCGTTTGTTGAGCCCAGCCAAAACCGCCCCATTTCCAAACTCTACAAACGCCTCTACCTCACCCTCAAACTTTTTAATAGATTGTTTGTATAACACAGGGCTTATTAGTTGTTTTTGAAGAAGCGAAAGCGCTTTTTCTTTTGAATTATATTTTTCGCTTGTGGCGTTAGAGACTATAGGAAATGCAAAATTATCTGTTAGTTTTTCTTCAAGCAAGGCTTTTAATTTTGACGCTGCATTTTCAAGTATTTCACAGTGGCTACAAACAGACATATTCAAAAGCAAGGCTCTTTTTGCCCCAGCCTCTTTAAGTGGCGCCTCAATGGCGGCTAAATCGGATTTTAAGCCAGCAAGGACTATCTGACCATCTGCATTATAGTTTACCGCCCAAACTTTTTTACCCTCATCTCTTGCCATTTTACATATCTCTTCGCATTTATTGTCATCAAGGCCGAGTACCGCCATCATCCCGGTATCTTTTCCTTCGCAGTCTTCGGCCATAAATTTACCCCTTTGATGCACAGTATATGCGGCATCCCCTAAGCTAAGCGCGCCCGAGGCTGCAATTGCGCTAAATTCGCCTAAAGAGTGACCTATAGCAAATACAGGGGTAATATCGCACTCTTTTTTAAATGCCGCAAGGGCTATTAGGCTTGTTAGGAGTATTGCAGGTTGAGCATACATCGTTTGCTCTAGTTTGCTCTCATCTTCAAACATTATTTTTTGTATATCAAACCCTAACGCATCGTTTGCCTCTTCAAACATCGCCTTGGCATCGGCAAAACTCTCCAAAAAATCTTTGCCCATACCGAGTGTTTGAGACCCTTGTCCTGGAAATAAAAATGCTACTTTTTTCAACGAAAACTCCTTAAAAAATAGGAGTGGAAGCCTAAGCCCCATCTCCTTTTTAAAACTAATTTTTTAATGTCCGCAACCGCATCCGCCTGTGCCACATCCACCTTTTGAGCCGTGATCATCGCATTGAATTTTTCCTGTCATCGCCTCTTCAGCGGTAGCCTCTCTAGCCGATTCTATAGTGATATCAAACTCAAGAGTTTTGCCGGCCAGTGGATGGTTGTGGTCTATTAGTACCTCTCTTTCATTAAAATCTTTTACGGTTACTTGAACTGTTGAGCCATCTTCTGCTTGTCCATAAAGTGGAAGGCCAACCGCAAGTTCAATACCTGCAAACTGCTCTGCAGGATATGCCCTCACAGCCTCCTCGTTATATACGCCGTACGCTTCTTCAGGGGCTACTTTTACGGTTGCGCTCTCACCTACATTCATTTTTACTATTTCAGACTCTAGACCAGGTATGATATGGTTTTTGCCTGTTATAAACTCTAGCGGATATCCTTTGGCTGATGCATCAATAATCTCTTTTGTGTCAGCGTCTTTAAGTTCGTAAGCGAAGGCTACGACCATGTTATTTTCAAATGCCATTTGTTCTCTCTTGTTTTGATTTTAAACTTGCGTTAGGATGTGATTTTACTAAAAAAAAGATTCAAAGATGGATTGAGGTATATTTTGCTTATATTTTCAAACATCGCACTCTATAAAGATTGTAATAGCAAAAGTTGTCTGGTCGCTAAAGCTTTACTTTAGCTCAGCGACTCTTTTTTTTGCCGGAGCTACTAGGTAGTGATTTGGATAGTTAGTTATGAGTGAATTTAATATTTTTTTAGCCCCCTCTTTATCTCCTAGCTTTTCAAGGCTAGCGCCTGTGTGAAATAAGATAATAGGGACATAATTTGCCTTTTCATCCATCTCTATACTTTTTTGATAATACTCCAAAGCAGACTTATAGTTGCCATTTTTGTACTCTATTTCACCCAAATAGTATGCCAAAAGCGCTTTTTTGTATTCACTGTCGTTTTTTTGTACCGCTTCAAACTCCTCTTTTGCCTCTTTTAGCTTATTGTCTTTAAAGTATTGTTGCGCTTTTTTGAAACTCTCTTCGTTATTAATAGGCGCAGTTGATTCCACTTTTTTGGATTGCTCTGTTTTATTATCTTCGGCTTTTGCTTTTGGCGTAGATTTTTTACTACCTATCTCTTTATAGTTTTTTCCAATTATCGCTTTTAACTGCTCTTTACTGACATATTCATCTCTTGTTTCATCTAGTAGTGTAGCTAGCGCTGAGAGTGTAGCCATTATTTTGTCATAGTTTTCATTTTGTAGCTTTAGATTTTCTTCAAGTTTTTTATTAAGAGTTTTAAGTGAGCCGTTATCGTCGCTTTCTATACTGCGTTCAAGATTTTTGATTTTCTCAGAGTGCCCAACAATAAGAGATTTGATACCGTCTATTTCGTTTCTAAGTTCTATTTGGCTTTGCGCTGTATCAAAAAGTTTGGTAGATATATTTTGAAGATTTTTATTTTGTTCTACTATTTTTTTTTCAGAGCTTGTAAGACCGTACGGTGTTGGCGCATCGAGGTCGCCGGCTTTAAATGCCGACGGCTCTGCGCCAAATAAAAAAACAGCCGTTACGGAAACAATGTAAATGGCTTTTTTCATGTTTAAATTATTTCTCTAATTTTGTATCAACTCTTCTGTTTTTTTGCCAGCACTCTTCGTTATGCTCTTTGCAAACAGGGTTGCCTTCGCCAAAT
>JAVRLX010000031.1:0-18005 GCA_031960985.1 Campylobacterales bacterium | reverse complement strand
AAGTCAAGCTATGCCACACTGCATTTGATAAGACCCCCGCCCAGACTATCACCGATGGGCGGGCTTTCGTCTCCGAATCGGACAATCTATCGAAGAGGTCTAGGCTTGGTTTGGCAATAATAGCCAACATTACATTTACAACCAGCCTTATGGTGAGATTTTACACCAATACGATACAAAAAGTCAAATCCTCGATAGCAACGCCATCTTAAAAAAGTCTTATGGTTTTTTGGGGATTATATTAAACCCTTAAGGATATTGAGCTCAGCTTCTAACTTTTCTTTTAATTCATCAAAATATGCATCTCTATCTTTGATAGTAGATGCCAGTTTAAACGCCTCATCTGCTTCTATCTCAGATATTTCCGCTTTTAGTGTAGCGATTTCATTTTTTATACTATTAATTCGTTTTATTAATAGCTCTTTGTTGGTTATTTTATCAGAGGCATCACTAAAGCTTTCGCCACTTTCTATAGCCTCAAGTATCTCTCGCACTTTATCAATGTCATTCTTTTGATAAGCATCGTTTAGAGATTGAAATATCTTTGTTGCCCTCTCTCGCTGTGATTCTTCTACTTTGTCAGGGTGACACAATTTGGAAGCTTGCCTATAAAGACTTTTTAGTAGCTCTTTTTCATCCTCATTTAGCTCTTTTGTCTCGCTCTCAATCACCTCTTTAAATTCATACTCAAAGCTTGCCTCCTCTTCTTTGGCTTTTTCATACTCCTCTTTTAGGCTCTCATCAGACTCCAAAGCCTTTTCAAGCTTTTCTCGTCGTATCCTAAGTATCTCACGAATCAGCCCACCTAATCGCTTGTTGTATTCATAATTGAATTCATTTAGTATTCTGATATACTCTTCTTTTAATTGGCTCAGCTCTGTTAGTTCAGACTCTAATGCCTTTAGTTGCATACGAAGCTCTAATAGCTCTTTGTCTTCGTAGGCAACTAAACCTGTCTTGGAGTTTTTGTAGTTTTCTATAAGCTCTATTACTCCAGTAAACTCTTTTTGCTCGAGCAGCGATAATATTTGCGCTGCTTCGCTATCAAGCGCCATAGTAGAGAGCTTAGCTATCTGTAATTCTATAATCTCTATATCCTCTATAGCTATCGCACTTTTTATAATTTCAAGTCGTTTTAGTATTTCTAAACGCCAATAAACTTTCATAGAAACTCTTTTTTATAGAATTTTTCTCGATCCATTGCTTTTGTTCAGTAGTCAAAATAATATCCCTGTCGATAGATAAATAAGTTAAATTTGTCAAATTGCATATTTCTTGTGGTAATTCAGTGAATTTGTTTCCACTGAGACTAAGATGCGTCAAATTTGCCAAATTACCAATCTCTTTTGGTAGTTCTGTTAGGTTATTGTAATCAAGTCCAAAAACAATTAAATTTGTTAAATTGCATATTTCTTGCGGTAATTCCGTGAGATTATTTCTACCAAGATCAAGGTGCGTCAAATTTGTCAGATTGAATAGCTCTTTTAGCTCTGTCAGATAAAAATTGTCGTCAAGCCAAAGCTTTGTTAGATTTGTCAGACTACTTATCTCTTTTGGTAATTTTGTCAGATAATTAGCATTAAGCCAAAGCTCAGTCAAATTTGTCAGATTACCTATCTCTTTTGGTAGCTCTGATAAATTGTTACCAGCAAGATTGAGCTCAGTTAGCTTTGTCAAATTGAATAGCTCTTTTGGCGGTTCTGTTAAGTTGTTACCACCAAGTCCAAGAACAGTCAAGTTTGTCAGATTACCTATTTCTTTTGGTAGTTTTGTCAAATTGTTATTGTCGTCAAGCCAAAGCTTAGTCAGGTTTGTCAGACTGAATAGCTCTTTTGGTAGTTCTGTAAGATCATTTTTACAGAAACTAAGATGTGTCAAATTTATCAAGTTACCAATCTCTTTTGGTAGTTCTGTCAATTTGTTGTAGTCAAGCTCAAGCTTAGTCAAATTTGTCAGATTACCTATCTCTTTTGGTAGTTCTGTTAAATTATTGCCACTAAGATTAAGCTTAGTCAAAGTAAGTAGTTTTTCCTTATCTCTTGGGAGTCCAATCCATTCACATATATTATTATCAAACACCAAATCAGGTATTTTATTCTCATCCGCCCAATCCCAAAGTCTTTGCATCCAGCCATCATCGATAACCAGATTTTTGCTTCCTTGCAGTATTTTGTCAGCTATAGTTATGAGAGACTTTGTTTTTGCTAACACCAAATTAGAGTTTTGATGTACTACTGGCAGATTGTTATCGTTCATCAGTTACCCACTAACAATTTTTCTAATCGCATTTGTATATAATAACTCAAAAAATTGAAAAGTCCTATTGTAAAGTCTTTAAAAATATCAAATTTGGACGCGCATAATAGCATTAACCACAAAAACACAATTATGCTAAAATTAACAAAAAAATTTTGGCTCCACAACAACGTTACTTTAAAGACGCATATCATCAACGTTGTACATCAAGTAAGGGCGATTGAACAGCTAGAAATAGAACCTTATATGCGCGATTTTTTGTACATATTGGCTATTTTTCACGACTTTGGGAAGTCAAAAGGAAGCCAATGCGCTACAAACAAACTTCTATCATTGACTTTACATTGATAAGAAACTCATCAGAAACGGACTCGACATATTTTGCCTCTCTTGCATTGTAATCAACAGATTTAACATGCTCGACCATAACAAAGCCGTGTAATTTTTTACAGTTAGAAAGCGGCAAATGAAATGGATAGTTTTTTTCTTTTGAAGTAATTGGACAAACAATTGCAAGACCAGTACCCCTGTTAAAAACTTCATTACTGATGACAAGTGCAGGTCTTTTACCACTCTGCTCGTGTCCGCTTTGCGGGTCAAAGTCTAACATTATCAGATCACCTTGTTTTGGTATATATTTTTTTACCACTCTTCAAGCCCTTTTGCCTTGCCAAATCCCTCTTCAATTTGAACATAATCGTGAGGAATCCTTGCAACGAGGTCATTAATATTATATTTACGAGATTGCTTATCAGGAACAATTATAATTTTACCCTCTTCAGTTAATATATTAACACTATCACCAACCGATAATGACAATTCAGACAATGTTTTCTTTGGCAATCGCAAACCTTGCGAGTTACCCCACTTCTGAATAGTTGCTGTCATAAAAAAACTCCTCAAATAATTATTGTGTGTTTAGACAAGTATATACAAACACAAATAAGAAATCAAATGTTGCACAAGCCAAGAAACCTGCTAAAATATGCAAAGGGACTTTGAAACTATATGCTCATTGCCTTTTTTCTCTCCACGGTTATACATATACTCCCCCAATTTGTCAAGACAACTTTTTTAAAATTTAATTCCTCATCGCACTTGTTAGTTTTTATCTAAAAACAAAATTACCCACAAAAACCCAATTATGCTAAAATAAACAAAAAAACTAGGAAACACAAAAATGCAGACGATAACCATTAGATGTGACGATGGCGTAGCAGTTCATATATATGCTCTGCTTAAGAGTATAAAGGGCGTTGAGATAGAAAAATCGACAAATATAGAGACAAAAGAAGGTTCAAAAAATAGCTTTTTAGAGTTTGCAGGTCTTTGGAAAGATAGAGATATCAATGTAGAAGTATTGAGAGATAGGGCTTATAAAGTCAAACATTGCTATAAATAATCTATGAAAGTAAAAATTTGAAAAACCTAAACTTAGCGCTAAAACTAAAATATCTACACTACCTCAAAAGCTTAGGCTTTGATTATACAAAGCCGATAAAAGATTTTGAGTTGCGAGAGAGTTTTGAACTGCCGCAAACTATGGCGGCGCTTAGGGCTTCGTGTCTTTCTTGCCATCTGTGCGAATTGGCAAAAACCAGAAAAAATGTAGTATTTGGCGAAGGAGATGAAAAAGCAAAGGTAATGTTTATTGGCGAGGCTCCAGGGGAGATGGAGGATAAGAGTGGGCGACCTTTTGTTGGAAATGCTGGGGATACGCTTACAAAGATGATAGAAAATGTCGTCGGCATCAAAAGAGAGAAAGTCTACATCGCAAACATTGTCAAATGCCGCCCGCCGAACAATAGAGTCCCTACCCCCTCAGAGTGCGCTAGTTGCAAGCCATACCTTGAAAAACAAATCGAGCTTATCGCTCCAAAACTCATTGTAACCCTCGGCGGTACGGCATTAAACGCTCTGACCGGGCAAAACTACTCCATTATGAAAATAAGGGGGAGTGTACTTGATTATCACGGAATACCGCTCATTCCAACCTATCATCCAAGTTTTATTATCCGCAATCCAACTACGGCAAAAAAGCCGGCGTATGCCGATATGTTGCTTGTTAAAAGCTATTTGGAAAAGATTTAGCGCCGCACAACTCAAAATGTGTGCGGCAAGTTTTATTATCTAAATTTTATCGTAGCTTTTACCATATTTGTTAAGGCAGGTATCACCTCCTCCCATTTTCTGGTTTTTAAGCCACAATCTGGATTTATCCACAACTGCTCTTTTGGTAACACCTCTAAAAGCGCTTTTATCTGCGCCTCTATCTCTTCTTGTGGAGGAATTCTTGGGCTGTGAATATCATAAACCCCAGGTCCAATCTCTTTTGTATATCCAACCTCTTTAAAGATTTTTAGTAGTCTATTGCCACTTTTTGCCGTCTCTATCGTAATAACATCGGCATCCATCGCCTCAATTGTGTGGATAATATCATTAAACTCGCTATAACACATATGTGTGTGTATCTGCGTCTCTGGATAGGCCGAGCTTGTTGCAAGCTTAAAGCTTTTTACAGCCCACTCTTCATAGGCTTTTATATTTTTAGCTCTCAGTGGGTACCCCTCTTTAAACGCCGCCTCATCAACTTGAACAATTTTAATCCCACTTTTTTGCAAATCATCTATCTCATCGGCTAAACATAGCGCTATTTGGTAAGCCACCTCACTTTTTTCTATATCATCTCTAACAAACGACCAGTTGATAATAGTCACAGGGCCTGTTAGCATCCCTTTTACAATTTTTTTGGTTTTGCTTTGGGCATATGTAATCCATTTTGTTGTCATTGGACGATCTAAGCTCACATCTCCAAATAATAGTGGCGGCTTGACGCATCTAGCTCCATAGCTTTGCACCCAACCATTACTGCTAAACGCAAAGCCATTCATCAGCTCTCCAAAATACTCCACCATATCATTTCTCTCAGGCTCCCCGTGCACAAGCACATCAAGCCCTATCTCCTCTTGGATTTTTATGGCGTTATCGATGTAGCCCTTTATATACTCATTGTATGTTGCCTCATCTATCGCCCCATTTTTAAAATCTCTTCTAACTTTTCTAAGCTCGGCAGTTTGAGGGAAAGAGCCTATTGTCGTCGTCGCTAAATTTGGGTATTTTAAAGCCTCCCTTTGGATTTTAAGTCTTGCGCTTGCATCCAAATCCCTTGTCCATTTATTGATAGCCAAAACCCTTTTTTTAACCTTTTCATTATGTATTTTTGAAGATGTTTGTTGTGATTGGATAGCTTGTTTGTTGTTTTCTACAAACTCTTTTTGTACGGCGCTTAGCTCTTCGCCAAAAAACAGTTTTGAAAGGAGTGCGATTTCATCCAATTTTTCAACTGCAAAGCTAAGCCAATTTTTAACCTCTGCATCCATTTTTTCTTCGTATTTTAGGGTATAAGGGAGATGCAAAAGTGAGCAACTACTACTAACAACTATTTTTTCTTTTGCGACTTTTGAGCTAATAGCGCTTAGAAGCTGCAAACTTTTTTGCAAATCGTTTTTCCAAACATTTCTACCATTAACCACGCCGGCAAAAAGCAATTTACCACTATCTGCTATAATATCTAAGCTCTCAAGGTTTTTTGCTCCCGCTACAAAATCAAGCCCCAAAGCCCAAATAGGGGTATTTGCAAGTACCTTTGTAGCTTCATTTGAGTGTTCAAAATAAGTTGTAACAATTATTTTGACATTTTTTGAAACAGTTGCAAGTTTGTCGTAAGCCTCTTTAAGAAGCATCAGATGGCTTGCGTTGACATCTTTTACAAAAAATGGCTCTTCAAACTGTACAACCACTTCGCTACCAAGCTTTGCAATCTCACCCACAAGCTCCATATACCTCTCAAGCGCTTTAGAAAAAAGCAAAAATTTATCGCTTCCATCTATCGTCTCTGAGAGAGCAAGGAATGTAACAGGACCAATTACATTAATTTTTGTCTTAATCCCAAGCGCTTTTGCTTCGTTGTATTCATTTATAATTTTTGAGCAATCCAAACTAAATGTTTGATTTGCGCTAAGCTCTGGGACGATGTAGTGGTAATTTGTATTAAACCACTTTCGCATAGCCATCGCAACGCCATCTTTATACCCTCTGGCCATTGCAAAATATCGCTCAGTGGAGTTTTCAATCTTTTTAAATCTATCTGGAGTTACTCCAAGCATCACTATCGTATCTAACATACCATCGTAATACGAAAAATCGTTTGAGCTAACAAGCTCAATTCCAGCGTTTTTTTGATACTCCCAATGTCTTTTTTTAAGATCACCTGCAACCTTTTCAACCTCTTCAAACCCGCACTCTTTTGCCCAATATTTTTCAAGGGCAAACTTTAACTCTCTTTTCTCCCCAATTCGAGGGAATCCAACTACGCTATTTTTTGGCATTACTCTATCCTTGTATATATTTTTTGTCTGTTTGATTTTGATATTTTTTATGCTGATAGAAGTAGTTTGGGCGGGTGAGTTCCAGTTCGTCTAAAGCTAAAATATTTGTTATGACACAGACACTTTTTGAGATGTTTAGAGATAATAAGGGCTAACTTTGCTTTTCGCTTAAAGTAACAGTTGCAATGAGATGGTGTTTGCGGGATAATATTTGCAGAAATAGATAAATACTCGAGCTCTGGAGGTGGCTCTTTGTTTTCATCTTTCAAAAGAGGCTTAAAGCAAATATGGGTAGATATAGCCGCTTTTATTTTATTTAGCGTTAACTCGGTGCTATACGCCTGTATAGTAGCTAATCTAAAATACCTTTTTCCAAACCCCTTTGGCGCCCTCAATGAAAACCTTTTTTTGATTTGAATTATATAATATTTTCAAAAAACAAATCGACATTTAGCTATAATCCCCTCAATGAAGCGAAAAATATCCACAAAAAAATACTTTACTCACGCAGGCATATTGCTTTGCGTCTCAGCCGTCAAACTATCGGCAAACGCCGCTTCGTCCTCTTTTTTTCTTAAAAACGACTTTTCAAACACATCTTCGGGACTTGCTCCACCCACACAAATCTCTTATTAAACAAATTAAACAAGTACGATTAGATTTAAATTAAGGAGATTTTGTGAAAAGAGTAGCATTATTGTCAATTTTGGCAAGCGCCACACTACTTGCCGAGCAAACTGTAGATATAGATACAATAACCGTCAAAGCGCCCGCTGAAACGGTAGAAAAACATCTTTTAACGGCCGATGTCGATACATTTTCAAAACAAATGATAGAAGAAAGTCAGTATAAAAGTGTATCTGAAGCGCTAAAAACTAAACTTCCATTTAGCTCAAACGGCGGTTTTGGGCAGACGGAGAGCTTTTATCTAAGGGGGATGGATAGCGGTAAAACGCTATTTTTAATAGACGGTGTCAGGGCAAATGATATAAGTGGGATAAAAGCTATAGTGCCTGTGGAGCATCTATTTTTAAGTGATATGGATGAAATCAACATCATAAAAGGGGCGCAATCTGGCGTATATGGGGCAGATGCAGTTGCAGGGGTAGTCTCCATAAATACAGAAAAACCAAAAGAGGGTCTGCATGCAAAATTAGGCGCTATGGTTGGCACATATGGTTTTAAAAATAATTCAGCCAGCGCAAGTTATAAAGACAAATATTTTTACACCAAAATATCATCAGCCAAGGTAGTTGCAACAGGCTTTTCAGCGGCGGCTCCAAAAAAAGGCGAGGCTGGATATGGGAAATTTGATAGCTCGCTTGAGTCAGATAGGTATTCAAACGCTTACAACTCTTTTTTGCTCGGCCTTACACCCACAAAAAATGACGCCATAGAGGCAAGTTATAAAAAAATTGATGCTTATACAGCTTATGATAGCGGTTGGCCAATAGATCCAAATGATGGCTCATCGTACAATAACTCAAGGCAAACTTTTTTATCAACAAATTATAAACATCTCTTTACTGACGCGGAGGCAAAAATTTTTTACAATAAATCTACTTTTGATAGGACTCAATACGGTGGATATAGCGCAAACCAAAGGGAGAGTGGAGCCGAGTTTAAATACTCATACCTCAAAAATTCATATCTCTCTTTTGGCTTAAATAGAATCTTAAATACCGTAGAGACAGTTGGCGGCAAAGAGCTTGACAAAGGGTTTGCTTCTAGCGGGGTTTTTGTATCAAATACAAATTTATTTGACAACTTACTACTAACCGAAAACATAAGAAAAGATTACTACTCCAACTTCGATGACAAAATAACAGGCAAGGTGGGGGCAAAGCTATTTATTGGGGATTTTGCGCCATTTGCCAACTACGCTCTTGGCTATACCACACCTACAGCATATCAAATGTTTGGAGATGGGGGAGTTTGGGTAAAGCCAAATCTATCGTTAAAACCAGAAGACTCAAAGAGCTTTGATATTGGCTTTGAATACAAAGGCTTTAAGGTAGCATATTTTTATAACAATGTAAACAATTTAATAAATTGGCTTGGAACTGGTTACGCTAATTTTGAAGGCAACTCCATAATACAAGGTTATGAGGCTTCATATGCTCACAAATTTGAAAATATCGACTTTAGCGCTTCATATCAGAGGTTAGACGCTAAAGATGCAAAAAAAGATAAGCTTGGTAATAGACCATCGTATCTTATAAACTCCTCTGTCCGCTACTACTTTGATAAAAACATAAATGCTCAGGCAGAAATAGAGTATGTAGGGGATAGATTTGATGGTGTAACAAAAGCCCAAACAGGCAATTATGCCCTTATAAATATGGTCTCTAACGCCAAGTTTTCAAAAAATTTAGAGCTATTTGCAAAAGCCAAAAATATCTTAAATAGGTATTATCAAACTGTGGACGGCTACAATGGATATGGGGCTTCGATATACCTTGGAGCAAACATCAAATTCTAATGAAAATAGATTTTAGAAACTATTTGGGCTACAAACTCCTCAACTCAGTATTCAACGGGGCTGTCACAGGCTCCGTTTTTACAGTTTATGCGCTCCTTGAACCCTCCCTTTTTTCTATCGGCGGTATTGTTGTAGCAGTTGGGATATTTGTTGTGGCAAAACTTTATACTTACTTTATCAATATACAAAGGTTTTTTGAGGTCTCTTTGCTTACCGAAATCTTATCGCTTGCGACAATAGCGGTCTTTTTGATTTTGCCAAAGGGGCACACTGTATCGATAGTATATTTTTGGATTTATCAGATAATTTTTATATTTGGTACATATTTAGTAAGGGCGGAGAGCTATTTTTTAAATAAAGTAACGCTTCTTTCGATGATTGACAGGGTAAAACAAAAAGGCTACATAATTGGGCTTATCCTCTCTTATCTTTTTTATGAGGGGCTAAAACTTAGCGGCGAAAATGATGCGTGGAGCGAGGTGTGGGGGCTATACACAGTTTTATTTTTTGTGCAAATAGCGATAATAATTTACCTATTTAAAGCGTTTAAAAAGAGGCTATCTTGAGTTATAAAGAGTGGGTGGATGAGCATGCCAAAAAACACGCCAAAATAATACAAAAGCTATTAGCGCTTAACTACTCAAAAGAGGAGATAATAGAGTATTTTGACTATGACAATATGAAAGTTTATGAAAAGTGGTTTTGCCCTTTGTATCAAACAAACCAAAAGTGTCACGATACTCGGGATTTAAACTGCTATTTTTGCGCATGTCCAAATTTTCGCTTTAGCGACGATGGCATTCGTAGAGATAATGATTTGGTTACCTACAGCGAATGCTCTATCAAATCAGCAGATGGAAGGCAGGTGGAGTTTGATGGCAAAATTCATCAAGACTGCTCCCTTTGCGCCATACCCCACCAAAAAGAGTACATACGCCAAATGTTTAACACCTCTTGGAAAAGCGTTATGCTTAAATGTGAGATGTGTGGCAGTCAAATATAGCCGCTACTTTGGATGGTATCCGAGCGGGTTTGCCGCCTTTTACAAAAGCAAGGCATATTTCAGCTTCAAAGAGCCGCTCCTCTCCCCTTGATATGGTTTGTTTTAGAGTTAGACTTGCCCCTTTCATATGAAGTAGCTCGGTCTTTACATCAAGCAAATCCCCAAACATTGCAGGTTTTAAAAAATCAGCCTTAAGGCTTCTTACAACAAAAGCCCCTTCATCAAGGATAGGCGACATCCCACGCTCAAAAAACAGTTCACTTCTAGCCCTCTCACAAAATTTGAGATAATTGGAGTGATATACCACACCCCCAATATCGGTATCCTCGTAATAAACTCTAATTTGCATCTATTGTAAACCCTCGCGCTAAAACAAAAAACCAAACGGCAATGCATATAGATTGGCATCAAACCTCAAAACAATTTCTCCGCTATAAAATACGATTCCTTTATCAAATTGTTCTTTTGCGCTCTCTCGCAGATGCAGAATATGTTTGAAATCGCCAATATTGACGCTTTTTGCGCATTTTATTTCAATAGCCGTTAGCTTATTGCCGACTTCAAGTATAAAATCTATCTCTTTTTTGTCTACGGTTCTATAGTGATATATATTTACACTTCTATCAGCGCTAGTGTTTGCTTTTAATAGTTCGTTATATACAAAAGTTTCATATATGGCGCCCTTGAAGTGAGATTTTTCAAGTTCATCGGTTGTTGTTATGTCCAGCAGATGGCAAAGTACGCCTGTATCAGTTGCAAATAGTTTTGGGGATTTGACTAGTCTTTTTATGCTATTTGAATAGTATGGTTTTGCAAGTGATACTTGGTACGTATCCTCCAATATTTTAAAGTAGTTGTCAAATGTTTTATTATCCAGTCCACACTCTTTTTGTATTTCATTTTTATTAAAAAGATTCGCACTTCTTAGTATGCTCAGACGGTACATTTTGGTAAAGGCGTCCATATTTCTAATATTTCCGAGCTCTTTGGCATCTGCTTCAATATATGTTCTAATATATGAGCTAAACCAAAGATATCTTGCCTTTTGATTATCTATCTTGTGAATTTCCGGATAGCCGCCTTGAATGATTCTTTTGCCGGTATCCTCGCTTTTAAACTCTTTTTGCACAAAAGAATCTAAGTTGCCAAGTAGTAAGTTGATTAAATTTTCGTTTTTTTGTCCAAGCTCTTTTTGGCTTAAGCCATATAGCTCCACTATGCCTATCCTGCCAGCCAAAGTCTCTGATATATCTTTAAAACCTTTTAGATTCGCAGAGCCTGTCAAAACAAACTGTCCATTTATTCTATTTTTGTCAATCTCTTCTTTGATTGATACAAGAAGACTAGGTAGTCTTTGTATTTCATCTATTATTACCGGTTTTTGCAAGCTTTGCAGAAAGCCCAATGGGTCGCTTTTTGCCATTTCGTAACTGTTGATGTTATCCAAAGTGACATAGTTTTGAATGTTAAGATGCAAGCATAAAGTAGATTTTCCGACCTGTCTCGCTCCACTAATTAGCAAAACTGGAAAATAATTCATATATTCTTTTATCTCTTTGGAGATAGCTCTATCGTAGTACAAAATTTAATCCTTAAAATATTAGGAATATAATACTATAAAATTTATTATAGGAATTCAGCCGCTTGCAAATTCAAACCAATAGCTGTAAACCACTCCGCCTTTTAATGGCGGGATGGTTCATTAGACTCTTTAATTAAAGTATCCATAATATCGAAAAGTTTTTGACTTGCCTCTTCCATCTCAATAAAATTGCGGACAATTATATCTTTATTCTCTGCAACACGGTCGCCACCTTCAATAAAAGCGATATTACTATGTGCTTTATCGTGGACAATAGCATGAGGCTCTTCAAGCAAAGGATAAGATGGTAATTTTCCAAAGCGCTCTTTCCCTTTGCCGCTTTCATACCATTTTCCAAGACGACAACTGTGATGGTCGTCAAACTGAGCTTTAGGTTTTCCTTCATAAATAGAGTTATAGGCATTAGTTTTAAAGACAATATGGTCAATCTTGGCTAATGTAATAAAGGTAGCATTTTCAACCCCCTCTGCTTCGCTTGCAGTCTCAAGAGCATCACGGTTAAATGTATGAAGTGTGTCACGAAACGCCTCAACAATAGAGCTTGATTCATTAGCGATACTACTTATGTTCTCTGAACTATTTTGAATGTCGGCAGTCTCTTGTTGTAACATCTGAATTGACATAGCTATCTCTGTAGTCGCTTTTTGAGTTCGCTCAGCAAGCTTCCTTACCTCATCTGCTACCACTGCAAATCCCCTTCCCTGCTCGCCAGCACGCGCCGCTTCAATTGCCGCATTAAGGGCAAGAAGATTGGTTTGATCTGCAATATCTTTAATAAGATTTACAACAGATGAGATTTCTAAGGCTTTATCGTTAAGAGAAGTTATAGCTTTATTTGAGTGCTCAACAAGTTCGGTAAGCAAATGAAGCTTAGAGGTAATCGATTCTAGCTCTTTTACTGTTTGACTGGAGTGCTCTGCAGTTGCTTTGCTTTTTTTGACAATATGTTCTAAAAAGTCGATATCTTTGGTTAAATCTGACTGAACTACTGAAAGTCCACTCGTTGTGCTTTGTCCAATAGCGGCTACTTCAGCATTGGCGGTAGAACGCTTTATATAGTGATCGGCTTCTTGCATAGCATCAATCCCCAAATTTACCATTCCACAATTATAATTAAAAGCGCCGCTAAGCCCTTTGCAAATTGCTTTTCGATGAAATTGCTTTTTGCTCGCTTTGGTAACGCTTGCTTTAATTTCGCGCATAAAAATCTCTAATTGATCTAATAAATCGTTTGTATCCCATTGCAAATCAAAAAACTCTCCACCATCTTTAATATCAGTAATCCGCGACTCTAACTCTCCGTAGTGTGCTTGTTTTAAAATCCCCGCAACTCTTCTTACAGTAGTCTGTGCTGTTTTAATGTATACAAACATAAACCATGCAATAACAAAATTAAACAAAGTGAGAGCCATTACCCAATCAAAGCCTCGAAGCCAGATGCCAAGCAAAAGCGATAGCGTAAAAATAAAAATTGCCGCAAAATTGAGATATTGAGCTTTAGATAGAGAGGATAAATTCTTCATAACTGCAACCTTTTTGTTCAAGCAATTTGTTTAGATGATTATACGAAGCTGTAAGATTAGAGCTCTTTTCAATTCGTAAAAGCTCTGCATAAAGGGGTTTAACGGCGCTAATGGCTTTATCGGTTGGTTTGCGGCGAACAGAGTGATAGCCAATAATCTTTCCATTACTATCAAACGAAGGGGTAACATGGGCAAATACCCAATAGTAATCACCTTGTTTGGTTTGGTTAACAACATAAGCAAAAATCTCTTCCCCTTTAGTGATGGTATCCCATAAGAGTTTAAAGACAACAGCTGGCATCTCGGGATGCCTAAGTATGTTATGCGGAGCCCCTAAAAGCTCTTTTTCGCTATATCCGGAGATTTTGGTAAATAGTTTGTTGCCATATGTGATTCTTCCTTGTAGGTCTGTTTTTGAAACAATAAACTGACCATCCTCAAATGTTATTTCTCTTCCTGCCATTTTAATCTCTCTATTTTTTTAATGTTGCATTGCTATCTGCTATATATACCATTTTTTATAGCCACTTAAAATTATACTGCTTGGAAATTAAGATTTTATCTGAATTGGTATTTTTGTGGGGATGTTATACTTTATGATTGACGCCAAGCACTATCACCATCTGCTTATCTATATTTTTTAACTCCACTTCTGATAACACAGCTATTTTATCGCCTATAATTCGGCTATTGTCTATGGCTCGTATCTGATCCAATATGGCCTCAGAATCATTCTTTAGTTTTTCTCTTTTTGAAATACGGTATCTAAGAGGGTAACCTTTATCTATTAACTTTGTTGTTATTGGTATTATAATCGTCGTTGGATGCTCTACTTCATTTAAAAAATCGGTTTGATAAACGATTACAGGTCTAATTTTGCCAGGCTCACTGCCTTTTTGCGGGTTTAGTTTTGCTAAATATATCTCTCCTCTTTTATACATTTGTTAGTCCATCGACCAATGCCACATCAAACTCTTTTGACACAACTACTGAGTCTTTTCTAGTCGCCATTGACGCCTCTTGGATTTGTTTTTTTAGCCTCTCTGTCTCTAGCAGTTCACCGTAATATATTACGGCTTTGCGTATTAGTTCGCTTTTTGTACTTCCAGCCTCCTTAGCCATACTGCCTAGTGTGTCAAAAAAACTATCATCAGTCTTTAGCGTTATCGTTCTCATTTTTTACCTCAATGATTGGTTATTAAAACAGTATAGTTTTTAGTCAGTAAAATATTACTTAAATGATCAACTTCTGTAACCAAGCAAACACCATCTGATTTAGTAGATATATAAAATTCCTATATAGAGATTTTATATATAACTTTGTACAATAAACTTCTTATCTTAGCATCAGGAAAAAACAATGTTCCAAAGCGGTTCACCTGTAAAAGGGAAAGATTTTATCGATAGAAAAAAACACCTCCCACTCTTCAAAGCTTATCTAGACAACAATCAACACATTATGATAAAAGCGCCAAGGAGATTTGGCAAGACTTCTTTGGTAAAACAAATATTTGAGTATGAAAAAAATTATGAGTTTATCTATATCGACATCAGGCTCAACCACTCAATAGAGACCCTCTCAAAACATATAGTCGATAAAGCTTATGAGTTTGTGAAGATTGAAAACTTCATAAGACAGACCAAAAACTCCCTTTTTACCCTTTTGCAATCGATAAAAACTATCTCCATCCCTAAAATTGCTGAAGTGACTATCGATTTGGTAAGCAAACAAACCGATCCGATTGAGCTTTTTATCCACTCGCTCGATGTTGTCAATAAAATCGCCATCTCAAAAGATACAAATATCAAAGTGATTTTTGATGAATTTCAAGATATTACACGACTCTATGACAAAAATATATTAGAAGTTCTACGCTCAGTCGCACAACATCACGAAAATATCACCTATGTTTTTTTAGGGAGTATAGAGTCGATTATGACGGAGATTTTTGAGAATAAATCATCGCCGTTTTTTCATTTTGCAAATGTGATACAGCTTGGTGGACTCGATATTGATGAGCTTTATGAGTATGCCTTAAAACAATTTGATAGTAAAAATATTGTGTATGACAAAGAAGCGCTTTACAAAACCATCTCATTTTTAGAAGGGCATCCAGAATACAGCGTAAAAGTACTCCAAACACTCTATATTAACGCAATTTTAGAAAACCGCCCTATAACTTTGGAGTCTTGCATTGATGCTATTAGTTTTAGAGTGATTGAAAATAGAGCTTATTTTGATGAGCTTATCTCAAAACTCAAATCAAAAAAGAACCATTTTGAGGTAGTATATAGTCTTGCTAATAATCTAAAACCAAATATGACATCCGCCACACTTTATAATACAAATGTTTCATTAGAAAATATGGGAATCATAAGAAAAGTTCAAAAAGGTGAATATGTAATAGTTGATGTTTTTTTTAAAATATTTTTGCAACAACACGATGATGTGATGGTCTCGCTTGATGGAAAATTGGAGATAGGGTTGTAATAGTTTTATTTTTGCGGCTCTTTTTTGAAGGTTATGTAGCCAAGCAAAACCATCTAATATACTGCCCCACTTGTCAAGACAATTTTTTCTTTTTTCATCTTTAATCCAAAAAAAGTGCATTATGCAATATTTTTTGCCTCTTTTTTTCTAAGATGATGCTATTTGTTTATCAATATAAACCAAAGTGGTATTCATAATATCGATTAATTGTTGACAGTAGCGCAAAACTTCCTCAAAAACTTCCACTAATTCATCCTCAATATATTCATGGACAACTGTATTTCGCACATCTTTCATCATTCTTAAAACTTCAATATCTTCAAAAAGCCCTCTTTTGTGGGCATTATTGACTACATCTATAAGAGTCCCTTGATTTTCAAATTCATATTCGTCAAGCGTTCTAAATACTTTTCGTATTAAAAAATCAATACTCCTACTGTATCTACTGCACAGTGTTTCAAATTGGCTAAATTCATCAATAGAATAATTTTCTTTAATGCCAACCTTTTTACATACATCATAGGAGAGTTTGAGCCAAGCCAATTGTTTTTCTAATAGTTTTTGGTCGTTAATTAGCTTCTCTTTTATCATAATAAAATAGCCTTTTCAATTACGATTTTATGAAAAGGATTTGAAAATGTCCCGTCATCTAGTACGATATCTAGCTTTTGTTCCCCAAAATGTTTAAAAAACTCAACCCTTAAAACTCTTAAATCTTTTTTTGTCAATTTATTTGATACAACTAGCAAATCAATATCTCCGCCTTTTTTTGCATCATCTACCCTGCTTCCAAATAGATAAAGGTGCGCATCTGGATCGAGAGCGCAAAGTTTACTTTTCAAAACTCCAATCTCATCGCTTTTTAATCTCATTTGTTACACTCCCCATCACGCAAAAATTATATCAAAACAACTTCCGATTTATTTAGAATTCTCAATTGCCATACAAATCTTTTTTGTCATCTCTTCTATCGCCGCTAGCCTCTCTTCTATGCTCTCTCCATTTAATAGCTTAGATATTTTCATATCCTTTCTACCTAGCCCAAAAAATACATAATAAAATGAGATATCGTGTTGCAATAAATAAGGATAGAGATTTTCAAACGCCACCCCTACGCTATTTCTAGCTTTCCATCCACTTATAGAGTTGGCAGATACCCCTATTGCGGATGCCACATCTTGTAATGTTCTTAGGTTTGACGCTTCCATAAATCTTTGGAGTATCTCTTCTACGGTTATCTTTTTCATTTTTATCTCACAATTTGTGTTATTAAGTGTTATTTTATGAAGTTTATTTTAAATTACGACAACTAAATTTTAGGAAGCCCACATGCAAGAATCAACTACACAAAAGCTAAAAAAACTTGTTTTTAATGCATTCTCACAATCCATAAAAGGTCTAAAAGAGTCTGAGGATAAAGAGAGTTGGTATGACCTTGAAGGGAGCGTAAAAACACAAAAAGTCGCCTTGGTAGTAAAAGCTACAAAAGGGCAACTAAACGCCGCCTCGCTAGCCAAGATACTAGATAATATGGCCAAATCTGATTTTAAAAATCTAATAATCATAACCCTTGCCGGCTATTTTGAAACGGTGTATGATTATTTGGATAATCATCAAATAAACAATGTGCTTTTGTACAAACTAGACCCTAGTAGCGGCAAGATGATAGAGGTATGGAGCCATAAAAAAGGCAGAGCGCAAAGCAAGGAGGCTCTAAATACGCAAGAGCCAGAGAATATTTCAACAAAAGAGGTTAAAAAAAGGAGAGTTAAAAAAGCTAAAAAAATAAACATCGGGGTGTTTACCTCAAAAGGGGGCGTTGGTAAAACCACTATTAGCGCCCATTTAGCTGGAGCTTTGAGCATTTTGGGATATGAGAGCGCTTTAATTGACTTAGATCCACAAAGCAATCTCAAAAAGCTCATTGGAGATGGGGGTATTTATATCAAAAATTCAAAGTCAGAGGTTGGCAGTTGTATGAGTGTATTAACGGCAAAAGAGTGGGATGAAGATGCATATAGCGATGTGAGAGCAGTAGTGTGCGATTGCAATCCTGAACTAGATAAAAATCCCACTTCATTTATAAAAAAGTTTGATTTTTGCATTATCCCAATCACTTTAAATCCACTTGGTATAAACAAACACGCTTCAGTAGTAGAGCGAACCGTAAAAGCTATAAGGGAGAAAAATAAAAAGGCTAAGTTTTTAATTTTGATAAATCAATATGAGCCAAAAGAGGGGAAGAAAAATAAAATACTC
>JAVRLX010000030.1:0-18689 GCA_031960985.1 Campylobacterales bacterium | reverse complement strand
TCAGCAACACTTTCAAACTCGCCGCCAAATATTATTTTGCATTTTTTTTCACTGCCGAATACATTGGTTAAAACGGGGGTTTTGTAGTTGATGCCGTTTTTTTTATCGACCACATTGGTAAATAGCAACGCTTTCGGATTTTCTTTTTTCATCTCTAGGTACGAGATATGGGCTATTTCTAAGTACCTATCGACTTCATCGGTGATTATTTTTAGTTCGTTTTGCTGTTTAAGCTCTTTAATCCAATCGTTCAAAGCGACATCCTTGTGGAGGGGTGGAGGTCTGCTGACCTAAAAACTATCTTTGTGAGCGAAAGTGTACAAAACTTACAAGCTCTTTTGCATTTTCGACAGGAAGATCTGGAATCATCCCGTGACCTAGATTGAAAATATGTCCGCTTTCATTTTTGAATAGTTCTAGCAACTCTTCCGCTCCTTGTAGCATCTCTTCTCTATCATATAGGCGAGACGGCTCCAAATTTCCTTGGAGCGCATATCTATCAAAGAGCTTATCTTTTGCCAGTTTCATAGGGGTGCCCCAATCTACGCCAAATACATCAAACTGTCCGTATATCTTGTCCATATAAGCGCCTATCCCTTTTGAAAATAATATTACAGGGATATTTGGTCTCTCTTTTTTGATGTATTCGCTAATTTCAAGCATATACTTCCAGCTAAATTCAAAAAATTTATCCTCTTCAAGCGCGCCGCCCCAGCTATCAAACACTTGTACAGCATTTGCGCCGGCATCTATCTGGTTGATAAGATATTTTTTGACGCTTTTCGTTAGCATAGCAAGAAGCGCTTTTATAAACTCTGGGTTTTTGTATACCTCTTTTTTGATTTTCTCAAAAGTTTTGCTCCCCTCACCCTCTACCATATATGTGGCAAGCGTCCATGGGCTTCCCGCAAAACCTATTAGCGCTTTGTCTTGTGCTAAGTTTTTTCTTATTTTGCTTACCGCTTCATACACATATCCGAGATTATCCTCTGGGGTTTTTGATAGCCTTTCAAGATCCGCTAATGTACGCACTGGATCACCAAATACAGGCCCCTTTTTTTCTACAAACTCCAGTTTCATCCCCATCTCAAGAGGCACTACGAGAATATCGCTAAAAAGAATTGCAGCATCAACATCTAATATATCTATAGGCTGAAGCGTAGCCTCTGTCGCAAGCTCTGAATTTTTGCAAAAATCTATAAAGTCTTTTGCTTTTGCCCGTGTGGCTCGATACTCAGGCAGGTATCTACCAGCTTGTCTCATCATCCATATTGGAGTGTGCTTTGTAGGTCGCTTAAAACATGCATCAATAAATGTCATTAGTGTCCACCAGCCTTATGTAAGAAAAATAGCGCTAGAGATAGCCCCAAAATTGAAATGGCAAGATATAGCATCTCTATCGCGCCGTTAAATGACATATCGAGGACCATTTGGAAATACTTAACAATAAGAACCATTATAATAACTTTTGCTATCTTATCTTTTAGCTCATCGAGTGAGTGGATTTCGAGGATTTGCGATGATTCGCTCTCTTTTGCTTCATCGATTTGAGATACAAATAGCTCGTAAATACCAAAACTAAACAAAAGAAGCACAACAGCTATAAGGTACAAGTCAATCGCCCCTATGAGTTCGCCGACCACTTTTGCGTGCAGGTCATAGCTATGATCATGCAATATATAATAGCCCCATGTTTTAGCAAATACATCTAACATATCTAAAGAGCCTATAATGAAAAGCACCATTGCGCCTAAAAGGCTAGATACTACCGCCAAAATAGTTAAAAACCTACTTCTCCAGAGAAATCCCTCGAAGATAGTCTCAACTATAGAGCTATTCTCGGCATCCACATCTTTTGTTTTTTTTATATCGTTAAGCGATTTTTCTTCGTGATGAGTCATTGTTTAGTTGCCCTCCTGCATCGCTATCCACTCTTGTGCTATCCTAACAGCGTTTGTCGCCGCTCCAACTCTGAGGTTGTCCGCCACTATCCATAAATGAAGGATATGAGGATCAAAATTATCGACTCTAATTCTACCTACATATGTATCATTTGTGCCAGCTACAGGGCGAGGCATAGGGTACACTGATTTTGATGGGTCATCTTGCACTACTACACTTTCGGCTTTTGAGAGGGCCTCTCTTGCTTTTGCGGCGTCTACGGGTTTTTTACATTTTATTGTTACCGCTTCGCTATGTCCTCGTAGTACCGGAACTCTTACGCAAGTAGCGGAGATTTGCATCTTTTTGTGCATTATTTTTTGAGTCTCATTGACCATTTTCATCTCCTCTTTTGTATAGCCACTCTCAAGGAAGCTATCTATCTGAGGGATGAGATTTAAGGCTATTTGGTGGACAAATTTTTGTGGTTTGTAGTCATCTAATTTAAACTCAAAAAACTTTTTCATCTGATCCACTAGCTCTTCCATTGCCTGCATACCAGCGCCACTTGTAGCCTGATAAGTGGCTATGTCAATTCTTTCTATATCAAAAAGTTCATCAAGGGGCTTTAACGCTGTTACCATTTGAATCGTAGAGCAATTTGGATTTGCTATAATCCCAGTTTTTTTCCAATCTTTTATATCCTCTTTATTGACCTCAGGTACAACTAGCGGGACATCTTCTTGCATCCTAAAGTAGCTTGTGTTGTCGATAACGACCGCTCCAGCCGCAGCAGCGTGTGGCGCATATTTTGCCGATACATTGCCCCCTGCGCTAAAAAGAGCTATCTCTACCCCTTCTTCTTTAAATACGCTTTCAGTTAGCTCTTTTACCACTATCTCTTCACCTCTAAACTCCACCTTTTTGCCAACGCTGTTTGCGCTTGCTAGCGGGATAAGCTTTTTTATAGGTAGGTTAAACTCCTCTAAAACCTCTATCATCTCTTGTCCGACGGCGCCTGTGGCTCCCGCTACTGCTACTATATATTCTTTCAAATTTTCTTTCCTTTTAGATTATAAATTTTGTGTTATGTCTTCGGCCTCTATTACGTCGCTATCCGTTAAGATTGCAACTCTTTCGCATACCGAAATAAGCTCTCTGATGTTACCTTGCCATGTATGCCCCATGAGAACCTCTTTTGCGCCGTTTGATAGCGTATGCTCTTTGACCCCATATTTTTTGGCCGTATTTGCAAGGGTCATCTCCGCTATAGGAATTATCTCCTCTTGCCTCTCCCTTAGCGGCGGGATTTTAATTGGAATCGTATTGAGGCGATAATACAAATCCTCTCTAAAAAGTCCGTCTTTAATATTTTTTTCTATATTTACATTCGTTGCAGAGATAATGCGAACATCTATTTTTATCGGTTTTGTGCCGCCAAGTCTAATTATCTCTTTGTCTTGCAGTACCCTTAATAATTTTGATTGAAGGGGATATGGCATCTCTGCTATCTCATCCAAAAATAGTGTGCCACCACTTGCCAGTTCAAATCTACCAGGCTTGCTATTTTGAGCATCTGTAAAGGCCCCTTTTTCGTAGCCAAATAGCTCACTCTCTATTAGGTTATCTGGTATGGCCGCCATATTGATGGCAACAAAAGGCTTTTCACTTCTTAATGAATTTTTGTGTATAAAATTGGCAAATACCTCTTTACCAACGCCACTCTCTCCTAGCAACATAACACTGGCATCTGTAGCCGCGGCTTTACTGGCAATCTCTATCGCCCTCTCAATCCCTTTTGAGATAGCAATAAAGCCATCTTTTATTGGCGTCTTTATCTCCTCTTTTTTTGGTTTTTGCGACACTTGGTTCGGTTTTTCATTGGAGCCGTTTTTGATTGCGTCTATAAGGGTTTGTATCTCAAAAGGTTTTGTTATAAAATCTTTTACGCCAAGCCTTATTGAGTCTATCGCCCTATTTAGCGTGGCGTTTCCCGTAATGATAATTACAGGAAATCTCCCATCAAGCTCTCTTATAAACTCTAGGCCGTCCATCCCCGGCATTGTCAGGTCTGAAATCACCAAATCAAAGCTATCGTCTATTGACTTTAATGCATCTTTTGGATTTTTGAAAGTTTTTAGTTCATACTCCGGATAACATAAAAACGCCATTTCTAGCGATTTTCGCATATTGATATCGTCTTCTACAAGCGCTATTTTCACTTTTGCTACCCTCACTCACTGATATTACGCACAAATACGAGCGAAGCCCATATTTGTGGCAGGGACATAAATGTCCCTACAACCCCCTAAAGCTACCTGCTGACGCAGGAGAGGTAGAGGTTCTTACGCACTTTTAGTGCGTAAGCTCAGTTACTCATATATGCCGATAATACCAAAATCTTCTTTAAAATCAATGTTTACAAGGGTTGGCAAGCTTCTTAGCGTTGAGATATCAGAGGTTATCATATTAGTTGTTTTTGAGTTTGATTGGATGAAGGCATGTTGCCCCAAGATTAACTCTGTTATTTCGTCTTTATAAAGAGCGACAAATTCTTTTTCGCTCTTTGCATTTTTGTCGTTATTAATTTCAAAATACTTTATTGGTTTTGCATCTGTAGGGGTCATTTTTTTGCTAATTTGCAGTTTTTCTGAGCTGGCAACTATATTTTTAGATGTTAAAAAGTAGGTAAAATAATAATCCCCCCCAAAGAGGGAAAGGGTGGCTATTTGTAAGCAGACACTAATTCTGGATACCATTTGTTGCCGACGATTTTTAGCTCCATCTCAACTTCACAAAAATCTTTTGCGCATTTCGTCTCAACAATATTAGCGTGTCTAATCATGGAAGAGACACAAGTTTTTACCTGCGATCTTTGAACAACCATATTTTTAACTATATCGTACCCTTCAACTTTTACGCCGTTTAACTTCTCAGCTAGCATTCTGTATGCGTCAGCTATTGCGGCTTTTTTGGCTAAAGCTAACGCTTGATAGTTTGATATAGTGTGCTCCGGCGCTACGCCTTGCCCAATTACTGAAAGAGTGATCGCATTGTTGTTGTTAAGTACAGCGACCTCCGCATCCGCGGCATAAACAGATGATACACCTGTAGCTAGCAAGACGAGCGACAAAATAAACTTTTTCATAAAACTACCCTTTTATTATTATTCAAATGGCACTGTTTTGTATTCAGACTGTTGCTGCATATTACAGTTTCCCACCTCCGCCGATCTTGGAGTAGGCTTTTTCGCAACCTCCACCTTTGATGAGCATCCACTAATCGATATCGCCAAAAAAATAGAACACAAAAATACAACCTTTTTCTTCATTACTCTTGCACCCAATTATTGTTCGCTGCCGCAAGACGTAAGGCTTGTCTGATATCCTGCGCCTTGCGACGAGCTACCAAACAAGCTAGTACCAAGCTCAGCTTTAAAAGTACAGCCAGCAAAAAGCATTCCAACACCCATTACCAAAACCAATAATTTCAAACTGTTAATTTTTTTCATGCTCTACATATCGTCCATTAAAATTTAAATTTAAATTAGCTCACTTTGGGCTTGTCCGTCATCGTCAGGAAAAGACTCTTCCGGCTCTTCTTTAGGGCATCTGGCGATATCCACGACAAAGTCGTTTTCGTCAACTCTTACTATCATAACCCCGCTAGCGTTTCTGCCTGTTTGTCTAATTGTTTGCATATCAACCCTTATCATTTTGCCGCTAGAGGTAAGCGCCATCATATCCATCTCTTCATCGGCAATAAGGGCGCCTACCATATTTCCAGTTTTTGGGGTAATTTTCATAGCAATTACCCCTTTACCCCCTCTGGATTGGTGTCTATACTCGCTCGCCTCAGTTCGCTTCCCAAATCCTTTTTCGCTGACTGTAAGTATCTCTTCATTCTCATTTTTAAGAGCATTTGCCCCTACGACATAGTCTTCCCCGACTTTGAATCTAATAGCCGTTACGCCTCTTGCTGTGCGCCCAAGCTCTCTTACGCCGCCTTTGCCATCTTCATCGGCCCTGATATCAAATCTGATACACATACCTTTTTTGGTTAGTATAAAGAACTCTTTGTGGTCGTTTTCAACGATAAGCGCCGTTACAAGCTCATCATCTTCATCTAGCGTAATAGCTCTAATACCCACATTTCTAACATTTGAAAATTCGCTTAGATTTGTCCTTTTGATGATACCGTTTTTGGTAAAGAATGCGAGCGATTTCTCTTCGCTAAAGTCTGTTGTAGGAATAACCGCTTTTATTTTCTCTTCTGGTTGCAGATTTAACAAGTTTACAACCGCTTTTCCTTTGGCTGTTCTGCTTGCTTCAGGTATTTTATATACTTTAAGCCAGTATAGTTGACCTTTGTTTGTAACAAACATTAGCGTATCATGGGTATTGCAAACAAAGAAGCTCTCAATAAAATCATCTTCATATGTTGTAACTGCTACTTTTCCTTTTCCGCCCCTGTTTTGTCTCTCGTAAGATTTGAGATTTACACGCTTAATATAGCCTCTGTGTGTCATAGTTACAACCATCGGCTCATTAGGAATCAAGTCTTCTACATCGATATCTTCGTAATCCTCTACAATTTCAGTTAATCTTGGCTGGTTGTATTTTTCTCTTATTTCGATTAACTCTGTTTTAATGACATCGTTTAGCAAATCTTCGCTTTTTAAAATTGCAGAGAGTCTCTCTATCTCTTTTATTAACTCAGCGTATTCATTTTCAATTTTATCTCTTTCAAGCCCTGTTAGTCTTTGGAGTCTCATATCTAAAATTGCTTGCGCTTGAACTTCGCTAAGAGCGAACCTACCCATCAATCCCTCTTTGGCTGTTTGCGGATCTTTTGATGCGCGAATTAAGGCTACTATTTCATCTATGTTATCAAGGGCAATTCTTAGACCTTCTAGTATGTGAGCCCTATCTTTTGCTTTTTGGAGTTCAAATATTGTCCTTCTAATAACGATAGTTTTTCTATGACCCAAAAATAGATTTAGAAGTTCAAGTAGCGTAAAGATTTTTGGCTCTTTATTGACGATAGCAAGCATAATAACGCCAAATGTTGTGGATAGCTGCGTGTGCTTATACAGATTGTTGAGCACTATCTCCGCCATAGCGTCTTTTTTGAGCTCTATTACGACCCTCATACCGTCTCTATCGGATTCGTCCCTAACCTCAGATATCCCCTCTATTACTTTTTCTTTTGAGAGTTCAGCTATATCTTCTACAAGTTTTGACTTATTCACCTGATACGGCAATTCGTCTATTACAATGATTTCTTTATTTTGCTTTTTTTCAATGTGTGTTTTGCCCCTAAGGCGCACTCTACCTCTGCCTGTACGGAAAGCTTCCACGATACCTTTTGTTCCAAATATCGTGCCGCCCGTAGGAAAGTCTGGCCCTTTTATAAACTTCATTATCTCTTCAAGGGTTGCCTCTTTGTTTTCTATGAGATAAACAAGCGCATCTACAAGTTCATTTAGGTTGTGCGGAGGGATGTTTGTGGCCATACCAACGGCGATACCACTAGAACCATTTAGAAGTAGGTTTGGAAGGCGGCTTGGCAAGACAGATGGTTCATCCATACTTCCATCGTAATTTGGTACAAAATCTACAGTATCTTTGTCGATATCTTTTAGTAACTCTTCTGCAAGAGAGGTCATTCTGGCCTCTGTATACCTCATCGCCGCGGCATTGTCGCCGTCTACGGAGCCAAAATTCCCTTGGCCGTCTACAAGCGGAGCTCTCATCGAGAAGTCTTGAGCCATACGAACGAGTGCATCATATACAGAAGTGTCGCCGTGTGGATGGTACTTACCGATTACATCACCCACGATACGGGCAGATTTTTTGTATGCTGAGCGAGCCGTTAGAGAGAGCTCATTCATCGCATAGAGTATTCGTCTATGAACCGGTTTTAGACCATCTCTTGCATCTGGCAAGGCGCGCCCTACGATAACGCTCATCGAATAGTCAAGATAGCTTGTTTTTACCGATTCTTCAATGGAGGTTTCTACTATATCTTCGTTTGCTTCAAACAAATCGTTCATCTGTAACCTTTTAGGTGGTTGGAATATATTTATAATATTTTGTTCATTTTATCCAAAAGATGCTTTTAGAGTGGGGATTTGGAGTACGGGGAGGTTTGAAAAAAACGGCAGAGTCGAAACTCCGCCACGGCACAACTTATTTAGTTGCGTTTGCTTCTTTTTTAGCTTCTTTTTTAGCTTTTTTTTCAGCTTTTTTCTCAGCTTTGTGTTCTGTTTTGTTTGCTTCAGAAGCAAATACAGATGTAAGACCAAGAACAACTAGTAGAGCAAGAACTTTTTTCATTGAGAACTCCTTTAAGAATTTTTACGCCGCCTTTTGGGCTTAGCGGGAAGATTATAAAAAATAATGCGTGAAAAAAGAGTGAAAAATTATTGTATTTCAAAATTCCATTTTAGTTCAAATTTTGTTCGGTATCCCATCTCAGAGTCAACCGATAACACGATTTTATATTCATCACATATCATTTTAACAATACTAAGACCTATTCCAAAGCCCCCACTTGCATCGTCAAAACGGGAGTATCTGGCAAAAATATCTTTTAGTTTTTCTTTTGGTATCCCCTTGCCCTCATCCTCGATTATAAGCTCGTTAGCATTGGTTGTAATTCGTATTTTCCCACCGTTTTTATTGTATTTTATAGCGTTTGAGATGAGATTGTCGATTAAAATTCTCATCTTGTTTTTATCCATGTATATTTTTGATTCATTTAAAGTTGCTTCAAATTTTATATTTTTTACATCAGCTAGCGGCTCAAAATATTCAACTCTCTCCGCCACCATCTTATCTAACTCTATTATTTCATCTTTATTTGGTTTTTTTCCATAAAGAGCCATAAAGCTTAAATCTTGGTAGAGACTTGATATTGTCTTTGCGGCGTTATCTATACGAATTATCTTTCGTAAGATTTTTGGATCAAGCGACGATTTGTCTATTGTCTCTATACTCATCGTAATGGCCGCAAGGGGGGTGTTCAGTTCATGCGTCGTATCTTTGATAAAGTCATCCAGCTTTGCAATATAGTTTCTAATCGGGCGTAAAAATAGCTTTGACAAAAAATAGGCAAGGACAAATACAAATACGAAGGAAGCAGACATAATTACCAAAAGATGCGTTTTTACCGATTCAAGTTCTTGGGTTATATCCTTACCTCTAATTACTAAATATTTGATATTTAAATGGGCTAACTCTATTTTATCTACGAAATATATATACCCCCCGTGTCTATAAAAACTTTTTTTAAAATCTATTTTGTCGTTAAAGGTCGAAAAAATCTGCTTTTTTTTGTTATCAAACATAGCAACGTCAAATCTTTTATCCTCGGCGTAATATAGCTCTATCTCTTCTATGCGCTTAAGGTCATATATTGAATTTACGACTTTTTCAGAGTATATTTGCATAGAGGTTCGTTTATTTTCAAGGAAGATGTTTTCTTGATAGTTGTAATAAACAATGGATAATGCTATAAGAAATAGAGTGGTTGAAACAACATACAAAAGGACAAATTGAATTAGAGATTTTTTTTCAACTTGTAACAATCATATATCCTTGCCCACGCGAGTTTTCTATTACCTCTTTGCCAACTATTTTTCTAATGTTTTTTATATATGTTCTGAGACTCATTTCGCTAGGCTCGTCCTCATAATCCCAGGCGTTTTCAAATATCATTTGCGGAGTAACTAGTTTCCCCCTATTTTTAACAAGTAGCTTTAGTATAAGACTCTCTTTTTTTGAGAGTGGCACAACTTCTCCATCTTTTATAATTTTGTTGGAGTTAATATCAAAATATACCCCTTTGCTAAGCTCTATTTTTTCATCGGTTTTGTGAAAAAACGCCCTTTTGGAGATAGTTTTTATTCTGAGTAAAAGCTCCTTTAGTTCAAACGGTTTTTTGAGATAATCATCGCATCCAACTTCAAAGGCTTTCGATAAATCATCTAAGCTATTTAGCGAAGTGATAAAAATTGCCGGGGTTTCATTGCCATCTTTGCGTATTTTTGAGAGCAAATCAAAGCCATTCATATATGGCACTTTAACATCAAGCAATAAAATATCAAAACTCTCCTCGTATATTTTATCCATCGCCTCTTGCCCATCTGCCACTGTGATAACATCGCAACCATTTTCTTCTAAGTATTCGGCAATAATTTCGTTTAGTTGCGCATCATCTTCTAATAACAAAAGTTTTATCGCCATCGATATACATCCATTATGTTTTTATAAATAATTCTATCAAAAAATAAGATTTTGTTTGCTGCAAGCAGTTCATAAAATTTAATTATATTTTAAGTAAACGAATTGTTATAATTTCTGCGCTAAATGTTAAAATCTCCCGTAGGTATCGCATGCAAAAGTTAATAGAATCTATCAAAGCTCACGACAGAATGGGTAATGAGATACCTCTCAAAAATGTTTTAGAAGATGGGAAAAAAACCGCTTTTATCATTGTATTCAACAGAAATCAAACCACAAAACACTTCTCTAAAGTATGGTCCGCAAAACTTGAAAAATTATCAAATGGAACGGTTAAAATAAATAAGATTATAGCTTTTAAAAGCTCTATCGATGAGATGTTTCGCTACAGTTTTGATTCTATTGTAAAAAACTTTTTTTTGCAAGAGAAAGATGAGCATATATTTGCAGTTTACGGAAATTGTGCAAAGAGACTTTATAATGCAACTAAATTAAAAACGGAAGATATGGTTGCTGTGGCTTTATTTGGCGAAGATAGAACTCTTTTGTTTTTACATACTGAGCCATTTAGCGACGCCGCGGTCAAAAAACTACAAGCCGTTATCTAAAACTTTGTATTATTTTGGATAAAAACAGGTGATGGTAATTTGAAAAAAATAGCAATAATAGGTAGGCCAAATGTTGGCAAAAGCTCTCTTTTTAATAGGATTTTGGGGTATCGCGACGCAATAATTAGCGACATAGCGGGAACTACGAGGGACGTTAAGAGGAGGGTTTTTAGAACATATAAAGGGGAGGCGGAGCTTTGGGATACTGGAGGGATTGAGGATAGAGACGAGCTTTTTGATAGGGTCAAAGAAAAATCGTTAAAGTCTGCCGAGGAAGCTGATATACTCTTATTTGTATGCGACGGTAAAAGCGCTCCTAGCGATGAGGAAAAGAGACTGTTTTTCCAAATACAAAAACTAAACAAACCTCTTGCTCTAGTAATCAATAAAATAGACAATGACAAAGAAAATGAAGCGGGATGGCAATTTCTTGAATTTGGGGCAAAAAACACTTTCCTTATATCTGTATCTCATAATAGAAATATCTCAAAACTACTCGAATGGATAGATGGGTATTTGGACGAAGCGCCTCAGGTCTACAACTTATCTGCGGATGACGATGAGAGCCTCGAGGATTTTTTGAACGATGAAGAAGAGATAGAAGTTGAAACATCAAGAGATATTAAAGTTGCCATTATAGGACGGGTAAATGTTGGCAAAAGCTCACTTTTAAATGCCCTGACAAATTCAAACCGCTCGATAGTAAGTTCGGTTGCCGGAACAACAATAGATCCGGTGGATGAAACGATAGAGTATAAAGATAGAAGCATTACATTTGTAGATACAGCGGGCATTAGAAAAAGAAGTAAGATAGTTGGTATCGAAAAATGGGCGCTTGATAGAAGCGAAAAAGTATTAGATAGCGCCGATATAGCGATATTGGCGCTTGATGCAAGTAGCGATTTTACCGAACAAGATGAGAGGGTTGCCGGTTTTATTGACAAGTATAAAACGGGGGCAATTATAGTTTTAAATAAATGGGATATGATAAAAAGAGAGCCCAAAGAGATACTCCAAGATGTAAAAGATAAGTTTAAATTTTTAGATTTTGCCCCGATTATTACAGTAAGTGCGCTAAGCGGCAAGAGGGTTCATAAGATACTTGATAAGATAATTGAGGTGTATGAAAACTACTCCCAAAAGATTCCAACTAAAAAATTAAACGATGTTATTAAGTTTGCTAGCGAAAAACATAAACTTCCTGGCGACCACGGCAGAATAGTCAAAATAAAATTTGCGACTCAGTATGCCTCAAAGCCGCCGAAAATTGCGCTTGTTATGAATATTCCAACTCTCCATTTTAGTTATAAAAGATACCTTACAAATATACTAAGAGAGCAGTTTAATTTTGAAGGCTCCCCTATCATAATTCACGCTCGAAAAAGGGGAGAGAGGGATGAGGCAGAAGATGAGGGCAAATAGCCCCCTTTTTCCTTTTTAAATAGGAAGAACCCTAATGTTAACATCTAATTCTCGTCTAAGTACCGCCTCTATCGCATAAAGGGTTCCAGTGCTTGAGCTAGCGCACCCACTACAAGCCCCCATATATCTTATAAATACATGTGTCTCATCACCCTCTTCTTTAATATCAAGTAGCTCTAAGTTTCCACCATCCATCATAAGCATTGGTCTAATTTGCTCATCGAGCACTTTTTCTATAAGTTTTGTTTTTTTAACTATTGTCATAGATTTAAAATCTTCCGCATTTACAGCGTGTGCCCTATCTTCTTTTTCCATCTCTGCCCTTGTTTCTGCAAGGATATCGACCAAATAATACTCTCTAGCTTCGTGCCCTCCTGGTTTAATACATGATTTGCAAAATGCCCCTGCTTTTGTGTATGCTGTTATCTCCTCTACCGTTTTGAGGTTATTTAGCCTAATTACATCTTTAATTGTTCGTAGGCTAACCCTTGCGCATTCACACACTATTGTCTCTTCTTCAAAGCTCTCCATATCTACACCCTTGTAGATTGAAGCCGCTTTTTTAATAACATCGTATGCCATTACTGAGCAGTGCATTTTTTGAGGTGGAACCGCTGGAGTATTTGGATCATCTCTAAGGGCAAATTCAACATCTATGTTTGTTATTTTGACCGCTTCATCCACCGTTTTGCCTACACAAAGCTCAGCCATCATATCAGAACTTGCTATTGCTGTGCCACATCCAAAAGATTTAAAGCGACTCTTTTTAATTACATTATCTTTTGGATCAACCGCCCAATACAACCTAACCGCATCCCCGCACGATTCGGCACCATAGTCTGCAACAACGAGTTTGCATCCCATACTGGCCGCCTCCTCTTCGGTTATCTCCCCTCTATTTAGAGGATTATTCATTCTATCGCTTACTTTTTTTGAGTATTGCTCCCAAATAGAGCCGCCTATTAAATCATTTTTTGCCATTATCTATCCCTTAAATATTTTTTGGTGTGTATGCATAACTAGAAGATATCTCTCTAAGTCTTTTAACAGCTTTTGGAAACTCTTTTTTTGCTAATTCTATCTCTTCTTTTGTCGTAAAGCGGCTTAGACTTATTCTAACCGCAGTATGGGCAAGCTCTTTGTCGGCGCCTATCGCCACCATAATAGGATTTGCCTCAAGATCTTCTGATGCGCAAGCGCTTCCGGTGGAACATGCAATGCCGTTTTTATTGAGATCCCATAGCATAGCCTCACCTTCAACCCCTTTTATACTTATAAGGATTGTATTTGGGACTCTATTTTCGCGGCGCCCCACAACAAATACGTCCTCTATTTTTAGTAATTCATCCTCTAACTCATCTCTTAGTGCTCTAACATGTTTTAGTTCATACTCTAACGCATCATCTGCAAGCTCCGCCGCGAGTCCCATTCCAACTATTAGCGGCACATTTAGCGTTCCAGCCCTCTTGCCGCCCATTTGTTCGCCGCCGTGAATAAGGTTTGTTATTCTACGGGAGTTTCTAACGTATAGCCCCCCTATCCCTTTTGGTCCATGGAATTTATGTGCTGAAAATGTCATAAAATCGGCTTTTACCTCTTGCATATCAACTTTTATTTTACCTATAGCCTGACAAGCATCAGTGTGAAAAAGAACCCCAGCTTCTTTGCAAATATCGGCTATCTCTTTAACCGGAAATATGAGCCCTGTTTCATTGTTTGCCCACATAATTGAAACTAATGCCGTTCTCTCTGTAATAGAGGCTTTAACGGTCCCAGCTTTTACTAACCCCTCAGGGTTTACAGGGACATATGTCACTTTTACACCCTGCTCTTCAAGCCATTTACAGGTTGCAGTTACAGATGGGTGCTCTACTTGACTTGTAACTATGTGGTCTTTTTTACCTTTGCTTGGCAATATAACATCGTAATATATTGCCTTTAATACATGGTTATTTCCCTCTGATGCGCCAGAGTTGATGATAATGTCGTCTTCATCGGCTGCGTTTATAGACTTATAGAGCCTATCCATTGCAATTCTAAGATATGGATGGGTATCGGTTCCAAATTTATGTAGTGAGTTTGGGTTGCCATAATATTCACACCAAAAAGGCTCCATAGCCTCTCTTACTTTGGGATCGCAGATAGTTGTGGCATTGTTATCTAAATATGCCGTAATCATTATATTTCCTTAAGATTTATTAAATAGGATTTTATTTGTCTTATTTAACCCAAAAAGAGTTAAAACAATTCTTAAATGGTCTATTCAAAAATCTTTTGCATTTTTTGTGTTAAAGAATCTAAAAATGGCTTGATTGGTGGAAACTCTGCCCTAAACTCTCGTTGTTTAGCTCCCCATATTGGCTCAGGAAAATAGGAATCATCTTTAAATCTAGCTTGGATGTGCAAGTGAACACGAGGGAGCATATTGCCAAAGCTTGCCCAGTTGATTTTGTCTGGCTTAAAATAGAAGAGCATCTCTTGTTCAATCAAAAATGCCACATCAAAGAGCGCCTTTTTTGTCGCCTCATCGCACTCGCTTAACTCTTTATACGCTTTTTGTGTAAACACCTTTAACCATGGAATTTCAGAGTCGTGTACCTCTACAAAAATAAGTTCGTTTTCAAAAATTCTCATAACTCTATTATCTGTCCATTTTCATATGCGCTTTGGAGTAGGGCGCCTAAATGCTGGTTTTTTTCAAATAAAAACTCAATATTTCCAGCTATTATGAGATTGTCGCAAAATTTAAATATTTTTTTTACCACTGTATGAAGATTTTTTAAAAGCAAGGCATTTCCTTCGAATGCAGCTATTGAAATAATGAGATACTCGTATTTTTTTGGCAAAACAACAATATTTGTTAAAAATATATTTTCATCTGGAATATCTCTTTGTAACACATCTTTATAAAATGCAAGCTGACTTTTAAACGGCGAAGTTACAGCTATATTGGATGGCTCTACCCCCTCGGTTATTAAGTTGTCTATAAGTTCTTTTACTTTTTGGGCTTCCTCTATGTTTTGATACTCTATCGCTGTCTTTGCCCCTTCTACGTGGAGAAGTTGTGTCTTTAATATCTCATCTTCGGTAAACTCCATTTTAAGAAGGCTTTTGACCGTTTTGCCCCGTCCGTCATCTAGCATCAAAGAGACTTTAAAGTCATCCCCGACTACCATCATCGTCATAGAAAATCTATCTATAACAAATATTTTACCTATTGCATAATTATTGGCATCGTATATATCATTACCGTTTTTTAAGACAAGCTGTTTGTTTTCCAAAATAGTTTTAAGAGGACCATTTTGAACATCCCAAAGCTTTATCCCTCTCTCTGCTTTAACCATCGCTACTGGTATTGAATTTTCACTTTTTTTGGGAGCGAGTACAAAGCTGTTTGAAAAATCATTATAAAAAAGCTCTGTAAAAGTGGGATAATTTTCTGCTAAAAAAAAAGAGTTTGAGCTTCTTATCGCATACTGATTGCCGTTGTTTTCAAAGATGTGTTGCTCTTTTTCAAGCTCCCATACTTTTCCAAATCTCTTATGGGGGACAACTTTTGCAATTTTCTGATAATCTTTATTTTCCATAAGGTAGATTATACACTACAAATATGAAAGGGTGCAAAATGAAAATTGCGATTAGTGGCGCTAGCGGCTTTGTGGGTAGTTTTTTGTGTGAATATTTCTCAAAAAAAGGGGATGAAATCACAAAAATAGGTATAAAAGATTTTGATGGCGACCTTGCGTCAAAGTTAGATGGGGCAGAGCTTGTAATAAATCTTGCTGGCGCCCCGATAATAGGCAGATGGAGCGAGGGATATAAAAAAATTTTAGTCTCCAGTAGGCTGGATACTACAAATAAGCTTGTAGGGGCGATGTGTGGTATGGATAAAAAACCAAAGGCATTTTTTTCGGCCTCTGCGGTTGGATATTACGATGAAGGGGAGAATGACGAGTATAATTACAAAAAAGCTAATGATTTTTTGGGCAAACTGTGCGAAGAGTGGGAGGCTAAAGCTAAAGCCGTAGAGTCTTGCGGTGTAAGATGCGTAAATATGCGTTTTGGTATTGTTATAGGCAAAGGGGGCGGAGCTTTGTCTCAGATGCTCCCAATATTTAAAGCGGGACTTGGCGGCAAGATAGGAAGCGGCAAGCAAGGTTTTTCGTGGATACATCTAAAAGACCTTGCCCGCGCAATAGAGTTTTTATATGAAAAAGGCGTCAGCGGGGCATATAACTTTACAGCCCCACACCCTACGACAAACAGCGGTCTGACTAAGGCGCTAGGCGCGGCGCTCAATCGTCCGACTATCTTTCCCGTGCCCGAGTTTGCGCTACGACTGATATATTCGGAAGGGGCAAAAGTACTAACTAGCGGACAAAAAGTCTATCCAAAAAAACTACTTGAAGCGGGCTTTGATTTTGAATTTGAAGATATTGAAACAGCTGTAAAAGATGCTATTTTGTAATAAACTTTAGCGAAAGTGGCTCAAAAGTTCTTGACATAACACATAAAAGCTTGTATAATTTTAGCACTCTAGTTTTTGGAGTGCTAATAAAAGTAACCTAGATACTAAAAAATTAACAAAGGAGTCATAAATGAACTTCAAACCACTCGGTAAAAGAGTTCTTGTAGAGAGAACCGAAGAAGTTACAAAATCTGCAGGAGGTATTATTATCCCTGACAGCGCAAAAGAAAAACCGCAAATGGGTAAAGTTATAGCCGTATCCAAAAAAGTAGAGGAGAAAGGCGAAGTAAAATGTGGCGATACTGTCCTTTTTGGCAAATATGCAGGTACTGAAATCAAGGTAGACGGCAACGACTATCTTGTAATGAACATCGACGACATCCTTGGCGTAATGTAATTTCATAAAATATAAATATAAAAGAGAAGGAATTTAATATGGCAGCAAAAGAGATTTTTTATTCAGACGTAGCAAGAAACGCTCTTTATAGCGGCGTAACAAAACTAGCCGATGCGGTTAGAGTGACAATGGGTCCAAAAGGGAGAAATGTCCTTATTCAAAAAAGTTTTGGGGCTCCACACATCACAAAAGATGGTGTCTCTGTTGCAAAAGAGGTTGAGCTAAAAGATGCTGTTGAAAATATGGGCGCTCAACTTGTAAAAGAGGTGGCAAACAAAACCGCAGATGCGGCTGGTGATGGTACTACAACTGCAACTGTACTAGCACACGCAATCTTTAAAGAGGGTCTAAGATATGTAACAAGCGGCGCAAATCCTGTTGCAATTAAAAGAGGTATGGATAAAGCCGTTGCGGAAATCGTAAATGAGCTCAAAAAAATCGCAAAATCTGTAAAAGATAAAAAAGAGACCGCTCAAGTAGCTACAATTTCTGCAAACTCTGATGAGGCTGTAGGTAATCTAATTGCCGACGCTATGGAAAAAGTTGGTAAAGATGGCGTTATCACTGTTGAAGAAGCTAAAGGTATTGTGGATGAGCTAAATGTTGTTGAGGGTATGCAATTTGATAGGGGTTATCTATCTCCATACTTTGTAACAAATCCAGACAAAATGGAAGCTGTGTTAGAAAACCCATACATCCTACTTTATGAGAAAAAAGTAGCTAATATGAAAGAGCTTCTCCCAATACTTGAAAAAGTGGTAAAAACAAATAGACCACTTGTGATAGTAGCTGAAGATGTTGAGGGTGAAGCTTTGGCAACACTTGTTGTAAACAAACTAAGAGGCGTTCTAAATATCGCCGCTGTTAAAGCTCCGGGCTTTGGCGATAGAAGAAAAGCGATGTTAGAAGATATTGCAATCCTAACTGGCGGTCAAGTAATTAGTGAAGAGTTAGGTCAAAAAATAGAAGATGCAGAACTGGCTATGTTAGGGCAAGCTGCAAAAGTCATTATCGACAAAGATAACACAACTATCGTTGACGGCAAAGGCAACAAAGATGCTGTAAGCGGAAGAATTAAACAAATTAAAGCTCAAATCGAGACAACTACAAGTGATTATGACAAAGAAAAACTACAAGAGAGACTCGCAAAACTAAGCGGCGGTATTGCGGTAATCAAAGTAGGCGCTCCAACTGAAATGGAGATGAAAGAGAAAAAAGATAGAGTTGATGATGCATTATCAGCTACAAAAGCGGCTGTTGAAGAGGGTATCGTAATAGGTGGCGGCGCCGCATTAATTAGAGCTGCAAGCGCTGTAAAATTAGACCTTTGCGGCGATGAAAAATTGGGCGCTGACATCATTATGAAAGCTATTAAAGCTCCAATCAAACAAATCGCTGAAAATGCGGGCTTTGATGGTGGCGTAGTTGTAGATGCTATTGAAAAAGCATCTGATAATACAGGTTTCAATGCGGCTACTGGAGAATATGTAGATATGTTTGCAGCTGGTATCATCGACCCTGTAAAAGTGGTAAGGGTTGCATTGCAAAATGCTGTAAGTGTATCAAGTCTACTTCTAACAACAGAAGCTACAATCTCTGAAATCAAAGAAGACAAACCTGCACCAGCAATGCCGGGCGGTATGGGTGGTATGGGAGATATGTACTAA
>JAVRLX010000029.1:10791-19188 GCA_031960985.1 Campylobacterales bacterium | reverse complement strand
AAGCCCGTATTTGTGGCTTAGGACTAATGTCCCTTGCAACCCCCTAAAGCTACCTGCTAACGCAGGAGAAAAAGAGGTTCTTACGCACTTTTAGTGCGTAAGGTCAGTATTAAATAAAGCAAAATAATAAAGAGTGGTTTGCTAAAATGAACAAAAAAATAGGTGGTTTTTCAATGTTTGTCTTAAAAACTTTGCTTGAAGCGTTTGCGCATATACTACATATGGCTCTTAACATTTATATTTGGGTTGTTATTATCCAAGCGCTCCTCAGCTGGGTGCGTCCAGATCCGTACAATCCGATAGTGCAAATACTAAACAAACTAACAATGCCGCTATATGCATTTGTGAGAGGTAAAATCCGTACCGTATTCGGCGGGGTAGATTTGACGCCTCTTATTATTGTGCTTGCATTGCAGTTTGTAGATATTTTTTTGGTAAAAATTATTAGTCATTTTGCGGCTTCTCTGTAGTTTTTTATTTTTTGCCGCCGCTCTTTTTGCGCTCACTTTAGAAGAGCTTAGGCATAAGCCCTCTGGATATGCAAAAGATCTATTTTTGCTCAATGTTTTAGAGCAAAATATCACAAAAAAGGAGGCATACGAGGCGTATTTTCTAACCAAAACGCCCAAAAGTCGACACTCTGAACTACTGCTCAAAAAAAGCGGCTCAAAAAAACTCTCGGCGCTTTTTGACTGTATGGACACTAATATCACAAGGGCGCTCAAAAAAACTCCGGAGTGTGCCGAACTTAGCGTAAACTACAAAAAAATATCCACCCTAATAGCGCAAAACCACTCAAACGACCCAATGCGTCTAGCCGAATTTATAAAAAAAGAGGCACCGCAGAAATCATCAAAAATAGAGTTGCTTTTAAAAATAGCAGAAAATAAGCATATCATAGGCGAAGATACAATAGATCTTTATTTTGAAAGCTCGAAGGAGTTTCGCAACGCTTTTTTTGACCTAAATTTAACTACGGATGAGCTCAAAAGCGTAGCAACTTCAAAAAATGCAAAAAGATTTATTAAATGGGCGCTTTTTGACAAAAACAATATGGCGTTACAAAAAAGTATTGCAATGCTAGACTATAAGGATATAAAAGATTCTGAGGCTCTATTTTTTCTAGCTCTTACAAAGTTAAAGCACAGGCAAGATCCGCTAGATACGCTCATTATGTCCGCCAAAACGGCAACAAACGACGAGGACAGGGATAGGGCTTATTTTTGGGCTTATCTACTCTCATCCGATGAACGATTTTTAAAAAATGCGGCAAATGACGGTAGCGTCAACTTCTACTCATATATAGCAAAAGAAAAAATGCAAAAAGAGGCAAAAAACATAGAGTTTATAGAAGCAAAAGAGAGCACAAAAAGCGACAAAAACATCTCTGACCCTTTTTATTGGTTAGAGTTTCGCCACAAAGTCAAAAATAGCGACAAAGAGGAGCTTGCCAATATTGTATCCTCCGCCAAAAAAATCAAAAATGGCGAAGCGTATTATTTGTATGCAAAAGAGAAACAAAGCGGATATAAAAAAGAGTTTTTTTTGCTTCCATACCGTGAAGCATTTGCCGATTTTAACAACTCCCAAAAAACCCTTTTGCACGCCATCGGTAGACAAGAAAGCCTCTTTGTGCCGGGCGTTGTAAGCAGCGCCTACGCAATAGGGGTAATGCAACTTATTCCACTTTTAGCCGAGGAGCTTGCCGAAAAAAGAGGGGAGAAACTGGAGTTTTTCGAGCTTTTTGAGCCTGCCAAAAATATCTCGTATGCGGCTACGCACTTTAAGTGGCTGGAGTCAAAAGTAATCCACCCGACACTCATAGCCATCTCCTACAATGCCGGATATGGATTTTTTAAGAGGATAGAAAAAGAGGGGCTTTTTGGGTTTAAAGACGATGCGTTGCTAGAGTATGAGCCTTTTTGGTCGATAGAGAATATTCCGTACGACGAAACGAGGCGCTACGCCAAAAAAGTATCGTTAAATTACGCGGTATATTCCGAAAAATTTGGGGAGAAAATCACCCTTAGTGAACTCTTGGAAAACTTAGTGAAGCTTCGCCGTAAGAGCTTTTAAGTATTAATTCAAGCCCTCCTTCGCCGCTTTGCTTTGGGAATGACACCACATAATACTTACTCCAAAGATCGGTGTGCGGCATCTTTTTGTAAAGCTCATTTTGCTCTTTTTTTAGTATCTGCTCAACGCTTTTTGGCTCAATAATCGCTTTTGCATTTTTCATGACAAGTTTGTACTCTTTGTTAAAAAGCCCAGCCTCCTTTGGATTGTCATAGTCGTCTGGTATATACACTCCCACAAAAAAGTAGTCCGCATCATTGTATTTAGATGGATATAGCGGATTTAGGTATGTGGCGGATATTTTTGCTTTTGTCTCCAAAGAGTTAATTATTTGAGCATTTTTTGTCTCAATAAGCGCTTTTTCGTATAGATTGTCTTTTTTAAACATATCAAACGCATTGTAAGTCTGGCATCCTCCAAACAAAAAAATTGCACAAAGAGTCGTAGCTATCCTTTTCGTCATACCGCAATCCTCACTAAAAGTAGATAGATTATAATCAACAATAACTTACAACAATAAGTCCAACAATGTATAATTACCGATCAAAAAACACAACCAGTGAGCAATAAGGTTTGGAAAATTTAGTAAATTTTATCTCTAATATTAAAGTGGAATCAGCGCTAATACAGGCAGAGAATGGACTGCTAAAATTTAGCGATGAATACTCCAAGATGCTATTTGAGTCGGTGGCCAATATACCAGATGATTACAAAAAAGAGCGACTCAGAAATGCTATAAAAAAAGCTTTGGATCTAACCCCAAAAGATCTTGTTATATTCAAAAACAACGATATATTTGTCAAAAAATGGGGCAAAGATACACTTATACATCCAGGATTAATACAAAAAATTAAAGAGACCATTCAAGAGACTACTAGTAGTGAATTAAAAATAATAAATAACAACCTAATTATAAACATCCAAGATATTTTATCTGAGTTTGGAATTTCGACAACTGAACTTTCAAATGAAACAAAAGAGAAAATAAAATACAAATTAAAAGAGCAATTAGATATATCAGACAAGGACATAATCCTTTTTGTCAATGATAAAATAGTTATAAAACGGCGTGGCTATCAAATAGAAGAAGGGGTCAAAGAGGAGCAAAGATACAATGGACTTCCAAAAGAGGAGCTTAACAAATTAAGAAAATCACTTTTTGAAAGTGAAGAAGCAGAGCAAGAGATTTTTGAAGAGATAACTGACCATATTATAAACACAGAATTAGATTTTAAAGTAATCACGCATAATTATTTCATTAAAAATTACATTAAAATCTTTCAGAAAAATATATTTAACCTACTTAGAGAAAATCTCGATGAGAATGATTTTGTATTAGAGGGACTTGCGAACCTTATTCTAAGAGAAAACTGGGTTTTGGCTCACACAAAAATGGCCCTTGCCCTTTTAGAACTCGTAGGACAAAAAAATCCAAACGCTGAAAAATTTCTAAAAAACTACTCTGGCGAGATAGAGATAGATGCCGAAAGAAATAAATTTAAACTTCCTGGAATATTAGATAAAAGTGGTTCTAAATGGACAATTCCAGCGATAATTACAATAGTTATGCAAAGACAAAAAAATATAGAGACCCTAAATCTTAAACAAAAGGCAATAAACGATATTAAAGCCAATATAGAGGATATGTATTCAAAAATTGATGAGTTAAATGAGGAATCGGTTGCAATTGAAAAAGAGTTTGAAGCAATAGAGCAAGAGAGCGCAAATAAAGAATATACAGAAGCGTCTGTCAATGCTGAAATAAAAGAGCTTCGAGAGATGTTAAAAAGATGCAAAGAGGAAGAGAGGTTTAAAATACAAGTCCAGATAAGCGATAAAACACTCCTTTTAAAAAAGCTACTTATCAAAGACGATGCTTTGTTTACTAGAAAAAAACGACTTGAACATCAAAGCAAACTTATAGCATCAAAAAAAGAAAAATTAACTTTTGATATTACAAAACTACAAAAAAAAGTTAAAGAGGAGGAGGAAAAATTAGCTCAATTTATCGCCTCTCAAAAAAGCGTAGATGAAAAATTCAACTCTCTAACAGAGGCGCTAACCTTAGCGCTAATGAAACGAAAAACCAAAATATGAGGCGGGCATACTTTTGGCAACAATAATGTAACGATTTGGCAATTAAAGATTAGCGGTTTTAAGATGTTTTTTAGTAAAACAAGATAAAATCAAAATTATTGTGCGTAACATCAGATAAGAAGACAAAACCAAGGGGGGTAGCTATGTCAAGTAGCAACCTAGATGTCGAATTTTTTAAAGATATTTTAGAGAGGCAAAACAATCCAATCGTCAGAGTTGACGCCGAGAATCGTTTTTTGTATATCAGCAAAGCATACGCCGATTATTTTGGATTAGATAAAGAAAAAATGCTTGGGCAGATATATATACCACCCATCCACGACGAAGATGTTGCCCGCTTCGAGCAAACGCACGCTAAAATCAAACATACAAAACAGCCGACAACTTTACTCCAAAGAGAACTTACGCAAAAAGGCTGGGCGTGGTTTGAGTGGAAAATTACCCCCATCCTTGATGATAACGGCGAAATAAAAGAGATACAGTCGGTTGGACAAGATGTTTCAAACCTCATAGCCACAAAAGATACGCTAGGTCTTATTTTTCAAGCCCTGGAGCAAACATCGGCGGCAGTTATTATTACAGATGCACATGGCCTTATCCTCTATGCAAATATAAAATTTAAACAGCTGTATGAATATGAAGATGCAGACATTATAGGTCAAAACCCAAGAATCTTAAAATCTGGACTAAGCGACCAAAAGATATACGAAGATATGTGGGCAACAATACTAAAAGGCGAACCGTACAACTGCGAACTAATCAATAAAACAAAAAGCGGGACCCTTAAGTGGGTGCTTTTGTCCATATCTCCAATCAAAAATAAAGACGGATTTATTACGCATTTTGTGGCGGTTAGCGAGGATATTGGATTTCAAAAAAGACTTGAAAGCGAGCTTAGAGGCGCAAAAAAAGAGCTGGAAAATATCAATGAAGCTTTAGAAAAAGAGGTTGAGGATAGAACCGCGGAGCTTAGGCTGTCAAATATGCTTTTAAAGGCGCAGATAGAAGAGCGAAAAAAAATCGAGGCTGAAAAAGAACAAAAAGAAAAGTTATTGGCGCAACAATCAAAGTTTGCTAGTTTGGGCGAGATGATAAATATGATAGCCCACCAATGGAGACAGCCGCTAACAGCTATAAGTACAGCAACCATAAATATCAAAACAAAACAAGAACTCGGCATTTTAAATGACGTAACTCTAAATTCAATACTAGACAATATACTCTTTCAAACGCAAAAAATGTCTAGTACTATAAACGACTTTTTAAACTTTTTCAAGCCATCCAGAGAAAAAGAATATTTTAAGATACAAACGGCCGGCAAGGAGGTTATAAAGCTAATAGGCGCTCAGCTTGAAGCCAGAGGAATTAAACTTGATATAACAAGTGAGTGTAATGAGCAGATATATGGTTTTAAAAACGAACTTGAGCAGGTGTTTATTAATGTTCTTTCAAACGCAAGAGACGCATTTGAAGGCAATACTGGCGATAACAAACTAATAACAGTATGGTGCGGCGAACTTAACGGTAAAGTCGTAGTAGAGATTAGCGATAATGCAGGCGGTGTAGATGAGGCGATATTAGAGCGGGTATTTGAGCCTTATTTCACCACAAAAGGACCAGACAAAGGTACCGGTATCGGACTATATATGTCAAAAACTATTCTTCAAAAAAGCTTTGGCGGCGATATGAAAATAGAGAATATTTACGACGGCAATAAGCGAATCGGAGCTAAATGCACTATTACAATAAACCACACAGAAGGCCTGGTCGATGAAAATTAAAATATTAAAAGAGCTAGTTAAGGAGCTAAATGTCCTCTACATGGAGGATGAGGGGATGATAAGGCAGCAGATGGAGGACATCTTAAAAAATCTATTCAAAAGCGTTACAACCGCAGTCAATGGACAAGAGGGTGTAGACTTGTTTATGAAGGGCAAATATGACATAGTCATAACAGATATTCAAATGCCGCTAAAAAACGGACTTGAAGCCGCCAAAGAGATAAGGGCAATGAGCCCACACACGCCTATAGTCGTAACAACGGCATATAGCGATGTAAATCTCTTTTTGACGGCTATTGAGCTTGGAGTTGATAGATATATTCTAAAACCAATTAGCGTGCCAAATCTATTTGGCGCTCTTCAGTCTGTAGCCGAAGCCCTTATCAACAAAAGAAAAGCTGAAGAACTGCATAGAAAAATGCTTTTGGAAGAGATTAACGAGACAGCTTCCGATGTCGCAAAAAAACTAGCAGACGCCTTTCCTATACCGTCTGTAGCGTTTAGCGGCGGCAAACTAAAGTTTGCGAACGAATCTTTTGTAGAGCTGTTTGGCGAGGAAAATCTAAAAGCATTGCAAAACAACTCTAAAACTCTAGATTCATTTTTTGAACAAAGAGACGGCTTTTTGGAGAGTCTTAAAGAGATAAACAAAGACGATCATCAAGCAAACAAGGTTATTATCTCAATAGGCGGCAAAAAAAATATATTTTTAATTGCAAAGCGAGATATAGTAGTACTGCGTGAAACTATCGAGATATATACGCTTAGCAATATTACAAAACTAGAGTACCAAAAACGAAAAAATGAAGGGTACGCAGAGCTACTAGAAGAGATACTGTTTTCTACATACAAAAGAACCGTTATTCAACACAGCGCGTCTAAAGCAGAGGGCGCTAAAGAGATGGGCGCCGCGCAGAACTTGCAAGCTGCAGAGCCAAAAGACTATTTATACCTCAGCGAAGAAGAAAAAGAGATACTCAGAAAAACGCATACAAATAAATACACAGCATTGGAGTATACGGCAGAGCTTGACGAGGGAATAATAGACGAAATTGACGAGCTGGCCGAACTTGAAGGGGAGTGGCGGGAGCTTGTATGCGACTTTGAAGAGAGCGGAAATTGGCTAGCAATAGAAAAAGTGTCAACTATTATCCAAAAATACGCAAGAACTATAGGTATGCTAATAGAGTTTGAAGACCTCTCTTATGCCATAAACTCTCTTTCAAAAGTTCTCGCCAATATAGAGCCAAGCGAGGCAAACAGAAGGGTGTTGCTACTATTTTTGGACACAATTAGAATAGATCTTTGCGATTGGAGAAACAAAATATTTATCCAAAAAACAGCAAAAGATATTCACTACCTAGACAGCTCTTTATTTAGCTCGTGTCTTCAACTTCAGCTAAAACTAGGCTCAGAAACAACTAAGACGGATGATAATGATTTGGAGCTGTTTTAATGAAAAGTCTAGACATAGTTAAGTTGTCAGAGATTTCTAGGGAGCTAAAGATACTCTATGTCGAGGATGATAATTTTATCATGGAGAGCATGAAGACGCTTCTTGGTGACATATTTAGTCATGTACAAACTGCCTCAGATGGAGCGGAGGCTTTAAAGAAGCTAGAAAATGAGAATTTTGACATATTGCTAACCGATGCGCTAATGCCAAAAATGGGTGGATTGGAACTTGTAGCGCAAATTCAAAAAAAAGCGATTACTGTTCAAATAGGCGTCATAAGCGCAATGGATGATGAGATGGTGGAAAAATTTAAAAAAATGGGCGTAAAAGAGCTAATAGCTAAGCCAATTAGCCCGCCCGCGCTGTTTGAATCTCTATTTAGGCTCTGCAAAGCCGCTCTGCAAAAAAATTAACCGCTTATTGCTTATAATTTGCAAATAAAAATTAAAAAAGAGCAAAGAGTGAGAGTAGCAGTAGCATTTACCGGTCCATCAAACAGTGGCAAAACAACGGCTATAGTCAAAATAGCTGAGAGACTAAAATCGGCGCATAAAGTCGCAATCGTCAAAAATGACCCAAAAGATAAAGCGGTGTTTGATACGGAGGGTAAAGACAGTAGCTTATTTTTTGCTACAGGGGCAAATGTCGTGGTTAGAAGCCCGACTAGAACTACAATGTTCAAAAATGAGCCATCCAGCTTAGATGAGATAATCTCAATGCTAGGCAACTTCGATATACTGTTGGTAGAAGGGCTAAAAACACTCCCGCTCCCCCGAATCGGGATCTTTAGAGGTAAAATAGATATTACTTATTTCGGCTTCGTAAAAGCTATAGCTATAGATGATACAATCGATTTATCTGAATATGAAATACCAAACGATATAGAGATTTTGGATTTAAATAATATCGAAAAAATAGTTGAGTGGATATTTAAAAACGCAAAGGAAATATAATGGTAGAGATAATAGAGGCAATCAAAAGAAGCGC
>JAVRLX010000029.1:0-10691 GCA_031960985.1 Campylobacterales bacterium | reverse complement strand
GGAAAGCTAAGAATGGTATTTGAGGTATTCCCTTTTGCCTACATATATGAAAAAGCAGGCGGAGGGGCTATAGATGGGCAAAGAAGGTTACTCGAGCTAATCCCACAAGATCACCACGCAACTACGCCATGCTTTTTTGGCTCAAAATATGAGATAAATAAGGTTCTCGATGTCTACTCAAAAGCGATCTGATGATGTTTTTGAGGACGCTTTGGACGCCAAACTACTCACACTAAAAGAGTGCCAAAAAAATAACGGTGTAGCGGTTGTATTTGAAAGCGAGAGCCACGGCTCTTGTTTTTTGTGCCCAAAAATCATCGGTTGCGATATAAGACGCCAATATGTGGCCGCCGTATACAACTCTATGAGCAAAGGGAGCGCTGGCGGATTTGAATTTTAGATTAATAGGATAAAGAGATGAAGCAAAATAGTTTTTATGTCACCACTCCAATATATTATGTCAACGATGCCCCACACATAGGGCACGCATATACGACCATCATAGCCGACACAATGGCAAGGTATGCGAGATTAAGTGGCAAAGATACATATTTTTTGACAGGCACCGACGAACACGGCCAAAAAATTGAAGAGAGCGCAAAATCAAGAGGCAAGAGCGCAAAAGAGTGGGCAGACGAAAATAGCGCAAAATTTAAAAACTTGTGGGATGATTTTCAAATAAGCTATGACAAATTTATAAGAACAACAGATGAGGACCACAAGAGGGGGGTCCAAAAAGCATTTTTAAAAATGTGGGAGAAGGGCGATATTTACAAAGGTGAGTTTGAGGGTAATTATTGTGTATCTTGTGAGACATTTTTTACGAGCGCCCAGCTAGTAAACGATGAATTTTGCCCAGATTGCGGTAAACCAACAATTGTGCTCAAAGAAGAAAACTACTTTTTTAGACTCTCAAAATACGAGCAAGACCTCCTAAAGTGGTACAATGAAAACGAAGATTGCATCCTCCCAAAATCGAAAAAAAATGAGGTTATAAAGTTTGTAGAGGGTGGCTTAAAAGATTTATCTATTACTAGAACCAGCTTCGAATGGGGCGTTCCTTTGCCGAAAGATATGAATGACGAAAAACACGTCATATATGTATGGCTCGATGCTCTCCTTAACTATGTTACAGCTCTTGGGTATGGCACGGACGACAAAGATATGGATTATTGGCCGGCAAAGCTACAACTCGTAGGTAAAGATATACTCAAGTTCCATGCGATTTATTGGCCAGCTTTCCTTTTGAGTCTCGACCTCCCACTTCCAAAAAGTGTAGCGGCGCATGGGTGGTGGACTAGAGATGGCGAAAAAATGAGCAAATCCAAAGGCAATGCCCTTAACCCAAAAGAGATAGCCGATGCATATGGCTTAGAAAACTTTAGATTCTTTTTACTCCGTGAAGTGCCTTTTGGGCAAGATGGGGATTTTTCAAGAAGGGCGCTAATTGACAGAATAAACTCAGATCTTGCTAACGACCTTGGTAACTTGCTTAGCAGAACAATAGGGATGAGTGAGAAGTACTTTTCTCTTCAAATAAATCTCAAAGATGTACAGACATATCATACAGAAGATTTAGCAAAAATCGATGAGATAACAGCCTCTTTAGAGCCGCTACTTCAAAGTATGCAAATTCATAGATATTTAGAAGAGATTTGGAAGATGTTAGGTGTTGCCAACAAGGCGATAGATACGGTTGCTCCGTGGAACAAAATGAAAGAAGGAAAAGAAACTGAGGCAATGGCGCTTATAGCGCTATGCGTAAATGTCCTTGCAAAAGCGGCTCTTTTACTGTCTCCAGTTATGCCAAATAAAATGGGCGAAATTGCCACTGCTATAGGTTTTGAGATAAATACGCAAAACTTTAAAAAGCTCATTTACGATAGAGAGTTGCTAAAAAACGCCAAACTCTCAAAAGTTACAGCTCTTTTTCCAAGAATAGAAGAGGTTATTGAAGAGACTCCAAAAAAAGAGGAAAAACCAAAAGTCGAAGAGAAAAATTATGTAACAATAGATAAGTTTTTTGAAACTGAGCTAAAGGTGGGCACAGTACTAGAAGCCAACGAGGCCCCTAAAAGCAATAAACTTTTGATTTTAAAAGTAGATTTGGGGGATGGGGATATAAGGCAGATAGTTGCCGGCATCAAAGAGAGCTACTCTGCGCAGGCGATGATTGGAACTCAAGTTTGCGTCGTTGCAAACCTTAAACCCGCAAAAATAATGGGAATAGTAAGCGAAGGGATGCTACTTGCCGCAAAAGATGAAAACGGGCTTGCGCTAATAAGACCAGACACTCCAAAACAAAGCGGCTCAAAAATAGGATGAGGATAGAAAACATCGTTGCTCTAACAAGGGGCGATCTTAAAACAAACCCGCCGATTACATATTTTGAAGACATCAAATTAAACTATCTTCAAATCAGGCGTGGCGACCTTTTTATAGCTTTAAATCCAGATGAGATCAAAAAAGCGATCTATAACGGCGCATATGGCGTTATATATGACTCCGACGACGTAGAACCAAACGACCACGAGGTTGCTTTTATAAAAGTAAGAGACGCCTCTGTTGCAGCTTTTAGTCTAGCAAGATATGAGATGCTTAAAAAAAGCTTTCGATTTGTTAGCGTAGATCCTATTACGCTTGAAATTATAAAGAAAATAGCAAAGTCAAAAACTGCAGAGTTTATTGACAAAAACGATGTTAAGTCTCTTTTTTCTCTCATTAAAAACGATGAAGCGACTGTAGTTTTCGGTAGCGACGAAGAGTTTTTATCTGAACTTACCACGGATAGCGTAGAGCATTTTTTGGCTCCAAAAGAGTGTAAACTCATGATTTCAAGCTCAACGCTTTTTGAGAGTACAGTTTTTATAGACGGCGTAAATCTCAGAATCAAACTACCTGAGTTTCAACTAAAATACCTCGAAAATGCAATCAAAATACTAAATGAAATGGGTGTTGCTTTTGAACTATCATCTCTATCTTTTACGGAGTTTTTTGATCCTGTATTTGTGGATAATTTTTTGTATGCCAAAGAGTTTGGTAAAACTGCCAAAGTAATTATATTTGCCAAATACCTCGACAATCAAATCCTAAAAGAGACAATGGACTACCTGATTAAAAACACAAAATGGGCAAAAAATCTCTATATCTTTCCTCTCTCCTTACAAAACATAGATGAAAAAGATATTATTATCACACTTTACGGCTCCGAGAGAGAGCTTTTTGATATGCTAGAGGGGAATGATTTTAACTTTGCTTTTGTGGTAAATGCCCAAAAAGCGAACCTTATAAAAGAAAGAAAAGAGAGCAGTCTCTTCTCCTTTGCCTTTGAGAACTAGTCGTTTACCCTATACGGGATTTTATCCACCTCTCCTGCTTCCTCAAAGCCCTTTAGCCTAAGTCTACAACTATCGCACACACCACACGCTATCTGTTCATTTTGATAGCAACTCCAAGTAATGGACAAATCAACACCTCTTTGCACACCCTCGGCGACTATCTCTTTTTTTCGCTTATGAAGTAGTGGAGCGAATATTTTAATACTAGTCTCTTTTTTTGTCCCCTCATTTGCGGTTTTTTCAAACGAGCTAAGAAAGTTTTTAGTACAGTCTGGATAGCCGCTACTATCCTCCTCTACAGCTCCAATCACTACTACTTCAGCCCCCTCTTTTTCTGCTATTGCCGTGGCAATTGATAGAAAGATTCCATTTCTAAAAGGGACATATGTAACAGGCACGCCCTCCTCTATGCCCCCTATTGGAACAGCTATGCTCTTGTCAATAAGAGCCGAGCCCCCTACGCTTTTGAAAAATGGGAGGTCAATCTCATATTTTTGAATAGCTCCAATAGCGTCACTTATAGCTCTAAAGCAAACAAGCTCTTTTGATTCAGTTCTTTGCCCGTAGTTAAAATGGACGGCAACGATGGCATACCCTTCATCTTTTGCAATCTTTGTAGCTACTGCGCTATCCATTCCGCCAGATATAATACAAACCGCTTTTTTCATTTTTTATCTCCGTTGTCCACAAGAAAAAATTTCACAATACCAATATACTCTTTTAACGCCCTAAAACTATACTCTAAATATCTAAAGCTAGGAAGAAAATCTAAATATGAGATCTCAAATTTACGAGTTATAAAATCGACGCCATAAGGGATAACCCTAAAGCCATTTTTTTCAAAAATCACCTTTGCTCGCTTCATATGCCACGCTGAAGTTACAAGGATAATTTTTGGGCTAACTATCCCATTTAGTTTCATAATCTCTAAAGTATTTTTGGCATTTTGAAGTGTGTTTTCACTCTTATCTTCCACCAAAAGCCCAAATCCACCGTGCAAAGTAGTTGTGGATGGCCTAGCAAAACCATACGCATCGGCAAGACTATTGGCGCTCTCTATAGCCACATTGGCCTCGCTCATACCGTTACGCTCAATCCATCCGCCGCCACTAAAAACAAGAGGAATATCCATCTTTTTGGCAAGAGCCATCCCTTGTACAAACCGTTTATAAGCACAAGGCGTTAGCTTGCTATCAGGGGCATAACCATTTGCTCCACCGCCAAGTACTATTACGGCATCAGGTTTGAAATCTATTTTTGGATGCGTTCTAAATGCATCTTCTAGCGGCCACAAAAGCGATTTTGCTACAAATTCGGTAGATAAAAAATAAAGTAACACGGCAGATATAACAAAGAGCCATTTGGCTTTGCGAGCTAAAAAAGCCGCTATAAAAAAGAGTAATACAAATGGAAGGGGGGATAAAAACAGATAATGAAATACCTGTGCAATAGCAAAAGAGGTGCTCAAATTACACCAGCCTTACCTCTTTATCCCCTTTTATTAACTCACCTATAATATAACCGCCAACATTTGCAGCAACTCTATCAGCGTTTTCTTTTGAGACAACCCAAACCATACCAATGCCCATATTAAATGTTCTATACATCTCTTTCTCTTCTACATGCTCAGCCATAAAGTCAAATACCGGTAAGGTCTTAATAGATGATTTTTGCACAATCGCCCCTAGTCCGTTAGGCAATACCCTAGGCAAGTTTTCTACAAGACCACCACCTGTTATATGCGCTAAAGCTTTAATATCATTTTTATTTGCTTTAAACTCTTTGACATATATTTTTGTAGGGGCAAGGAGAACATCTATCAACATTTTATCTTCAAATTTATCGGTAAATCGCATCCCAAGCTTTTCAAAGAATAGTTTTCTAACAAGCGAAAAGCCGTTTGAATGAACTCCGGAGCTAGGGAGCGCTACAAGCACATCACCCTCTTTGCAGTGTGAGCTTCTCTCTATTTCTGATTTTTCAGCTATACCGACAGCAAATCCGGCAAGGTCAAAATCGTTTTTAAAATACATCCCAGGCATCTCAGCTGTTTCACCGCCAATTAGGGCGCACTCAGCCATCTTGCAACCCTCGGCAATCGATGCTATGACAGTAGCCGCACTCTCAACTTCAAGTCTACCCGTCGCATAGTAATCAAGAAAAAACATTGGGGTTGCAAAATTGCATATAAGGTCATTAACGCACATCGCTACAAGGTCTATACCAACGCCGTCAAGCTTTCCGCTCTCAATCGCCAATCTCAGCTTTGTTCCTACGCCATCTGTTGCGGCAAGGATTACAGGCTCTTTGTAACCGCTTGGAATTTCAAATGCTCCAGAAAAAGAGCCTATCCCACCAAGCGCCCCCGGTATAGCGGTAGCTTTGGCAAACGGTTTTATTTTTTCGACTAATTCGTTTCCCGCATCTATATCTACTCCGGAATCCTTGTAACTTAGCTTTGGCATTTTAATTCCTGTTGTGGACTTGTTTTAGACCGATTTTAACAAAAAAGAGCTAAAATCGCTTGATTTTTAGGCAAGGGGAAATATTTATATGCGTTTTAATAATACCACAATAACAGACAAAGAGATAGAGCAAGAGATGCTATTTTTTGTGCCGCTATGCACACACGAGAGTCCTGTAAACTGCTTGGCGGTAGGCTTTGATAATATACCGTGTGAAGCTCAAAAAATATCCAAAAACATCACTGAAATAGCTAGCCTTGAACAAAAGGGCAAGTTTGCAAGCGAAACTTTTGATGTCATACTCTCTTTTAACGATTCAATAGAGCTACAAGAGATTTTTAGAATCCTAAAAAAAGATGGGATTTTGTGCATAAAGCTTGCAAAAGATATAAAAAAAGAGCTTATAGAGTTAGGGAATTTTTATAGAATAGTTATGCCTTATCACGATATGAAACTCGTATTTGCATCAAACAAGTATCATCCAACAGCCGATATAATACTCGACAGATCAGATTTTCTTGAAAATACGCAATACTATAATTCCGATATTCATCTAGCCTCTTTCGCTATTTACGAAAAAGCAAAAAGGGAGTTTAGAGGGATAATTAAAGCCTAACGGATAGAGGTTTGAGGGGGTGGGTTATCTAAAATAGAGCTCGTACCCCCAACCTCACCTTTTCCATCATACCTCATAAGGACTATATCAACTCTTTGATTTAAAAAGTGGCTAGATGATTCTGGCTCTTTGCTAGTAGGTTTTGTATCGGCATACCCAACAGCTGTAAATTTTTTTGGATTAAATCCAAGAGATATAAACTCCCTTACAACAGCCGAAGCCCTAGCAGACGATAATTCCCAATTTGACGGATAAATACTCCCTTTTGGTGGAGGGGTTGACGAGGTGTGCCCCTCAACTTTGATATCTCCAGGATAATTTTTAATAGATGCGGCAAGTATATCAACCACCTTTTTTGACGCCGGAGTTAGCTGCGCGCTACCATTATCAAAAATAATAGAATTTAGCATCCTAACTCTAATCCCCTCATCGGTCATTACAACCTCTGTATCGCTCCCATTGCCGCTCTCTGGCGCTACATCTTTAATTGCCTGAAGATCTTTCATAAGCTGTTTTGCTATTTCTATTTGTTGTTGCGTAGTTTGAGAGGTTGATTGCTTAGAATCTTTACTATCGGAAGCCTGAGTGCTTGTAGCTTGATCTTTACCAGCATCTTGAGGAATCATATTCATCTGAGCAGGGGTAAAATCAAATATCTCGGCAAAAGATTTTGACAATGCCTTCATTCTATCTTTATTTTGCGATGCAATAGCATAAAGGGCAATAAACAAAGCTAGAAGTAGACTAAAGAAGTCGGCAAATGGAACTGCCCACTTCTCACCACCCTCACACGCTGGACACTTTTTCTTTTTGGCCATTAATGTTTTTTACCCTCTTCTGGCTCGCCGCCGATGTAGTTATAAAGCTTGCTTCGCATCATTTTTGGATTATCGCCAGATACCAAAGAGACAAGCCCCTCAAGAATAATAGTTTGCTCTTTTACTATATCGTGAGATTTGGCAATCATTTTTCTCCCTATAGGACCAAAAATAATATAAGAGCTCGCAATACCAGTAACCGTAGCGGTAAAAGCTCCAGCAATACCGTTAGCCATCTCTTGCGGATTATCAAGTTTTGCAAGGGCAAGGATTAGACCCAAAACGGCGCCGATAAGCCCCATAACTGGGAATGTTTCACCCGCAAGTATCCAGTAGTGCCCGCAACCGTGATAATAGTGCTCGGTCTCTTCTATCTCTATCTCAAGGGTTTGTCTAATAACATCTACATTTACCCCTGAGACAACGAGATCTAAGCCCTTTTTCATAAACTCATTTTCAACATTTGGTATCTCTGATTCAAGCTTTAAGAGTCCATCACGCCTAGCAATAATGGCAAAGTCATACAGCTGCTCTATCGTCTTTTCATAGTTTACAGAGGATTTTTTAAAGACTAACCCCAAATTTTTATAAGCGCCCTTAACAAAATGCCCATGTGTCGCCACCATTGAAGCAAAAAGGGCGGGCGGAACAACTATCATAATCGATGTAATGTGAAGAATATGTATAGGGTTTCCACCCTCTAGCGTATCACCTGTAGCAATAAAGGCAATTGCCCCAATCATACCGCCTAAAACCGTTAAATCCATTTAAAAAACCGCCTATCCAAACTTAGTTTTATATTACAACACTTTCACTTTTAATATCATATAAAAACAACATTGCACGATACTCGCTAACTACTCTCTTTTACATAATTAATTTTTTTTGGAAGAGAGATATATTGTCGTCACCAACTCCAAATACTTCTTTTGTTTTTTCGACAAGAGGATGCTTTAGTAGGCTAAGCTCTGCAGCCTCCACCTCCAAGCTTTTTGGCTCATCATTTGTCTCTTGTTCATCAAAAAGCCCAGCCCCATCTTGGATATATTCGCTCTCTTCATTATCTTCATATTGCTTAGTCATATCAAGCGGTTGTTCGACTGGCGCCATTGAAGCAACCTCTTGTTTTTTAGGCTCTTTTTGAACTGCTATTATTGTATTGATGCCATATATATCTTGAACCATATGCTTAATTTGGGAGTAGTATCTCCTAAGCAGCTCCTTTTTCTCCCCTTCTGCGTTACTAATCCATGTAAGTACACCATTATCATATGAAACAAAAGTAATATTCTCCTCAAATACGGCGCCCACATCATAGCTTCTCTCATATAAAGTTTCAATGAGCTTATCCCATTTATTTTTTTGGCTTACTGTTTTTGCAGGTAGTTCTTGTTCTAAGATAGGGGTGGCTTTTTTTGTCCCAACATGCTCTTTCGAAAAATCTACCTCGCTCTCATATTTTGCAATTAGCAAATCTATATCTTCTATCTCCAATGCCTCAATCATCTTTAAAATTGTAAGAGTAAGAACAAAACTACCGTCTGCACCCATAAACAATAGCTCTTTAGCATTAACAGCAATCCTAAAAAATCTTTCCAATACAAAAAGAGGAATATTTTTATTTTTTTTACCAATAGAGACCTTTAGAAATTCCATAATTTCATTAATTACATTTTCAGCTTCATACTCTTCAAACTCTTTTACCAGTAGCAGCGCACGCTCTCTGTCACCAGCAAGCACAAAAGAGAATAGCTCTCGTATCTTGTCTGGATTTACAGCGCCAAGAAGCTCTACGACGCTTGCGCTTGAAACGAAGCCTTTTGAAAAAACTATCGCTTGATCAAGCAGAGTAAGCGTATCTCTAAGTGAGCCGCTACCGTTTCTAGCTATAAATTCAAGCGCCTCCTCTTCAAAACCTATGCCTTCTCTGTCAAGAATATGCTTTAAATGCTCCACGACATCCGATTGTCCAATTTTTTTAAATCTAAAGTGGATAGTTCTAGATAAAATTGTAGACGGAAGCTTAATAGGGTCAGTGGTTGCAAGGATAAATTTTACATACGAAGGCGGCTCCTCCAATGTCTTTAATAGCGCATTAAACGCCGGCGTAGAGAGCATATGAACCTCGTCAATAATATATATTTTATATTTTGCGACGGATGGCTTATATTTAGTGCTCTCTATAAGCTGTCTTATATCATCAATACCTCTATTGCTAGCGGCATCCATCTCTATAATATCAAGATGTCTCCCCTCCTCTGCCGCGACACATCCAGCGCACTCCCCACAAGGCTCGCTTGCAGGGGCTTTTTCACAAACAAGAGCTTTGGCAAATATTCTAGCAGTGGATGTCTTGCCGCTTCCCCTTAATCCTGAAAAAAGATAAGCGTGAGAGAGCTTCTCCGTCTTTAATCCTAAAGAAAGAGTTTGCGATACAGATTCTTGCCCAATTAAATCACTAAATCGTTTTGGCCTATATTTTAAAGCTAAAACTCTACTCATTTATACACACTTCCTTTCAGCCAATCTTCGGCTCTTGCTTTCAATCTATCAGGGCTAGAGGAGGCAAATAACTTCAAAACTGTTTCTTTATTTGCGCAATGGATATTGTGGCTATGTTGCAAATACTTAACTATAGCTTCACCGGAATGTACAAGCTTTGCCCCCTTAAAATAAGAGCCTATTGCCGCCGATATCAAAGGAAAATGGGTGCAGCCCAAGATGATATAATCTGGTGTTTTAATGCCATCAAAGTAATGTTTTAGCATAGCATCCATCACCTCGCCATCAAAAATACCATCTTCCACAAGGGGAACAAAAAGCCCTGTTTCAATTTGAGTTATATTGTTAAACCCTTTTGCCTTTAGCATTTTTTCATAAATACCGCTTGATATAGTAGCCTTAGTCCCGATAACAAGTATATTTGAATCAAATTGTGGCTGTTTTGAAATAATAGATAAAACACCTGGTTCTATTACACCCACAACCTCAAACGGCGCCACCTTCCGCATTTCATCTAGCGCATATGCGCTCACGGTGTTACACGCAACTATCAAAATATCGATATTAAAGTTTTTAAAAAATTCTACAGCCTCAAGAGCGTAGCGAATAATGGTATTTTCATCTTTCGTACCATACGGCACACGAGCCGTATCCCCATAATATATCACCTCATCAAACAGTTTTTCATCTATTATGGATTTTGCGACAGTAAGCCCGCCGACGCCGCTATCAAATACGCCTACAACCAATTTTATACACTTTCGTTTTTATTTTTATTGTAGCAAAAAGCGAATTAGTAAGGCAAAATATCAAAGGATTTAACAATATCAAAAACAAGATTTTTAATAAAAGGAGCATAAAGAAGAAACCCCCGGCAACGAGCTACTTTTCCATCCCCAGTAAGGGGTAGTATCATTGCCGATGTGGCGCTTGACTGCCAGGTTCGAAATGG
>JAVRLX010000028.1:4587-19931 GCA_031960985.1 Campylobacterales bacterium | reverse complement strand
TAAATCAGAATCACTAAAAGCAAAACATACCATCAAGAAGACCAACAAAAGCTTTTTTTTCATATTCATTTCTCCTTATTAATGTCGACGCCGTAAACTATATATGTACCGTCTTGCGCATTTGAGGATTTGATGCTTGAAATAAGGGCTTGAATAGTTACATTCTTATTCATCTTATCCCCTACCACCTTATTTATAACCGGCGATATATCATTTAAACTATAAACAAAATACAACTTCTCATTAACCCTAGCTCCTTCAGCCGTTAGTATGACAGACTGATGACCAGGTATTTTCTTTTTCTGTGACGCCTCAAAAAAGTTGTTTTTTTCAAACTTATTTGGATACACCTGTCCAAAACCGTCTTTGGACGAGTCATAAAACACATACAAATAGCCTTTTTGGGTTGGTGAAATTTCTAGCTCTATTTTTTCACCCATTTTATATGCTTTTTTCAGATTTTCAACATTAAGCCCCAGTTTTGGAGCATATTTTTGGGCTAGTTTATCTTTTTTTGCAACTTGATACGCGTAGTCTATATCTATATTCTCCCACAAGGTAACATACAAATCTTCATCGATTGAAATATTTCGATTTGGCAGAACCCGCCTAAGAGCATCTTTTGTGGCATCATCCAATACTCCGTTGATGGTAACGCCGCTATACCTTAGGTATCTTAGCTGTCTTTGAATGATTGCAATTTTTTGCTGATCCGTTTTAGAAGCAAAAGAGTCCTTGTGAAACTGAATCACTTTTTTGTCAGGCTTCAAACCCTCCACACATTTCCAATAAGGCACCTTGGCATATTTACCAAGCGTCTCTAATATACTCATCTCCACAAGAAGACGTACCGCCGCATGCTCTCCTTGAGTCTTGTCAACACTACCGTTTAGTCCTATACCGCTAGCAAGAATTGCAAACGAAAGATTATTTGATTTTGACTGCTTATATATCTTTATGCTATTTGACGACTGCGTACCTTGGATGGCAGAGGTATCCGAATATCTATACAACTGGAGATCCAAAGCAATAGATGATGTGCTGTCGGAATTTGATCTGCTCGCATCAAAGTTGCCCTGACCGGAAGCTTGCCCAAATCCAATGCCAAGATTGCCACCCGACGATACCCTGTCTGTATCCTTGTCATATTCAGTGATACCACCATTTAGCACTATATCCGGAAGTCTTCGTCCTATGGATTGTGCTCCACCGGTTGCATATTCATTTGAAAAATATCCAGGGTCATACGGTAGATACACTATTCTATCGCCTATATTTGCAAGCGCTGTAGAGACCATAACCGTAATATTTGAAGGTAGGCTTTGTCCTGCACTGTAATTAACAATAGGTTTTGCCTGTATGGCTATCGGCTCTATGTCATAAATCTCTAGCAGTTTTCCAAGCCTCTCGAGCGAGTTGTCAAACCTAGAGCTTCTCTGCGTCGGCGTCTCCATCGTCTCTAGTTTTTTATCTAGTTCCGGCACTGCAACGGCACAACCGGAGACAAAGAAACTAGCCGTCGCCAAAAAAGATATAAAAGAAATAAAATTTCTACTCATCCCAAAACCGCCTTGTTTTTATTTTACAATTTCTTCTATAAATGATTTATTATTCATTGCCTTTTACAGAAATTACCGAAATATTTGTAACATTATCGGTATTTCCGTGCACCGCCACGGATTTTTCATCGACAATGCTCTGTTGATTTTGCAAGCCAGTGGGCGTAACTATATTTACGGCTCCTATATTTGTGAGCGTACCGGAATTGCCGGATACAGCTATATTTTTTACATTTATATTTGTATGTATATTTACAGGGACATCTATACTATTTGCAGACACGGAGCCGATATTGACTGTGCTATTTTTATTATTTTCCACACGAATACTATCTGCCTCTATGGTTGTGCGTATCTGCTTGACTATGGAGTCGTGCGTAGTTGAGACGGAACCTATGCTGGTATTTGACTCTCTACCTATTATATTTATATTGCCACCCTCTACCAACACCTCTACGCTTTTTACTTTTGAATCTTTGTCTATGGTTACACTAGATATGTTTATGTCGTTTTTTCTATTTTTGCCTTGATCGTACAGCGACCTTGATGTGCTTACTTGATCGCTATAGAGATACATCTTATCGCCGTATACGCCTCCGTTATCTTTTGCGATATTAGCTCTGTTTTTGATTAATGATTTGTTTACCGTGATCTCTCCAGCGGATAAAGATATTAAGATGCTAACAAATATAAAAAACAGTTTTTTTATCACTATATCAACCTTTTTCAAAAAAATACCCGAATCTCTTTTTTGCCTATCCGCTCTTTTGGCTCAAGATAGCTAATGTTGTCGTCAACAATGTCATCTATATATAGCAACAACACGCAGAAAAGCATATATGTCAGTCCTTGTAGCAGTAGATTTAGTTTTTTGAATCTAAGGTCGTTTTTTAGCTCTCGCTCCAATATTACAAAAAGCTTTTCCCTGTCATACAGCCAAAAATATCTACAATATCATCAAAATCAGCACATTTGAGAGTATGCTCTATCAAAATATCGTCACTGATTTGCTCAAAAGTCGAATCTGCAGCATAGCTCCAAAATAGACCTTTTGACATTAGAAACTTACTAAAACTATTTTTTGAGAGATTGTGATATTCATATTACACAAAAACTACCTTACAGCCTTATACTCTCTTAGTCGCAGTTCACCATCCACTTCCTCAACACCGTACAGTTTTGTTTTTCCGCTTGCAACTTTGTCAATCATATCGTATAGCATTTTTGCCTTGCTTAAATCTTGTGGCAACCAGTCAGTCTCTGTGCCGTGCTCTATCGCTCCTGTTAATTTACCATATTTTGTAACAGTATTATGGTTTTCTATTTTATTTAAGTCCTTATCCAAAAAAATATGCGCGTCATAATCAGAAACTACTTCTTTCCTACTAAACTCATTACCTTGCTTATCATAATCAATTCTCACTATTTTCCCAGTCTTTTCATCTACATCGATTTTATAAGATGTCCCCTGTAACTTAGACTTATCAACCGTGCTTAATTTGCTCTCCTTCACTGTTTCAACTGAGCCATATTGAAAATATTCTCTCTCTCCTATCAACCCTTTTTTTCTATCGTCAGCCAGCATTTTATTACTAGCAACTCGTCTATCGTAAAGCTCTTTTAATGCGTCTTTCTCATTTTTTGTCGCAGCATTCTTTAACAAATCTTTATATTTTTTCTTATCTGGTGTATACTCGACAGAATTTCCAGTATAAAATTCTTGAAACTCTCTTCTAGTCATCTTGCTACCGTCATCTTTTGTCAGGTACTTATCAGGAACAATGTCGTATTCATCTGGTTTCATTCCTTTAGCTTTAACATTTTCCCCTTTCAATATTCCATTGGCTTGTTTTGGAATCGCCCTACTATCGATCTCTTTTATAAGTATGTTTACTTCACTTTTCACCTCTTTGGATGCAAATTTTTGAGTGATGTATAGTTTTTTCATCTCCTCTTTAGTCATAAGTTTTTCTGCTTCTTCTTGGGGAATCAGTTCACCCTTTTGATATTTGATACTTTTTATAAGTTCAGCAATTTCTTTGACGGTTTGTTCTGTTTTGTATATTTTGTAAGCATTGTTGCCAATTTTGAACACATTTGCAACGCCCATAACCCCACTAGCAAAATCCGCGGCTGAATTTGCCTTATCCATTGTTTCTTTTGCTTCTGTGAAATCATTTTGGCCAACCACTAGATTTGTGCCATACTCGTGATTTGCATATTCGTTGGCAGCATTTACTAGTATATATATGCCTTTTTCATTAATATTCTTGCCTAATTCTTGTAGCGCGCCCTTTGATGAAGATTTTTCACCAGTAATTTTCTCTTGAATCGTCTCACCCAAATCAGCTATAAAACCAATTCCTTCAACAACTTGACCTAAGTATTCAATAACCTGTTCCCGCCGCCGCCTTAGAAAAGTTTTCTATATAAAAGCCAGTAGATTCAGAAGTGGTTTTAGTTTTATTTATAGATACTCCATTCCCAATTTCGCGACCAGTTCTGCTATCTATGCCGCCATTCGTGGTTCCCTCGCCAGTATACGCCATACCGCTACTGTTGGTATTGATGTTTGTAAGCACAGGCAGCTTGCCAATTGGCTGCGTATCATGGGCGCCGTTAGGGATTTGATTTATGCCTGATGAGTTATTATTTTTAGGCTTGCCGATATTCACAGCCCCCACATTCACCGTAGTCCCGCCATTTATCTTCACAGCTCCGTCTATCGTTACATTTGTGCTTAGGTTTGCGCCGCTTGATATTGAGGCTACATCTACCGATGATATGTTTGCTGTTACGTTTTGATTGGCGGCGGTGTTTATGCTATGTATATTTGCGTTAGCGTTTATTGTCGTGAGCGGGTTATTGCCTATTACTTTTGGGGCGGCTATGTTTATGGTATTGTTTTGATTGGCTAGGATGTTTATATTGTTTAGGTCTACGGCGGTGTTTATCTCTTTTATGCCGGAGTTGCCTTGTATCGTCGGAGAGCCTATATTGACGTCGGCTTTTCTGCCTATGATGTTTAGATTGCCACCCTCGACTAGCACCTCCACTCCTCGCACTTTCGAGTTTTTATCTATCGTAGGACTGGTAATGTCTATTTTTGAGTTTCTGTTTCTGCTTTGCTCATATATCTCTCTTTGCGTCTCTACAGCTTCTTTATAGATATACATCTTATTACCATATACGCCGCCGTTGTCTTCGGCGTAATTTGCTCTGTTTTTTACCAAAGACTTATTCATAGGCTCTAAGGCGTATATTGCCGCAAAAGCGGCAATAGATATAAAAACGGCTTTTTTCATTTTAGGAGTACTTTGTTATTTATTCCCTACTCTAATGCCGCCAAAATTAGCTTTTGCGCCCTGTCCTGCAGCCGTCACACTACCGCTTCCCGTTACGGTGACTTTACTGTTTAGAGTAGCTCCGCTTACAGTAGCGCCGTTTGACTCTATTCTGCCCATCGTTATTGCTCCGCCATCGATAGCTTTTATAGCGCCGGCGTTTGTTACGGTACTTGTTATTTTGCTACCGTTGTTTACTTTGCCGCCTACTATAGCTATACTGCCAAGATCTACGCTACTGCCGCCCGTACCTGTAGCTTGGATAACGCCGTTGTTTGTAACTGTGCTTTTGACCTCCGTGCCTTGTCCGCTAACCTCTGCACCGTTTAGCAGATCTACTTTGCCCATACTTATTGTACTACCTTCGCCGCTTGCCGTAACTTCTTTTGCGTTTTTGACCGTACTGCTTACTTTTGCGCCGTCTTTTACTTTTGAATCCTTCACAGATATTGAGCCCATATCAATAGCGCCACCTTTTTCTGCGCTCACAGCGCCGCTATTAATAACCAAGCTTTTTACTTCCGTGCCTTGTCCCGATACAACGCTACCGTTTTCTATACCTATTTTACCCATGCTTATAGTTCCATTGGTTTTAGCTTCGACTGTGCTGGTATTGACTACCATACTGTCTACTTTTGCGCCGTCTTTTACTTTTGAATCCTTCACAGATATTGAGCCCATATCAATAGCGCCACCTTTTTCTGCGCTCACAGCGCCGCTATTAATAACCAAGCTTTTTACTTCCGTGCCTTGTCCCGATACAACGCTACCGTTTTCTATACCTATTTTACCCATGCTTATAGTTCCATTGGTTTTAGCTTCGACTGTGCTGGTATTGACTACCATACTGTCTACTTTTGCGCCGCCAGATACTTCGGCTTTTGACAAATCAATATTTCCCATATTTACTTTGCTATTTTGACCGTCAGCCGTTACAGTGCCACCTACATTCAATACAGTACTTTTTACTTCGGTAGAATCTCCAGATATCATACTTTTGTCTTTGACTGAAATATTGCCCATATTTACTTCGCCTTTGTTGTAGGCTCCGATTGTGCCACTATTATCAACCTTGGACGAAATAGTTCCGCCGTTCATTGTGCTATCGACAAGCTCGGCATTACCCATACTTACGCTGCCGCCATTTTTTGCTTTAATTGTTTTTGAGTTTTTTACGTCGCTTATTATTTCACCGCCATTTATGACACTATTATCTCTTACTGAGATATTTCCCATCTCAAGTTTGCCTTTATCAAGCGTGATATTTCCGGTAGAGACGGTTTTGCTATTTAGCTCGCCATTTTTCATCGTTGAGTTTTCGACTGTTATGCCTCCAATATTTGCCGTACTATCTTTTGCATTGATATTGTCAATAGTAGAATCGGTAATTATCTTGCCTTTTTCTATTGGGCTATTCGTAATGTCAATATTTCCGATACCGACTTTTGAGTTATCTACCGTAGCATCTTTTAATTTTGTAGTACTGCTAATTTCTACACCTTTGCGTATTTTAGTATTGCCACCGGTGATTGTCACGCCGCCGACATTCAGCTCGCCCTTATTTTTTACATCCACAGTGCCGCTTACGGTGCTATCTGTAGATATAACAATACCCTCATCCGCCATACACAGACCGCTTCCAACCAACAATGCCGCCAAAACAAGTGAATACTTTTTCATTAAGACACATCCTTTGTAAAATATGTTAACTTTAATCTTACAATAACCAAGCTTAAAGTAGCATTAAAAATTTACATAATCATAAGTTCTAGTCACAAAAAAGTTACACCAAAGACTAATCTAGCTTAAGGCGCAACATCAGCTAAAAGGTTACCTTAGAGCCCTTCTTAGTATCTCTTCTACCGTTTTTTTGTCATATTCTTTATAAAGTTTTGAGCCTTTGGCTGTCATTACGGCATTATCGGCTATCTTGCCAATATCACCCTCTGGTATTCCAACATCGTTTAGTTTTGTTGGAAGCCCTATGCTTTTTAGCCAAGCCTCAAACGCTGTTACGCCATCTGCCCCACTTTTTCTAAACATCTTTTTACAAAACCTATCAACTTTTTTTGGCTCTTTTTCTCTAAACCAACTAAGCCATGCAGGCATTACGATTGCAAGACCTTCACCATGCGGTATATCGTATATTGCGCTTATTGGTCTTTCTATTAGATGATTTGGGAAAATATACTCTTTAAGCCCTGCGCTAAGCGTCCCATTTAGCGCCAAAGTAGCAGACCACATAAAAGAGGCCCTCGCATCATAATCGCGGGGGTTTTTGAGTATTTTTTCTGTGTCTTGCATGATTGTTTTAACAAGCGCTTCGCTCATTCTATCATTTAGGCGAAAATTATTTTTTTTCGTAAAATACCCCTCTATAATATGCGAAATAGCGTCAGCTGCGGCCGTAGCCGACTGCCTAGGGGATACGCTAAAAGTAATTTTTGGATTTAAAGCCGATACTTTTGGGTATAGATGTGGTGAGCTAAATACATATTTTTTCTGCCCATCCTCATTGGTTATGACTGAGCCGCCATTCATTTCGCTTCCGGTAGCCGCAAGGGTCAATATCGTATATACCGGTAGCGCAGAGTTTGGTTGCGCGCCGTTTTCGAAAAAATCCCAAACATCCCCATCATAATAAAAACCAGCCGCAATCGCTTTGGCTTCGTCTATTACGCTTCCCCCGCCTATGGCAAGCAAGCAGTCTACATCGTTTTTTCTAGCCCACTCTATCCCTTCTTTTGTATGAGAAAGCACAGGATTTGGCTTCACGCCGCCAAAATCGGTAAATTTGAGCTCGTTTTTGATGAGTCTGCGCACCACCCTATCATATAGCCCGCTTGTCTTTACGGAGTTCATCCCGTATACGAGCATCACTTTTTGGTAACCTGCATCTTTAATCTCGGCTACTATCTTCAGCTCAGCTTCATCGCCAAATATTATTTTTGTTGGATTGTGAAAGATAAAATCTTGCAAATTAATCTTCTCCACTATCGTCTTTGTATTTCAAAAACCCTTTTAAATATTCATCATTTAAACGCTCTTTTTCGTATTTTATAACAAGGACATTTTCTGTTTTATTGATATATGTATCAATTATCCCAACTATCTCTTTTAGCCCCACTATTCTGTTTTCATCGAGCATCGGTATATCAAGGTACAAAAACGAAGCCTTTATTGGATTTTGCATTTTTAGCATATAAAGAAGCCATAAAAATGAGATAAAGGTAAGGACCAAAGAGAGCGATTTTAGGTCCATATAGTGAAGTATAGCGCCCCCTATAGCGCCCCCTAAAAATACGCCAAGATATTGAAATGTTGTAAATACCCCCAGAGCTGAGCCCCTTTGACTTGCTTTGGCGTATTTGCTAACAGTGCTTTGAAGCAAGGGTTCAAGCATATTAAAGCCGATAAAAAATAGTATCGCCGCAATTATAAAAATGGTTGATGAGGGCGCAAGTCCGAATAGTAAAAATGCAACTGTATTGATAAAAATAGAGGCAATAAATATTTGACGGATTTTGTTGTATTTTTCGCCAAGTATTGCGGCTAATACCATAAAAATAAATCCAAAAAACAAAGCTGGAATATAAACCTCCCAAAGCTCACTTTTTGCCCACCCAAATTTTTGTGTTAGCTCCAAAGGGATAATTACAAAGGCAATAGTAAGTAAAAAGCCGTGAAAAAACATATTTACATACATTCTTATAAGGTTTGGATCCTTAAACAGTTCTATAAACTTTGGCGCCTCACCATCAAAAGCGTGGTGGATACGAGGCGGCTCAGGGATAAAAAGGGCAAGATACAAAAGCGCAAAAATAGCTAAAAATGCAGTAATTACAAACAATACATCCACGCCGTAATGCCCACCTACATACGGCCCTATTAGTATTGCCGCCGCAAAACTCATGGCAATTGAGCCGCCCATCATAGCCATAGCCTTTGAGCGCTTCTCTTCAGTCGTAAAATCGGCAATCATTGCGGTAACTACTGAGCTAATCGCCCCAGCCCCTTGCATAAAACGGCCAAAAATCAATGTATATATGTCGCCTGAAAAAGCACAAATTATAGAGCCTGCCGCAAATATCGCAAGACCTATTATTGTTAGCGTTTTGCGCCCGATTTTATCGCTCAAAATTCCAAATGGAAGCTGAAATAAAAGCTGGCTAAACGCGTAACCACCCACTACAAGACCTATTAAAAACGCATTTGCGCCACTCATTGAGGCCGCATATACCGACAAAAGCGGCATAACCAAAAAAAGCCCAAAAAAACGGAGGGCTACTATAAAACTAAGGGATGCTACTACTTTTTTCATTTACTAATACCTTTAAATTTCTAAGAAATAAACCTTAATCAGTTACTATAAAATCCACTCTTTAATATCCTCTTTTGGCTCGCCTATGTAATACCCTTGAGCATAATCGACTCCAATTTCGGTAATTACATCTAATATATCTTTATCGCTTACAAACTCTGCAACGGTTCGTATCCCAATTTGTTTGCAGAAATCAACAATCGTTTTTGTAATTATATAGGAGTTTTTATCAATAGCCACATTTTTAATAATAGAGGCGTCTATTTTGATGTAATCAACCTCTAATTTCATAATGTACGCAAAATTTGAATATCCACTTCCAAAATCATCAATAGCTACCTTTGCCCCTATCGATTTAACATTTTTTATAAACTCTGATACTTCTGCAAAATTTTCTATCCCTTCAGACTCTAATATCTCAAATATAACCCGTTTTGGCTTTGGATAGTTGCGAAGTTTTTCATAGATAAACTCTCTAACTGTGTTATTTTCTATATCTTCAACCGATAAATTAATAGAAAACTCCATAGCTAAAAGCTCAAAAAATCTAAAACTTCTCTCTAATATGGCCTTTGTCAGATAAGGGTATAACCTCGATTTTTTAGCAACAGATAAAAAAGCATAAGGTGTGATGGCAGATCCATTTTCATCAATGAGTCTAGCGAGGGCTTCAAATTTCTCAACTTTTTTAGTTTTAATATCCATAATAGGTTGAAAATATGGTCTAACCCTCCCCTCATCCAAAGCCTCTTTTAGCTTTTTAGTCCACTTAATGTTGTATTCATATTGCTTTGATAGTTGCATAGATGGATCAAAAACGATAAAACTTTTACCCATTTTTTTGGCTTGTTTTAGAGCCATATCTGCGTTTTCTAATATATTTTTGCCGCCTATTGCTATCCCAGCTGTTAAGAGAACGCTTATCTCATGCTCGTTGTACATAAAGATCTCATTTTTTAGCGCCTCTAAAAGGGCATTCATATATCCATCTATATCACCTGATAAACTATCGCTATCCAAAAGGATTGCATACTCATCTCCGGTAAATCTATAAACTTTTTCACCCAAGTAACAATGTGATTTAATAGCGCTTCCAAGCTCCGATAAAACAAAATCGCCAACTTTTACCCCATAAAAATCGTTTATCTCTTTAAATGAATCAATATTTAGTAGCGCTAAAAAAGGTGTTTGAATCTCTTGCAAATCTATTAAGAGCCTAAGTCTATTAGGAAGTTTCGTAATTGGGTCTGTATACATTTGCTCAAGCTCTTTTTGACGAGATTTATCTAAAAACAGAAGCAACTTATTAAAAGATCTCTCAAGATTTTTAAGCTCATAAATACTCGATGCAACTTTTAATTTCTTATTTATATCTTTTTGTCTTATCGCCATTTTAATATCAGATACAAACTGCGAGAGTGGAGATACCAAAAATTTATCAAGTCCATAATAAAAGGCTGCATATGTAATAACAAAAAATAAAACAAATGAAAAAATAAAATACTCAAGAACATAATTTAGGCTAACTCTCACATTTGTAATAGGATAGGTTATATCTATAACACCGTTTACATCCCCCTCTTTTACATTTGTATGACACCTTATACACTCTGTTTTGACCTTTACTGGGTATAGATATCTAACTTTATCGTCATTAATCACTATAATATCTTCACCGTTCATCGCCCTTTTAATGAGAGCATCTTGCGCTCTTAATTTTTTATCGTTTTCAATATCGCCAAATAACTCAGCAACTTTTGCGCTTCTATAAACCGAGATATTCATATTGAGATTAGCGCTATTTAACCTATTTATTATGTGGTTTAAATCCTCTTTTGTTATCCCTTTTTCCATTGCTGAGTATAACGATTCAAACACCAAGGAGCTTGATTTTTGAGCATCGATTTTTGCTATATCTAAAACTGCAGATTCTCTTAGGATAGATGCCACAAATGCGCCAACTATAATGCTAATTAGCAAACATACTGTTATAATTGCTATAGCCAACCCTTTGTAGCTTAAAAAAAATATCTTTATCCTGCTCACAAAAATCGCCTCAGTTTAAAATAGCTAAATCTTAACAAATAGATTTTAAAATACGCCATAATTTGAGATTAAAAAGAGTAAATCAGTGATAAAACGATACAAAACAAAAAAGATATATGTAGGAAATGTTGCAGTAGGTGGTGATGCGCCAATATCGGTACAATCGATGACCTTTTCAAAAACGCACGATGTAAAGGCTACTGTCGAGCAAATAAACCGCTTGCACTTTGCAGGATGCGATATAGTGCGGGTTTCTGTGCCAGATGAAGAGAGCGCGCTGGCTTTAAAAGAGATAAAAAGGCAAATAAAGCTCCCACTTGTTGCCGATATACACTTTAACTACCGCTTAGCCCTTATAGCCGCCGAGTCAGCAGACTGCATACGGATAAACCCGGGCAACATAGGGGAAAAATCAAGGATACTGGAAGTCGTCAAGGCATGCCGTGAGCGGAACCTGCCGATACGCATAGGGGTCAATGCGGGAAGCCTAGAGAAACATCTGGAGCAAAAATATGGACAAACCCCAAAAGCTATGGTTGAATCGGCTCTTTACAATATTAAACTCTTAGAGGATGCCGACTTTACAGATATTAAAGTCTCTATGAAAGCAAGCGATGTTTTGCGCACCGTAGAGGCGTACCGACTCCTTCGCCCACTTGTGGATTATCCGTTTCACATCGGTGTGACCGAGGCTGGTACGATGTTTGGCTCTACGGTTAAATCTTCCATTGCATTAGGCGCGCTTTTGATGGATGGGATAGGCGATACGATGAGGGTATCGGTAACTGGAGAGCTTGAAAACGAAATAAAAATAGGCAAAGCAATCCTTAAAAGTTTAGGGTTAGTGCGAGAGGGGGTAAATATAATATCGTGCCCTACATGCGCAAGGCTTGAAGCAGACCTTGTATCGGCTGTGCGAGAGGTAGAGGAGCGAACAGCGCACATCAAAAAGCCCCTGAATATCTCGGTTATGGGTTGCGCTGTAAATGCCCTTGGGGAAGCCAAACACGCTGATGTAGCGATTGCTTATGGCAAGGGTGAGGGGCTTATTATCGTCAAAGGCGAAATAGTTGCCAAACTAAAAGAGGATGAGCTAAAAGAGAGGTTTATAAAAGAGGTAGAAAAGGCGGCTTTGGCGGCCGAAAAAGAGGCGTGATAGCTAGCCCCATCCTCTTTATCCTCATTATCGCCTCCACGGTTGTCGGCATTAAGCTTTTTGAGAGGCATTCAAAGCTTAGGTTTTTTGAGTTTGTCCCCTCTATCGTTATTATCTATTTTGTAATGATGGCGATAGGTAGCGCCAGAGTGTTCGACGCCGCCCTCGTCAAAAACTTCACAACGCTCAAATCCTACATCCTCCCTGCAATGATATTTTTGATGCTTCTTGGTAGCGACATACGAAGCATTTATCGGCTAAAAACAAAGCTTTTAGTCTCATTTTTCGTCGCCTCCGCATCCATCATGGCGGCGTTTGTGCTCATGTGGATGGTGATGGGCTGGCAGTTCGAAGACGATGCGCACAAGGCTTTTGGAGCGCTATCTGGGAGCTGGATAGGTGGCGCGGCAAATATGGTCGCGGTAGCGGGCGCTGTCGGCGTGGACGGCGAGCTGATGGGATACTGCCTCATCACAGACTCCGTATGCTACGCGGCGTGGTTTGCATTTTTGCTTTTCTGCGTGGGATACAAAGAGAGATTCAACGCATGGGCAAAAGCCAAGGAGATTACCACCGCGCCACTACCAGCAAAACACCATGACACAACCGCCAAACTAGACATTTACGCACTCATTCTAGCAGTCATAATATCCATAGCCGTAGTCGCCCTCTCAAAAACCCTGCCGACATACTCATTTGTCACAAGCTCATTTTGGGCAGTCGTACTATCCACCGTCATAGGCATAGCCGCATCGTTTACACCGCTAAAAGATTCGCAAAAAAGCGAAAAAACAGGCTTTTGGCTCCTATACTTTCTCATAGCCCTTATCGCCGTAGACTCCGCATTTGACAACATTGGCAAAGCGTGGCTCTTTGTGCTGGCAGGCTTTTTTGTCATCATCACACACGCCATACTTTTGACCATCTACGCCAAACTCTTCCGAATAGACCTCTTTACGATAGGGGTAGCTAGCCTAGCCAACATCGGTGGAGTAGCCTCCGCTCCACTCCTCGCCGCCGCATTTGACAAAAATCTTGTAAGCGTGGGCGTCGTTATATCGATGTTAGGCTACATCATCGGAACATTTTGCGGGCTATTTGTAACTTATATTTTGGGGGTTATTTAAAGTTTTACAATACAACGACAAAACCATCAAAAAAGAGCCGCTAAATAATTAGGCGCCAGGTATCTTTTGCAAAAAGTCGATGGATTAATAATTCAAAACTTGCCATTTATCCTCCTGTTTTTTGGTATAATCCTCATAAGGTTTCGGTCGAGAAGGAGAGTGCGCACAAACGCTATACTCTCTGGAAGGTGCTTTGAGAGGTTTGTGACTCTTTTAGAGCAGAGACGCCGAAACCTTAAACTCTGGCAACGGTTATGGGGTTTTGTGCTTTCGGGGGCAATACAAAAAACCATACGCCGACATGACGCCCGAACGCATCATGATGTCGGCTAGAGCCGTTGCTCAATATCTCTTCCATAGTTAGGTACCTGGCGGCTTTTGTAAAGCAACTGGCGGCAAGCGGAAACACCATAGGCTCCAACGATCTTTTTATCGCCGCTCATGCAAAAGCCATGGGAGCCGTTTTGGCGACTAACAATACAAAGGAGTTTGATAGGGTTGCCGGGCTTTATGTCGAAAATTGGGTGTGATACATAAAAATAGGGTTATTCTGGGTACCTGACCCCATTTCCAACTTCAAATAAAGTTTTCCCCGTCTTTTAGGCTTATCGTTTATCTTTAATGGGAAAATTTCAAAGACTGGTTAAATCACCGCTAAAATACCTTTAAACGAGCTTGCAGTTCTAAAATTTTTTGTTCCAGTTCTGCTAATTTTTCATCGCATATCATGTAAATGGTCTCTGCATCAATATTGATATAGTGATGAGTTAAAATTTCTCTTGTACGAATGATTTTACTCCAATACTCTTTGTCAGCAACTTGGAGCAATAGCTCTTTTTGTCGTTTATCTAAACTTTTTAATGCTTCGCCAATTAGCCCTTCATCACTATCCAAAAAATCATCACTAGACTTAATGCCATCAAATCGCCTACAGATTAATCTCAAGCTTCCAAGAATAAAATCGATAAGCTCAGATGTTGTTGCTTTATCCATAGATGACTTCTTTTTGAATACTTTCAAAAATTGCGCCTTTGCTATATTTGTGCTTGTATATCAAATCAACTTTGGTTTGATAAATATCTTCCAAATAATTCCAAAGCCCCATTAAATTATCAAAAGTTTTATGTTTAAATTCGACATAGATATCAATATCACTCTCTGGCGTTTGCTGATCTTTGGCATAGCTTCCAAAAAGTCCGATTTTATCGACCTCATATGTTTTTTGTATGTAATCTTTTTGTTGAGAGAGTTTTTGCAGAATATCGTTTTTTGTCATTTGCGCCACTTCTCTTTGAGTTTTACATTTTGTTAATATTGATTAAACCAATTGTAGCAAAAACCTCCAATAAATCCGATAGAAAATTTTGTTCTGGAGGTTTATTCAGATGGTGGTAAAAATCATAAAGTGGTAAAAAGTGGTAAAAAACTAGACCTAGTTCAGCTGGAAGAGTTGGTGAAAAAATTATGAGGTTTTTGATGCTGTTTTTATAAAAGTAGGGTTATTCTGGGTACCTGAACCACATTTAGCGCCATTTCCCCGCCTACAAAACCCTCTCAAAATACCCAATAGTCTCTCTAAGCCCATCCTCTAAAGCAACTTTAGGCTCCCACTCTAAAACCTTTTTTGCCATAGTAATATCCGGCTGTCTTTGCGTGGGGTCGTCTTGCGGTAATGGGCAAAATATGATTTCGCTTTTTGAGCCTGTGAGCCTTAAAATAGTTTTTGCCAGTTGCAAAATCGTAAACTCTTGCGGATTTCCTAGATTGATAGGACCAATAGCCCCGTCTTGC
>JAVRLX010000028.1:0-4487 GCA_031960985.1 Campylobacterales bacterium | reverse complement strand
CCCTTACGCCTATTGGGTTGACCGAGCCGTTGTAGGATTCTGGTTGCGGGTGCACGGTTGGGTCGCCGTACACTTCGCTTGTGGAGGCTTGCATGATTCTAGCTTTTTTGCGTTTTGCCAAGCCTAGCATATTTATCGCGCCGAGCACGGACGTTTTGGTCGTCGCTATCGGGTCGTTTTGGTAGTGAATCGGGCTTGCGGGGCATGCGAGATTGTATATTTCGTCCACTTCGATATACAGCGGCAAACAAATATCGTGACGCAAAAGCTCAAACTTTTTGTTTTCCAAAAGATGCGCGATATTTGCCTTTGAACCCGTAAAAAAGTTATCTACGCAAACCACCTCATAACCGTCTTTTATAAGCCTATCGCATAGATGAGAGCCTAGAAATCCAGCGCCGCCTGTGACTAATACTCTATTTTTAAACATCTGATTTCTCTAGCTTATGCCACATGTCATACATTGCGGTTTCAAAATTTTTAGCAAATTGATTAGCCAACATGGCAGGGGAGTTCAAAAGTTGGTCTCTCATTTTAAGTCTAATTTTTGCTAAATGTCTAAAGTCTGATGCAAAATATAACGCTTTTTGTATGTATTCTTCGTTGTCTTTTGCAATCCATTCTGTCTGATATGTGTTGTGTGCGATGCTTTCGCCGACGCGTGAAAGAAATGTATTTCCAGCTTTCGTAATTACAGGAACACCCATCCATAGCGACTCTATACTTGTTGTACCGCCAGGGTATGGAAATGGATCTAACGCTATATCTATCTTGTTGTATGCACTCAAAAGCTCTGCGCGCGAACAAGGTCCCTCTAGTATGAGCTGATCAGCGTTGGCGCCAAAAAAAGTAAATTTTTCTTGTATAGATAGGGCAATGGCGCTGTCTGCTAGAGCTTTATTTTTTAGCATTAGCTTGGCATTTGGTAGCTTTTGTAAAATTTGCGCCCACAAGTCTATAACTTTGTCATTAATTTTGCTTAAATTGTTGAAACAACCAAAGGTAACATATTGATTTTGGATAGCCGGTAGATCATTGATCGGCGGAGCTTCTTTTGGCTGAGTAAAGCATAAATATCCATCTGGTAGTCGCCATATTTTTTCAACAAAATATGCATCGTCTATTATTGGAGCTACGTACTTATCGGCAAGTATATAGTCAATCTCTTTAACGCCTGTCGTTGCAAAGTATCCTAGCCAGCTTACTTGTATTGGCGCTGGTTTGTATGCAAAAACAGGCAAGCGATTGTGGTTTGTATGCCCAGATAAGTCAATTAGAATATGGACGGCGTCTTGATGGATATGTTTAGCGGCAGCTTCGTCGCTCAATCCGTATATTGGCGACCATTTTGCAAAAAGCTTCCTCATTGCTTCTGTTGTGGTATCTGTTTGGTGATGTGTGGGATAAGCGATTAACTCTAATTTTTCAGAATTTAACTCCTTCAAAAAACTTTCCAAAAAATAAGAAACGGGGTGCTTTCTAAAGTCTCCTGATACAAAACCAATTTTAAGCCGTGGCGGCGTTTTGTCTACTAACCAAGTACTATATACTTGTGTTGCTTTATTGCTACAAACTTCGCCATAACGGACGGCTAAATTATAATCTTCTTGCGTATTCGTTTCTGCCGTATAATTACTCGTAAATAGCAGCCCGCTAATTGCTTCTATGCTGTCTGGTTTAAGCGCTAGCGCGCAAAAATAGCTCTCTTTCGCGGCTTCAATATCTCCTAAATTCTTATAAATATCTCCAACTATAGTGTGCATTTCCGCCGAAGATGGATTTTTTGTTATTGCTATTTTGAAACAATCAAGCGCTTTAGTTAGTTCGCCAAGTTCTTTGTATAAGGAGCCTAAGAGTCTGTATCCATCGCTATCGTTTGGGGCTAAGGCTATAACCTTATTTGCAATATCGCCTACTTCATTTGGAGCCCGCTTTAATTTTAGTAGTATTCCACCTTTGTTTGCCAGAAGCGTCGGATTGTTTGGCTGATACTCAAGAGCCTGTTCTAAGAATTGTAACGCAGCTTCATAAGATTCTGTTTTCATGACAAGCGCAGCTAGGTTATTGGCAACTTCCGCAAGTTGCGGGTTTAACAACAGCGCTTTTTCATACATCTCTTTTGCTTCTTCTAAATGCCCATCGCTATGAAGAGCTACTCCTAAGTTTGCCCAAGCGGCTGTATTATCAGGAGCAAGTAAAACTGCTTTACGCAATAGCGCAATAGCCTCTTTTGTTTGATACGCCTGTCTTTTAAATTCACCAAGATCTACAATATAATTGACATTGTCAGGATCATTTATTAATGCCTTCTCAAGTGCATCGATGGCTTTTGGTAGCTCTTTGTTTTGATAATATAAAGAAGCTAGGAGCGCAAATGCTTCATTTAAATGCGGTTTTATGGAGACGGCTTTTTCGGCATCAATAATGGCGGCATTTCTGTCATTAAAAGCTAGTTTTAGTATACTGCGATTTAATAAAGCTTCAGCATAGTTCGGCTTTTTTTGTAGCACATATTCTACTATATTTAAAGCTTTTTGATTTTCATTTTTTGCCCTGAGCGCAACAGCGAAGATTAGCAGGCTTTCCGGCGCTTCAGGCTCCAATTTGACTACTTGTTCGGCCGCAAGCATAGCCTCGTCAATTTTTCGTGTTCTCAATAGCGACCTTGTATAGTTTTTTAGAACAACAGGAAGATTTGGAGCCAAAGATAAAGCTTTATTGATATGATATAGTGCGATATTGTCATTTTTGAGCAAAAAAAATGCATGCGCAAGATGTGCATGTGCGGTAGCCACTAGTTCAAAAGAAGCGTTTTTGTTTAATTCCAACCATTCTTGTAGCAAATTGACCGATTGGGAATATTCGCCTTTTTCTCGGAAAGAAATTGCCGTATCAAACAAATTTGTAATACTTAATGCATCTATCTGTTGTTGTATAGAGTCAACAATGTCTTGCGCTAACCCAAATATTTTTGCTTGCTCTAGCGTTTGCTTTGCGTTTTCAATGTTGTTTAGCCTTAACAACGCGCCGATGTAGCTCAGCCAAAATTGCGCAATATTTGGATTTGCCTCTAGCGCTGTTTTGAGAAACGGAAGCGCTAAGTCTGTTTTTCCTACGGCTATGGCAAGCAAACCAAGATTGTGATTTGCGTCTGGATGTTTTGGTTGTTGTTGTAAAATAGTTCGATATAAAGACTCCGCCTCTGATAGTCTATTTGCTTGATGGTGAGAAATGGCAAGCTTTAAAGCCTCTTCTATGGATAAAGTGAAATTCATTTATTTACCTCCTCTATCTCTCCATATCTCACAACCAGTAATTTTTCGCACACTATCCCCCGCCTTCTCACCTCTGCCGCTATATCCTCTGTGCGCCAGTTGGTAGTCACCACTATGACGTCACAAGGCTTGCTTTCAAGAAAACTTGAGTGTCGTATGAGTTGCCCCGCGCCAGGTACGTATCGCCCGCTTTTTCTCTCATCCGAATCAACCACAAGCGGGTATCTGCCGCAATCTAGCCCGAAGCTGTTTATAAAGCTAGCCCCTTTGCCTGTTCCTCCCCAAAGAGCTATAGTTTTGCCGTTCTGTTGGATTTTTGAGAGTTTGGCTTCTACATTTTTTTGTTGAAGCAACATATTTTCGCGGTAATTTTTGGCGTTTTGCGCTATTTTTATTTTGCGAACATCTTGTTTTGTAGGCGCGAGGGCTACCAATACTTCGCCTTGATACATAACATGCATATCCGGTGTTTCAAAACCGGATAATTCAAAAAGCGCCCTAAAACTAGCGCGCGTAAAGTTGCTGACATGCTCATACAAATAATCGGCAACCCTCAGCTCTTCAATAGCGTTTTCAATATTTGGAACTTCACCGACAAAAAGAGGAGCCACGCCATAAAGAGTCGAAAAATACGATATGCGCTCCATAAACCTCCTCGGGTCTTGCAAATGCTCTATCACATGCCTACAGATGATAATATCCGGCTTATAAACCTCTATATCTCGCTCTGGCAAAAAGTAGTCTTTGTAAATTTCTAGCTTTTTATCTGCCGCGTTATCCGCCTCTATTCCGGGTTCAAATCCGATATATCTAGCGTTTGGCTCCATCTTTTGTAAAATTTCCAAAAAGTCGCCGTCTCCACAGCCAATGTCGATAATGGTTTTGCCCTTTAATCCATTGTTGCTTACAAGCTCGGCAACATTTAGTAGATGCTCTCTCCAACCACTTCCAGAGTTGTACATCAGGTTTGAGTCTTGTTCATATGGTATTTTTGAGTAGTCAAAAGCAGCGTTAAAGATGTGTTCGCAAGATACGCACATATAAAAATCAAGGGGATAAAGCGAAGCGCCAATAGCCTCTTTTGCACTTTTTGGCAATGCGAGAGCGGCTAACGGCTGCTCTTTTGGTCGATATATCGGCTCTAGCAGAGAGCTGCCGCAAACGATGCAGTGATGTTTTGACAAAGTAAAATTCCTCGCTAAAAGTAAATAT